>NZ_BAAAWT010000001.1:4585000-4885000 GCF_039535215.1 Streptomyces racemochromogenes
GTCCTCGGCGAGGTGGGCCGGATCGGCGACGATGTCGGCGGAGCCGAGCAGCGCGCTCGCGATGCCGGTGACCTCCTTCACCTCCCAGTCCGTGCCCACCCCGCGGGCGTCGCAGGTGAAGCGGCCGGCGCAGGCGTCGAGGGTGGCGCGCAGCACGGCCGGGTCCTCGTGCTCGTTGCGGCCGTCGGTGAGCAGGATGCCGTGCCGGATCGTCGCCGGGGTGCGGCGCAGCAGGCCGTCGGCGAGCCGCAGCCAGGTGCCGATGGCCGTGCCGCCGCCCGACCGCAGGCCGCGCAGGGCCTCCTTGGCCTGGGCGCGGGTGGCGGGTCCGGCGGTGGCGAGGCCGCCCTGGCCGGGGTAGACCTCCCGGGCCTCGTGCGTCCCGGCGATCACGGCGAAGGCGGTGCCGTCGCGAAGGGTGTCGATGGCGGCGGCGGTGGCCTCGCGGGCGCCGCGCATCTTGTCCGGCGGGTACTCCATGGAACCGGAGCAGTCCACCATGATCACGACGGCCGCGTCCTGGCCGCCGGGCGCGTGCGCGGCGGTGGCCGTGGCTCCGCCGGTGGAGGTGACCGTCACGATGGCGTGCACGTCCCGCCCGCCCTCGGGCAGGAACTCGTTCTGGTACACCTCCACGCTGAAGCGGGGTGCGCTCGGCTTGGCGAAGTTCGCCATCGGTCGGTCTCCTCCTCCGGGCCGGCTGGGGTGGTGCGTGCTCAGGCCCGGGGGCGGGCCTGCGGTTCCGCTTCGGGCTCCGCTCCGGCTTCCGCTCCGGTCTGGGCGTGGGGCTCCGCCGGGCCCGCGAAGGGCACGACGGCGACGGTGATGTTGTCATGGCCGCCCCCGTCCAGGGCGTGCCCGACCAGGACCTGCGCGCTGTGCAGCGGCCGGTCCGCGGCGTCCGCGGGCAGGACCTGCGCCATCTCCCGCGCGGACTCGGCGTAGTTCCACAGGCCGTCCGTGCAGACGACCACCACGCCGGGGTGGTCCGGTCTGAAGCTGGCGGTGTGCGGTTCGAGGTCGTACGCGTCGGCGCCGAGCCAGCCGGTGATGGCGTGGGCCCGGACGTCGGCGTAGGCCTCGGCCTCGCCCATCAGGCCAGCCGCGACCATCTGCGCGGCCCAGGAGTCGTCCTCGGTGAGCCGGCGGGACAGGGCGGCGCGGTCGTCCGGCACCCAGTAGGCGCGGCTGTCGCCGACCCAGCCGATGGTCAGCACGCCGCCGCTGACGACGGCTCCGACCAGCGTGCAGGCGGGGGCGTTCTGCGCGCCGGGGGTGGGCGGGGCGAGCGCGGTCACCGCGGCGGCCGCCGCGAGGATCGCCCCGTGCATGGCCTCCACCGGGTCGGCGCCGCGCGGAAGGGCCTCCAGGAGCGCCTCGTTGGCGGCGCCGGCGGCGGCGGCCGACGCCTCGTCGGGGCGGCTGGCGGAGGAGACGCCGTCGCAGACGATGGCGACGGTCGCGGCGGAGCCGTCGGGCAGGGCGGTGGCCGAGACGGCGAAGGAGTCCTCGTTGCGGTGGTGCCGCAGGCCGCGGTCGCTGACGGCCGCGACGCTGCAGAGCTCCTCCTCCAGGTGGTCCCGTTCGCGGGGCTGCGCGTGGCCGCAGTGCTCGCAGTACCCGTCGGTGTCCACGTGCCCGGCGCGGCAGGCGACGCAGGTCCGGCCCTCGCCCTGCGGGGCGGCGGCGAGCGCCTCCCCGCTTCCGGTGGCGGTGTTCTGCGGGGGCGCGGCCGGGGCGTACGGGTCCTCGTGCGGGCCGTCGGGGCCGGCGCCGGCGGAGGCCCAGGGGGCGTCCGGGCCGGGCTCGCCCTCCCAGCCGGGCGCGGGCACGCCGTACCCGGCCGGGGTCCCGCCGTAGCCGGGGGCGGAGGCGGAGTACGCGGCCGCGGCCGGGACCGGGGCGGGCACGGCCTCGGCGCCGGGCGCGTCGGGGGCCCCGCCCGCCGGGGCCCCGTACCCGGGCTCCCAGCCGGGCGCGGTCACGGGAGCCGCGGCCCCCGACGGCGCGGCAGGATGGGCCGGGGCCGGGGCCGGAGGAGTCTGTGGCGCGGCCGCCGGTGCCGGGGGCACAGCCGGAGCCGGGACCTGGGCAGGCGGAACCGGAGCCGCCGCCGGAACCGGTGGCGCCGGGGCCGCGGCCGGCGGCGCGGGGGCCGGTGCCGGCGGCGGGGCGGACGGGGGTTCGTGACCGGCCCGGCCCGTCGCGCCCGCGGTCGGGGTGACCGGGAGGGTCGGGGTGGGGTCCGCGTCCGGGGGAGCGGCGGAGAGGGCGTATCCGCACACCCCGCAGAAACGGTCACCCTCTTCCAGGGGTTCCGCGCAGCTGGGGCAGCCCGACGGCCGATGCATCGACATCACTCACACCCACGTCCGGGGACGGAAACGGTTTGCCCGTTCCACCAGTTCGATCCGCTCCTCGCCCCGCTGCGCCAGCCGGGCGAGGACACGGTAGGAGCGTTCCAGGCCGAAGCGCAGCCCCCGCTCGTCCAGTTGACTGCCGAGCAGCGAGGTCCGGCCGGGGTCGGCACCCCGGCTACCCGACAGTACCCAGTCCAGGGCGGAGCCCAGAACCTCCGTCGTCAGCCGCTCCTGCCGCTCCGGGTCCAGGCCGAACCGCCGCAGCGCCTCCACCTGGCCGGAAGCAGCCACCAGATCGGCCAGCAGCTCCTCGTCCGGGGACCGGTCGCGCAGGCGTGCCCGTACCGCCGCCACCCGTGCGGCGGTGTAGTGGATCGACGCCTCCGGTACCGATTCCAGGGTGCCCACCGCCGCTTCCCGGTCGCCGGCGGCCAGTTGGACCCGGGCCAGCCCGAACGCCGCGCTGACGAAGCCCGGATCGGTGATCCAGACGAGCCGGTAGTACTCGGCGGCGTTGTCCAGCTGGCCCAGGACCTCGGCGCACAGCCCGAGCGCCAGCTTCGGAGCCGGCTCGCCCGGGAAGGCGTCGTAGACGGCGTCGAAGGACAGGGCCGCTATCTCGTCGTCCCCGGTGGCCAGGGAGGCGATCCCGCGCGCCCACACCACCCGCCAGTCGTCCGGATGGCGGGCCTCCAGCTCGGCCAGGGCCTCGCCGGCCACGGCCAGTTCGCCCAGTTCGAGCCGGGCGCGCAGCTCGCGGAGCCTCAGCTCGGCGGAGTCGGCCGGGGCCGCGGCCAGGGCGCCGAGCAGGTCGGCGGGCGCGGAAGCGAGGAGTCCGGCGAGGAACCCGGCATTGGGGTCGGCCGGGTCCACCAGCGGGACCGGCAGGGCGAGGGCGGTGTCACGGGCGTCGAGCACGGCAAGCCCCGCCGCCGCCGGTACGGGCGTACGGGCCACCGCCAGCGGCGCGAACGCCTGCGCGGGCGCCGGCGCGGCGTGCCGCGGCCCGGGCACGGGGGCCCCGGCGACGTGCGTGGCGGTGGTCCCGAGCGAGGGCAACGCCCCCCGCCCGGCGGGCGCAACGGCCCCGGCGGCGGCCGCCTCGGCCCCGGCCGCACCCGCGTACGCCGCCCCGCTCCCGGCCGCACCGGCGCCCCCGGCCACACCCGGGGCCACGGTCCCGCCGCCGGCGACGCCCCCGCCGCCGGAGGTAGCCGCCGCAGCACCGGCAGGCACGGCCGCCGCGGCACCGGTCGGCACGGCACCCGCCGCACCCGCCCCGCCGGAGCGCCGCCCGAAGAGGGACCCGCCCCGCCGGGGGGCCACCGCCCGCACACCCAGCCGGGACACCTCCGCCCCGGCCGCGTCCGCGTACAACTCCGTGTCCGGAACCCGCAGCTCCGGCCCGAACAGGGTCGACAGCCACGGCCGCGGCCGCCCCGTCTGCAGCGCCACGACCTCCCGCAGCACCCCCGTCAGCTGGTCGGCCATCTCCTGCGCCGACGCGAAACGCCGCCCCGGATCCGGATCCGTGGCCCGCACCAGCAGCCGGTAGAAGGACTCGTACCGCTGGAACACCTCGATGTGCTCAGGATCGGGCAGCGAGTCCACGAACACGTTCGTGTAGCCCTGGAAGTCGAACGTCAGCACCGCCAGCGTGCGCGCCACCGTGTACAGGTCCGAGGCCACCGAGGGCCCCAGCTCCGCCACCTCCGGTGCCTGGTAGCCCACCGTGCCGTAGATGGCCGACTCCTCGTCGTCCATCCGCCGCACCGCGCCCATGTCGATCAGCTTCAGCTGGTCCTGCTGCTGGATCGCGTTGTCGACCTTGAAGTCGCAGTACAGCAGGTTCCGGCTGTGCAGGTGCCCGAGCGCCTCCAGGGCCTCGATCCCGTACGCGCACGCCTGCTCCACCGGCAGCGGGTCGCGCCGGCCGTCCGGCCGCCGCCGCTCGTTGGCGATCTCCTTCAGCGACTTGCCGCCCACGTACTCCATGACGATGTACCCGTCCAGCGAACCCGTCCGCTGGTCCAGGTGCTCCACGAAGTTGTAGATCCGCACGATGTTCGAGTGCTCGATCTCCGCGAGGAAGCGCCGCTCGGAGATCGCCGCCTCCATCGCGTCCTGGTCCCCGGTGTCGAGCAGGCCCTTGAGCACCACCCACCGGTCCGACACCGCCCGGTCCACCGCCAGGTAGACCCAGCCGAGCCCGCCGTGCGCGAGACAGCCCGCCACCTCGTACTGGCCGTGCACCACGTCCCCGGCGCGCAGCTTCGGCACGAACGAGTAAGGGTGCCCGCACTTGGTGCAGAAGCCCTCCGTGCGCCCCGGCCGGTCGCCGCGCGCCCGGCCCACCGGCGCCCCGCAGTCCGAGCGCGAGCAGAACCGCTTGCGCTCCGGCACCTCCGGGTTCTCCAGCACCGCCGCCGAAGGATCCGGACGCGGCACCTCCGGGACGCTGACCAGCCCCGCGCCCAGCCGGCCGCGCCCCGACGAGGACGCCGACGAGCCCGAACTGCGCACCGAGACCGACCGGGTGGACCCCGAACCGGACAGCGCGCGCGACAGCCGCCCCGACACCGAACGCCGCGAGGACGAGGACCGCGAGGACCGCGAGGAGCGGGCCGACGCCGAGGAACGCCCCGAACCGCGCGAACCCGCCGAACCCCGCGAGTCGCCCTGCCGGGCGGCGCTCGTCATCCCCGTCGGAGGCGACACCAGCTCCTCCGCGCCCGCCGCGACCGCTCCCACCGGGGCGAGCCCGCAGGTGTCGCAGTAGACCTCGCCGCCGCCCATGTCCTCGTACGACCCCGGGCAGCCCGGACGAAGGCAGGGCGATCCGATCAGGCTCATGCCTCCTCCTCTCCCGGCCGTCCGGGCCGGTGGTCCTGCGGGGCCAGCGCCTCCGCCGTCGCCTGCTGGTAGCGCCACACCGCCTGCTCGGCGGCCCGCAGGTCGCAGGGCGCGCTCCACAGCATCCGCCGGGCCGCGTCGTACCGCTCGGTCAGCAACGGGTCCTCCGCCAGGCCGTGCCGGGCCGCCTTCGCCTTGTACGCGTCGAGCCGCCCGCGCAGCTCCGCCCGGACCGCCAGCGGCGCCGTCACCGCGGTCAACGATTCACGGGCCCGCCGCAGTTCCTCCTCGGCCCGGTCCTCCAGCGCGTCGAGCAGCGGGGACAGCCGGTGCCACTGCGACTGCCGCCGGTACTCGGCGGCCGCCGCCAGCTGCTCCTGCAGGGCAGTCGGCGGGCCGCTGACCGCCGGCACCTCCGACGCCGCGATCTTCGCCAGCACCTCGCCGCGCGCCGTACGCGCCTCCGCCAGGGTCCGGTCCGCCCGCGACAGCAGGTCCCGCACCGCGATCAGCCGCTGCTCCGCGTCCTGCCGCACCGTCAGGACCGCCTCGACCTCCCGGCGTACGTCGTCCAGCGCGCGCGCCGCCCGGTCGTAGCGGGCGGTGTCCGGACGGCCCCCGCCCGGGGCGGAACTCCCCGCCACCGGCACCCAGAAGGCGAGCGGGTCGGCGATCACCGCCCGCCGCAGCTCCGCCAGCTCGGCGGTGATCTCCTCCAGGTCGTCCCCCGAAGGGTGCTCGCCCGGCCGGACCCCCACCGAGTGCGCCAGCGAACGCGTCCGGTGCAGCTCGGCGGCGAGCAGGTCGATCCGCGCGGGCAGCGCCGACCACACCGCGTCGGCGGCGACCACCACGTCCAGGGAGGCCGCGTACAGCTCGTTCATCCGCGACACCAGCTCGGCCAGCGAGAAGCGCTCCGCCAGCGCGACGCCCTCCGCGCCGGCCCCGGCGATCGTCACCCCCGGGCCGCGCAGCCGCTCCGTCAGCTCCGCCAGGTCCTCCCGGCTCGGCCAGCGGCGCCGCTCGCGGATCTCCCGGGCCGCGTCGAGCGCCCCGCTGTACGCGTCGAAGTACGTCCACAGCCGGGTCACCGCCGCGTCCGCGGCGGCCCACCGCTCCTTGGTGACCCCGCTCAGCGCGGCGCCCTCCAGCAGGCGCCGGCCCGCGTGGTCCTGGAGCGCGAGCAGGGACGTCTCCACGGCCTCGTGCTCCGCGCCCAGACGGGCCAGCGCACGGTCCACGTCGTCCCGGTCCATCACCGCGGCCCCCGGCCACGGCCGCCCGGCACGGAAGCCGCCCGCCCGGTCCCCGCCCGCATGAAGTCCGCCCCGCTCGCTCACGTACCGCTCCGAATCCGCCATGGGCCTCAGCCGTCCCGGTACTTGGGCGCCGGCGGCACGCTCGCCCTCGGCAGGACGTCCTCGAAGTGCTTGCGGTACGAGGTCGCCCACGGGCTCTGGTCACCGCCCGCCCGGTAGTTCTCCAGCACCTTGTTCACCCGGCGCACCAGGTCGGAGGCGTCCTTGTTCATCGCCACCCCGTAGAGCTCGCGGGTGAACGGCGCCCCGACCAGCTGCACCGACGGGTCCTGCGCCGCCTGCCCGGCGGCCAGCGCGTTGTCCGTGATGATCCCGTCCACCTCGCCCAGCTGCAGCCGCACCAGGCAGTCCAGCTGGTTCGCCACCGACACCCCGACCGACCCGTACGACTGGGACTTCAGGGCCGCCTCCGCCGTCGAACCGGTCGCCGTGCAGATCCGGCGGCCCTTCAGCGAGGCGTCGTAGCCGGTGATCGGCGAACCCTTGGGCGCCAGCACCTGCTGGCCCGCCTCGAAGTAGGCCGTCGAGAACGCGACGTCCTCCAGCCGCTTGCAGTTGATCGTCATGGTCCGCACCACGATGTCGACCCGGCCCTCCTGGAGCGCCGGGACGCGCTGACTGGTCGGGATCGCCCGGTAGATCACCAGGTCCTCGTTGCCCAGGATGTCCTTCGCTATCGCCTTGACCAGGTCGATGTCGAAACCGTCCAGGTGGCCGTCGGGATTGCGGTAGCCCCACTTGAAGCTGTTCTGGTCCACGCCCGCCACGAGCTTGCCCGCCTTGCGGATCCGCTCGATCGCCGGGCCGTCCAGCCCCGACGGGCGCAGACTGGCCTCCGGGTCCTGACAGGTGTCGGCCGGCGCGTACGGGAGCACCGCCACCGACGCCGGGTCGCGGACCACCGCGGAGCCGCCGGACGGCGCGGACCCGGCCAGCGGCAGCAGCACCGCCGCGGCCGTCACCGCGCAGGCCGCGGCCATCGCGCTGACCCCGCCCCAGCCCCGCAGCCGGTCCGCCGCGCGCCGCACCCGTGTGCCTCGTATCCGCATCGATCTCACCTGTACTCCGAAAGCCTGCGGCCGATGCCGAGGAGGGCCGCCGCCGCGCCGGCGACCGCCAGCACCGCCGAGCCCGTCAGCAGGCCGCCCAGCGCGCCGAGCCCGTCCCGGGCGGCCAGGGTGAACTGCTTCTGCTCATGGGCCACGGCCCGCTCCAGGGAGGCGTCCACCGTGTCGAACGAGGCCCCGCTGCTGTCCTTGTGCCGCGCGTCCCCGATGACCTGCGGCAGCGCCTGCTCGTAGTCGCCCTTCACGTCGGCGTCCCGGGCCGCCGCGTGCCGCTGCTTCCACTGCGCCACGCCCTCGACGGCCTTCGAGACCGGCTCCCGGCCGCTCGCGTCGTCGGCCAGCCGCAGCGCCCGCGCCAGACCGGCGTCGAGCTGCTTCATGTTCTTCTCGTAGTCCACGTCGTACTTGTCGGACTTCTTGTCCTCGGCCAGTACGGCACCCCGCGCGATCAGCGTCAGGTTCTCGTTCGCCCGCGCCTGGAGCGAGGCGATCCGCGCGTCGTTGAGCACCTTCAGGGACTCCTGCCCCTCGGCCCGGGCCTCGCCCAGCCCCGCCCGCGCGACCGACTGCCCCACCGTCAGCCACAGCAGCACCACCGACGCCGCGGCCGTCGCCGCCAGCAGCCCGTGGTTGAAGACCCGGTTGGTACGACGGTAGTTGCGCCGCTGCGCCCACACCAGGGCGCCCAGCGCGAGCACGCCCGCGCCCGTCGCCGCCACCGGCCAGGACCGGGCCTCGTCGTAGTCCGTGTACAGCCGGCCCGTCTCCGCCTCGTACAGCCGCTGCGCGGCGGGCAGCAGCACCGTGCTCATCTGCTCGTTGGCGTAGCGCAGGTAGGCGCCGCCCAGCGGCAGGCCCTGCCGGTTGGTGGCGCGGGCCTGCTCGATCAGACCGGTGTACCGGGGCAGCTGCTCGCCGAGCAGCGCGATCTCCTTGCGGGACTCCCCGCCGGCCCCGGTGTTGGCCGCCGCGCTCACCAGCAGCCGGGAGGCGTTCGCGATGTCCTTCTCGTAGCGCCGGCGGACCTCCCGGGGCTCCTGGGCACCCGCGAGGAAACCGCTGGAGGAGGCCGTGTCGGCGTCGGCGAGGGAGCGGTAGATGCTCGCGGCGTCCGCGCTCAGCGGCTGGCTGCGGCCCACCACGTCCTCCGCGGCGGTGACCCGGCCGGCCACCTCCCACACCGCCACCGCGCCGAACAGCACGACCAGGGCGGCCAGCACCGCGCCGATGATCCGCAGCCGGCCCGGCTCGGTCGTCGCCGCGGCGCGCACCCGCTCCACGCCCTCGGCCCAGGCCGTACTGCGCCCCGGCGGCGCGGACGGTCTCCCGCCCGGCCCGGCGGGCGCCCCGGAGGTACCGCCCCCGGGCGCGGACGCGCGTGTCGTGATGGCCACCGTGACCTCCCCCTCGGTCCCTCTGCTCCGCAGCAGTATGGCCGTAGCGGCGCCCGACCACAGCACCCGGTGCCCGATCTTGGACGATCCCCCTCCCGGACCCCCTCACGGACCTCCGGCCGCCGCCCCCGGCTCCTGCCCCCGGCCGTTCCCCCGTCACCCTTCACCGTCAATACGCCGCAGCGGTCCCCGTGGTTCCTGAGACGCCCGCCCGCGCCCCGGGTTCACTCGAACCGGGCACGCAGCCTCGCCATCGCCCGGGCCGGCGCACCCAGCGCGTCCAGGCCCAGCAGGGCCGCGCCCAGCACCGGCGGGGCCGTGACCACCGAGGGCCGGGCCAGGGGCGCGCGGGCGGCCAGCAGTTCCCCGATCCGGCCGTTCAGCCCCCGGTGCCCGGCCGCCAGCACACCGCCGCCCAGCAGCACCGGCGCCTCCCGCCCCAGCAGGCCGAGCCGCTCCAGCGCCACCGCCGCCAGCGCCACCACCTCCTCGGCCTGCCGCTCCACCAGCGCCGCCGCCACCGCGTCGCCCGCCCCCGCCACCGCGAACAGCACCGGCACCAGCTCGTGCAGCCGCCCCCGGTCCAGCCCGCCCAGGTGCAGCGCCTCGATCAGCGCCGCCATCGAAGCCAGACCGAAGTGCCCCGGCAGCGCCGCCGCCAGGGCCGTCGGACCGCCCCGCCCGTCCTCGGCGCGGGCCGCCCACCACAGGGCCTCCTGCGCCAGGCCGCCCCCGCCGCCCCAGTCCCCGGAGATCTGCCCGAGGGCGGCGAAGCGGGCGGTCCGCCCGTCGGGCAGCATGCCCACGCAGTTGATGCCCGCCCCGCAGACCACGGCGACCCCCAGCGGGCCGTCCGCGCCCGCCCGCAGGATCGCGAAGGTGTCGTTGCGCACCTCGGTGGCCGCGCCCCAGCCCCGCGCCGCCACCGCCTCGGTGAGCCGGCGCTCCTCCACCGGCAGGTCGGCGTTGGCCAGACAGGCCGAGACCCGGGCCGCGCGCGGCACCCCGGGCAGCCCGGCGGCCGCCGCCGCCCCGGCCACCGCCTCCGCGAGGACGTCGACGGCGGCCTCCACACCGGTCACGGGCGGCTGGAAGCCCCCGGCGCGCCCGGTGCCGAGGACGGTGCCGTCGGCGGCGACCAGCGCGGCGTCGGTCTTGCTGTTGCCCGCGTCGATCGCGACGACGGCGCAGGCGGGCGGGACGGCTACGCCCACGGCAGGTGCTCCTTGTTGTGCGCGAGGAGCCGGTCGGCGAGCTTCTCGGCGAGGTCGTACTGTCCGACCAGCGGATGGGCCAGCAGGGCCCTGGAGACCCGCTCGCGCCCGCCGCGCAGGGCCGCGTCCAGGGCGAGGTCCTCGTACGCGGTGACGTGCGCGACCAGCCCGGCGTACAGGGGGTCGAGCCGGGGCGCGGGCAGCGGTACCGGGCCGCCTCCGTCGACCCGTGCCTGCACCTCGATCACGGCGTCGTCCGCCAGGAACGGCAGGGTGCCGCCGTTGCGGGTGTTGACGACCTGGACGCAGGGCCCGCCGCCGCCCAGCAGGGCCGCCGCGAGGTCCACGGCGGCCTCGGAGTAGAAGGCCCCGCCCCGCTTGGCCAGCAGTGCGGGCTTCTCGTCGAGCGCGGGGTCGGCGTACAGGGCGAGGAGTTCCCGCTCCATCGCGGCGACCTCGGCGGCCCGCGAGGGCTTCGCGCCGAGTTCCCGGACCACCTCGTCGTGGGCGTAGAAGTAGCGCAGGTAGTACGAGGGCACCGCGCCGAGCCGGTCCAGCAGCGCCCGGGGCAGGTGCAGGTCGGCGGCGACGGCGTCCCCGTGCTCGGTCAGCAGCCGCGGCAGCACGTCGGTGCCGTCCGGGCCGCCGAGCCGGACACCGAGCTCCCAGGTCAGGTGGTTGAGGCCGACGTGGTCGAGGTGGACCTCGGCGGGCGCCACGTCCAGCAGCGCCGCGAACTTGCGCTGGAAGCCGATGGCGACGTTGCACAGCCCGACGGCCTTGTGCCCGGCCCGGAGCAGGGCCCGGGTGACGATCCCGACCGGGTTGGTGAAGTCGATGATCCAGGCGTCGGGCGCGGCCCGGCGGACCCGTTCGGCGATGTCGAGGACCACCGGTACGGTCCGCAGGGCCTTGGCGAGCCCGCCCGCGCCGGTGGTCTCCTGGCCGACGCAGCCGCACTCCAGCGGCCACGTCTCGTCCTGGAGCCGGGCTGCCTGCCCGCCGACGCGCAGCTGTAGCAGTACCGCGTCGGCGCCGGCGACGCCCGCGCCCAGGTCGGAGGTGGTGGTGACGCGCCCCGGGTGGCCCTGGCGGGCGAAGATCCGCCGGGCCAGGCCGCCGACCAGCTCAAGCCGTTCGGCGGCCGGGTCGACCAGGACGAGTTCGCTGACGGGCAGGGTGTCGCGCAGCCGTGCGAAGCCGTCGGCCAGTTCGGGCGTGTAGGTGGAACCGCCGCCCACCACTGCGAGTTTCATCGGGATCAGCCTTTCACTCCGGTCAGGGTGACTCCCTCGACGAACGCCTTCTGGGCGAAGAAGAAGAGGACGATCACCGGGGCCATGACGAGCACCGTCGCCGCCATGGTCAGGTTCCAGTTGGTGTGGTGCGCCCCCTTGAAGGACTCCAGGCCGTAGCTGAGGGTCCAGGCGGCCGGGTTGTCGGAGGCGTAGATCTGCGGGCCGAAGTAGTCGTTCCAGGCGTAGAAGAACTGGAACAGGGCGACGGCCGCGATCCCCGGCTTCGCCATGGGCAGGACGACGCGCAGCAGGGTGCGGACCTCGCCGCAGCCGTCGACGCGGGCCGCGTCGAGGTACTCGTCGGGGATGGTCAGCAGGAACTGCCGCAGCAGGAAGATCGCGAACGCGTCGCCGAAGGCCAGGGGCACGATCAGCGGCCACAGGGTGCCGGACAGGTCGAGCTGCTTCGCCCAGAAGAGGTACATGGGGATGACGACCACCTGGGGTGGCAGCATCATCGTGGCGATCACCAGGAGCAGCGCGAGCCGCCGTCCGCGGAAGCGGAACTTGGCGAGGGCGTAGGCGACGGGTACCGAGGACACCACGGTCAGCACGGTCCCCAGCCCGGCGTACAGCAGGGTGTTGCGCCACCAGGTCAGGAAGCCGGGGGTGTGCCAGACCTGCGCGTAGTTGCCCCATTCCCAGGTGCGCGGCCACAGCTCGCGGGTGAGTGCCTGCTGGTCGCTCATCAGGGAGGTGAGGAGGAGGAAGACGAAGGGGAGGACGAAGAACAGGGCGGCGGCGACGGCCAGGGAGTGCACCCCGACCCAGTGCAGTACGGCTGTGCGGCGGTGTGCGCGCATGTCGGCCATGTCAGTCACCCGCTCCGGCCAGTCCGCCGCGGCGGCGCATCAGGAGCGCGGTGCACGCCATGGAGAGGGCGAACAGCACCAGGGCCAGGACGCAGGCGGAGCCGTAGTCGAAGCGCTGGAAGCCGAGGTGGTAGACGGTCTGGGGGAGGGTCAGCGTGGACCTGCCGGGGTAGCCGGGCTCGGTCTGCTGGCCGGAGCCGCCGATGATCCCGGCGGCGGCCTTCGAGGCGACCGTCGGCTGCGTGTAGTACTGCATGGCCTGGATGACCCCGGTGACCACGGCGAACAGCACGACGGGGGAGATGTTCGGCAGGGTGATGTGCCGGAAGCGGGCCCAGGCCCCGGCGCCGTCCAGCTCGGCGGCCTCGTACTGCTCCTTCGGTACGTCGAGCAGCGCGGCCATGAAGATCACCATCAGGTCGCCGGTGCCCCACACCGCGAGGGCGGTGAGCGCGGGCTTGGACCAGCCGGCGTCGGTGAACCAGCCGGGCGCGGGCAGCCCCGCGGCGTCCAGCAGGGTGTTGACCGGGCCCGTGCCGGGGTTGAGGAGGAAGACGAAGGCGAGGGTGGCGGCCACGGGCGGGGCCAGGTAGGGCAGGTAGAACAGGGTCCGGAAGAGGCCGGCGCCGGTCTTGACCCGGGTGACGAGCAGCCCGACGCCGAGGCCGAAGACGACCCGGCAGCTCACCATGACCACGACCAGCCACAGGGTGTTGCGCATGGCCGGCCAGAAGAGCGGATAGTCGGTGAAGACGTAGCTCCAGTTGTCCAGGCCGTTGAAGACCGGGGGCCGGAAGCCGTCGTAGCGGGTGAAGGAGAAGTAGACGGTGGACAGCAGCGGGTAGGCGAAGAAGACGGCGGAGCCGATCAGCCAGGGCGACAGGAAGGCGAGGGTCCGCAGGGCGGCGCGCCGGTGCCTGGCCCGCAGGGCGGGGGTGCGCGGGGTGTCCGCGGCCGTGGTCATCGGGGCTACTCGGCCTTCGCGATGTCCGTGTCGATCTGCCGGTCGGTCCGGGCGAGCCCGGCGGCGAGGTCGGGGACGTCGCCCTTCTCCACGGCGTACGCGAAGTCCTGGAAGGTCAGCTGGTAGGCGCCCCCGTCGGCCCGGGCGGGGGTGGTGTTCGACTTCGCGTGCCGGGCGATGTCGAGGAACGTCTTCGACTCGGGGGTGACCTGGAGCTGCGGCGAGCGCAGCGCGGCCAGCGTGGACGGGATGTTGTGGATGGCGTTGGCGAAGGCGACGACGGCCTCGGTGTCGGTGGTCATGTACCGCACCAGCTCCCAGGCGGCGTTCTGCTTCCGGCTCGCGGAGGAGATGCCCATGATGGTGCCGGAGAGGTAGCCCTTGCCGTAGTCGGCCCGCTGGTCGTCGGGCACGGGCAGCGGGGCGGTGCCGATCTCGAAGGGGACGCCGGCCTCCCTGGCCATGGCCGGGCGCCACTCGCCGTCGATCTGCATGGCGACGAGCCCCTTGTGGAAGGGGTGTTCGGCGCTCCACTCGTCACCGAAGCCGGCGCGGAACCGTTCCAGCTTCTCGTAGCCGCCGAGCTTGGCTACCAGGTCCTTCTGCGCGGTCAGCATCTTCGCGAAGGCCGGGTCGCCGGCCAGGTTGGACGTGCCGTCGGCGGTGAAGTAGGTGGGGCTCCACTGCGCGGCCAGCCGCATCGGGGTGGTCTCGTAGCCGTGGAAGGTGGGCATCACGCCCAGCTGCTCGTACGAATCGCCCTTGGCCTTGGTGAGCTTCTGCGCGGCCTCGGCGAACTCGCTCCACGTCACGGGCGCTTCGGTGATCCCGGCGGCGGCGAACGCGGTCTTGTTGTAGACGAGGCCGTAGGCGTCGTGCAGCAGCGGCAGGGTGCACTGGTTGTCCTTGTACCGCGTGTACTCCAGCAGGGTCGCGGGGAAGACCTTGGCCTTGTCGATCCCTGACTTCTCCATGAAGGGGTTCAGGTCGGCGAAGGCGCCGGAGTTGCAGAACTTGCCGACGCTGTCGGTGGCGAAGGAGGAGACGACGTCGGGGGCCTTGTCCCCGCCCGCGCGCAGCGCCTGGTTGATCTTGTCGTCGGTCATGTTGCCGGTGGCCTTGACCTTGATGTTCGGGTGGGCCTTCTCGAAGCGGTCGATGCTGTCCTGGATGGCCTTGACCTCGGAGGGCGCGGACCAGCCGTGCCAGAAGGAGAGGGTGACGCCGGCCTTCGGGTCGTCGGTCGCGGCGGTGCCGTTCTGGCCGGTGCAGGCGGTGGCGAGTACGGATATGGCGGCAAGGGCGGCCGCGGTGGTGGTCAGGCGTGCGGCTCGGGGCATGGCGGGGCTCGCTCTCTGGGGGAGAACTGGATGGGGGGCGTCACGGGGGCTGCGGACTGCGGGCTGCGGTTACGGACCAGGTGCTATGGGCTACGGGCGACGGGTGCGGCGTCAGCGGGAGGTGTCGAAGACTTCCTCGCGGGTGGCGGCCAGCGCGCTCTCCAGGGCGCCCCGCAGCACGGGACGCTCGCGCACCTCGCCGGTGACCAGCCGCGGCCGGGAGGGGGCCAGTTCGGCGAGCTCGTCCTCCAGCAGGGCGCGCAGCGGGTCGCCGCCCGCGGTGATCAGGGCGCCCGACAGGACCACGATCTCCGGGTCGAGTACGGCGACCAGCGAGGCGAGACCGGTCGCGAGCGCGGTGGCGTACGACCGGAGGAAGGCCAGGCGGGCGCCCTCCGGTTCGGCGGCGGCCCGCCGCAGCAGCTCGGCCCCGGCGGCCACCTGCGCGGTGTGCGGGGCGCCCGGGGCGCAGCCGGGGCCGAGTCCGGCCGCGGCGGCGAGCGCGGGCAGCACCTGTACGCCGGCCAGCTCCTGGTAGCCGCCGGTGTTGGCCCGGGTGACCTGGCGGACCAGGGGGTGGCCGGGTACGGGCAGGAAGCCGACCTCGCCCGCGCCGCCCGTCCAGCCGCGGTGCAGCCGTCCGCCGAGGACCAGTGCGGCGCCGAGGCCCTCCTCGTTCCACAGCAGGACGAAGTCCTCGTGGCCGCGGGCCGCGCCGAGGCGCTGCTCGGCGACCGCGGCGAGGTTGACGTCGTTCTCGTACTCGACCGGCAGGGGCAGTGCCGCGGCCAGCTCGTCGAGGAGGGTGGGGGAGTGCCAGCCGGGGAGGTGGCTGGCGTAGCGCAGCCGTCCGGTGCGCGGGTCGAAGGCGCCGGGGGTGGCGATGACCAGGCGGTGCAGGTCGGGCAGGGTCAGCCCGGCGTCCTCCAGGGCTCCGCCGAGGGCGCGGGTGACCTGGCCGACGGCGTCGGCGCCCTCGGTGTAGGGGAGCTCGAAGCCGCCGACCACGGTGCCGGCCAGGTCCGCGACGGCGGCGAGCACCCGGTCGGGGGTCACGTCGAGGCCGCCGACGTGGGCGGCCCGGGCGTTGAGCGCGTACAGCTGGGCGTTCGGTCCGGGGCGGCCGCCGTCGGTGCCGGTGGCGACGACGAGCCCGGCGGCCTCCAGCCGGGCGAGCAGCTGGGAGGCGGTGGGCTTCGACAGCCCGGTGAGGTGCCCGATCCGGGTCCGGGACAGGGGGCCGTGCGCCAGCAGCAGCTCCAGGGCGGCGCGGTCGTTCATGGCGCGCAGCAGGCTGGGTGTTCCCGGGGTGGTGGCGGGCATGGCGGGGTCCCTCCCTCACCGAGAAGACTGTTAGGTAAGTTTCCTATTGGCTTCGGAGGCCTGTCAATGCCGCAGCCCCGCCGGAACGGACCGGCGGGGCTGCGCAGGGGGCGGGCGGAGGTCTACTTGGGCAGCCGGACCCCCGGAGCGGGCGCGGGCGCCGGCGGTATCGGGGCGGTGGCCAGGGACTGGGGGGAGGCCGGGTTGGCGAGTGCGGAGGGCGCCGAGACGGCCGCCGCCGGGTCGGCCGGGGCCTCGTCCTCGCCCGGGGCCGGCGCGCCGCCGATGATCCGGATGCCGGCCGCGTCGAAGGCCTCCTTGATCCGCCAGCGCAGCTCGCGCTCCACCGCGAACTGCTGGCCCGGCATGGTCTTCGCCGACACCTTCACCGTCATGGAGGCCAGCAGCACCTCGTCCAGGCCCAGCACCTCCACCGGGCCCCACAGGCGCTCGTCCCACGGGGTCTCCTTGGCCAGGGTGTCCGCGACGCCCTGGACCACCTCGCGGATGTGCGCCAGGTTCTCCGTCGGCTTGACCTGCACGGCCACGCCCGCCGTCGCCCAGCCCTGGCTCAGGTTCCCGATGCGCTTGATCTCGCCGTTGCGGACGTACCAGATCTCACCGCTGTCGCCGCGCAGCTTGGTCACGCGCAGACCGACCTCGATCACCTCGCCGGAGGCCACCCCGGCATCGATCTTGTCGCCCACGCCGTACTGGTCCTCCATGATCATGAAGACGCCGGAGAGGAAGTCCGTCACCAGGTTGCGCGCACCGAAACCGATCGCCACACCGGCCACACCGGCACTCGCCAGCAGCGGCCCCAGATCGATCTTCAGCGCCGCCAGGACCATCAGCGCGGCCGTACCCAGGATCAGGAACGAGGACACCGAACGCAGCACCGACCCGATCGCCTCCGACCGCTGGCGCCGCCGCTCGGCATTGACCAGCAGCCCGCCCAGCGCCGTGCCCTCCACGGCCTCCGCGCTGGTGTTCATCCGGCTTATCAGCTTCGTCAGGGCCTTGCGGACCACGCTGCGCAGCGCCACCGCTATCACGATGATCAGCAGGATCCGCAGGCCGATGCTCAGCCAGGTGGCCCAGTTCTCCTCGACGAAGCTCGCGGCGTTCGTCACGCTCTCGGCGGCGTCGTCGGTGGTGGACGCGGCCTGCGGCAGCAGGGTGGCGGGCGAGGGCACGGCGGGAACCTCCAGGGGCATAGCGGTCCGCCCGCGGAACGGTCATGCGGTCGTGCTGGTGGTGCGGGCAGGCCATCCACACTAACGGGGCACGGGAGCGACCTCGTTGCGTTGTTCGAGGGAGAGACAGGACTCACCTGGGGATGAAAGGGAGTGTGGTCGAAAACACCCCGGGCCCGTTACCGGCGCGTGGTGGCGCTTCGACCAGCCGTAAGGGGAGACTGAGAGCAGATCGTCCCGGCGCGAGCCACGCGCCGCCGGCGTACAAGGAGGCAGTCCGTGCCGCACGTCCTGGTCCTCAACGCGTCGTACGAGCCCCTCGGCGTCGTACCGCTCCGCCGCGCGCTCGTCCTCGTCCTGGAGAACAAGGCAGTCTCCCTGGAGGAATCGGGCGCCTTCCTGCACAGCGCGACACGCGCCGTCCCCGCGCCCAGCGTGGTCAGGCTCAAGCGCTTCGTGCGGGTCCCCTACCGGGGGCCCGTTCCACTCACCCGCCGCGCGCTGTTCGCCCGCGACGGCGGACGCTGCATGTACTGCGGGGCCGTCGCCACCAGCGTGGACCACGTGATCCCGCGCAGCCGCGGGGGCCAGCACGTCTGGGACAACGTGGTCGCCGCATGCCGGCGGTGCAACCACGTCAAGGCGGACCGGCACCTGCTGGAACTCGGCTGGCGCCTGCGCCACCAGCCCGCTCCGCCGTCGGGGCTGGCGTGGCGGATCATCGGGACGGGGCACCGGGATCCGCGGTGGATGCCGTACCTCCAGCCGTACGGGGCGCAGGACGCGCTGGAGCGCATCGGCGTCCCGACGGCGACGGCCGCCGCCGCGTCCTGACGGACCACCGGGCGGGTGCGCTGCCGCTGCCGCTGCCGCTGCCGCTGCCGCTGCCGCTGCCGCTGCCGCTGCCGCTGCCGCTGCCGCTCGGTGCCGGGGTGCGGGAACCGCTGCGCGGGGCCGGTCCCCTACCCGCCCTTCCCCCGTTCCCTGGGGCTCCGCCCCAGACCCCGCGCCTCAAACGCCGGCGAGGCTGAGATCAGCCCCGCCGGCGTTTGAGGCGAGAACGGGTGAAGGGCGGGGAGGGGCAGACCCGCGCAGCGGCCCGGCACCCGTCAGGGGGCCGCCACCGCCTGGGCCGTCGCGGACCACAGGCTGCAGCCGAAGCGCGTCGCGCGCCGCTCGCACGTCACGCGGACGAGCCGCGTGTCCGGCGCGTCCAGCCGGACCGCGTCCACCCCGCCCCGGGAGGACACCACCGCACCCGGGCGCCACGTCACGCCGTCGGCCGACGTCTCCACCCGGAACCTCACGGGGTACGCCTCCTGCCAGTGCAGGGTCACCAGGCCCACCCGCGCCGGCGCCGCCAGTTCGGCCTGCCACCACGCGCCGTCCACCGCCGGGGACGACCAGCGCGTCGCGGCGGAGCCGTCCACCGCCGCCGACGCCGGGAACTGCGGGCCCTCGACCCCCGAGGCGGTGGCGCGGGCCCCGCGCAGCAGGTCCGGGCCGCCGGTGCGCGGCACCGCCCGGACGGTGAGCACCCGCACCTCCCCGTCGAAGGACAGCGGGACCGCGTACTCCCCGGACGGGGTGCCCGCCGCGACGGTGACCTCCACCGGGACGGCGACCGTCGCACCCCGGGGCACCACCACGTCCTGCGGCAGCCGGACCTGGACCCCGGCCGGCGGGGCCGCCGTCAGCGGGCCCCGGAACTCCCCCGGGCGCAGCCCGGACAGCTGCGCCGTCACCGTGCGCGCGCCGCCCCCGGCCTCCACGTCGGCCCGGCCCCCGTCGGCCAGTTCGAAGCGGGCCCGCGGGCCGTCCGCGAACCACGGGACCACCTTGTGCACCACGGGCGCCGGCCCCGCCCACGACAGCCGGACCGCGTCCGCCCGTACTCCCTGCGCGTCGGCCTGCGTCCAGCCGGACACCGCCGCTTCGCCCAGCCGGCGCCAGCCCTCGCCCGGCACGTGCACCTCCACGGCCGCGCCCCGCGCGCCCGGCGCCAGCGGGTCCGTCATCACCGTGACCGCGGCGAGCGGCCGCGCGGAGTCCAGCCGGACGGTGTAGGCGCCGGGCTCCTCCCGGACGGTGCCGTCCTCGCGGGCCGCGCCCGTCCAGGCGTCCGACTCCGCCGCCGCCCTCGCCAGGAAGGGGTCCAGCACGGAGCCGTCCACCCGCACCCCGCCCGGTTCCGCCAGCGCCTCCCGCGCCGCCGCCAGTTCCCGCGAGGCCCGCCAGGCGGCCGCCCCGTCGCCCCGGGCCTCGGCCCGCAGCAGGTCGACGGCCAGCTCGCCCGCCGCCCCGTACCGCGAGAGCCGCTCCAGCCACGGCCCGGCCTCCGCCGCCACCGGTGCGTCGAGGCGCCCGGGGGCCTCCCGCAGCACCGTGAACGCCGCCCGCAGCCGCTCGCCGGCGGCCTTGTCCCCGACGGCACGGGCCCGCCAGAACTCCTCCACCAGCGGCTTCAGGTAGGCCGACTCCTCCACCTTCAGGCCCGAGGAGGCGGTGTTCCCGGCCAGCGCCGCCAGCGCGGCCCGCGTCTTCGGGTCCGGGCCGGACAGGTCCCGCACCGCCGCCGCCCACGACTCCCCGGCCCGGTAGCCGCGCGGGTTCCACGCGTAGTCCGCGGCCGTGAACAGCGGGATCCGCGACAGGGTGCCCTGCGCCATCGCGTTGGCCAGCACCCCCGCCGAACCGCCCGCCACCGCGGGATCCCGCCCGGCGTAGGGCCCCAGGAAGATCCGGCCCGGGTCCCAGTCGTTGACCGGGTAGTTGTCCATGGTGACCAGCGGGTGCGCGAGCGCCGCCCGAGCCCCCGCCAGCTCCCTGCCCGTGATGGTGCGCGGCACCACGCCCACGCCCGTCCAGGCCACCTCCACGCGCGGGTCCAGCGCCCCGGCCAGCGCCGTCCGGTAGGTGGTGGCGCCGTCCTGGAAGTACTCCGTCGGCAGCAGCGACAGCGGGGCCGCCCCCGGATGCCGCGCCGCCAGGTGCGCGGCCAGCTCGCCCGCCACCTCCGCGTGCGCCTTCGCCGCCGCCGCCGGGCCCGTCCCGTACCGCACCCGGTCGGCCCGGCAGCCCCATTCGGTGTAGCTGACGTCCTGGAACTGCACCTGGAACGCCCGGAAGCCCAGCTCCCACATCGCGTCGGCCTTGCGCAGCAGCGCCGCCCGGTCGTCCGCCGACGCCAGGCACATCGACTGCCCCGGCGACACCGCCCAGCCGAGGACGACGTGGTTGGCGCGGGCCCGCTCCGCCAGCGCCCGGAACTCCTCCTGCCGTTCGCGCGGGTACTCCTCGCGCCAGGCCGTGGTGCGGTACGGGTCGTCGCCGGGCGCCAGCAGCATCCGGTTCTGCTTGGTGCGGCCCAGGAAGTCCAGCTGCGCCAGCCGCTGTTCCCGGCTCCAGGGCTGCCCGTAGAAGCCCTCGGTGATCCCGCGCACGGGCGCGATCGGCCAGTCCCGCACCAGCATCCCCGGCACCTTGCCGTGCCCGGCCGCCAGCAGCTGGCGCAGCGTCTGCGCGGCGTGGAACAGCCCGTCCCCGCCCACCCCGGCCAGCGCGACCGTGTCCCGCCCGCCGGTCCGGCCCACCGCCAGCCGGTAGCCGCCGGCCGGCAGGTCACCGGCCGGGGCCGCGCCCAGCGCCAGCAGGGCCTCCTCGGCGTCCGCGCCCTGGAGCCGTACGACGAGGGCCCGTTCGGGCAGCGCCGCGCCCGGGGGCCGCTCGTGCAGGGTGCGCACCCCGGCCGCGCGCAGGGAGGCGCGTACGACGTCGGCGGCGTACGGGTCCACGTCCACCGGCAGCACCAGGACGGCCTCCGCCGGCACCGGCAGCTCCCGGCCCGGATCGGCGGTGGCCGACTGCGGCCGCGGCCACACGGCCGGCCCCTCGGAAGCGGCTCGGGGAACGTCGGAGCCCGGGTCGATGGCCGACCCGAGTCCCGCCGCGGAGACGGGGACGGACCCGCTGTCGGGGCGCGGGGATCCCGAGTTCCCCGGCGAGGCGGTGATCCGCGGCGGAGCCGAGGCGACGGCCCCGCCGAGCAGGCTCCCGATGACCGCGACGGCCGCGGCCGTGGTCCGCTTCCTGCCCCTGAGCTGCACGGAGCCTCCCCAGTCCCGAGTCGTCCCCCGACCGTGTGAACGGGCCCGAGCCCACCACCCGTGCTGCCGGGGTGTCAATGCGCGTGGGGTGATCTGACCTGGATCCGCCAGGAATGCGATGCCCCTGACTGGGTATGGCTGCGGTGTTCGACGCGGGTGTTGCATGGGAGGTCCGAAGAACCGCAGCACGGTCCCGAGAACCGCACGGCGGTCCCGAGGACCGCAGAGGGAGGACCCCATGAACGCCCGCACCGCGTCCGGCCACCGCAGGAAACCCGCCCCGCTCGCCCACCTTCCCGTGCCGTCCGGCCCCGCCGACGGGCCGGCCTGCGCCGCGCACCCGCCGCTGACCAGCGAACCCCCGCTGGCCGGTGCCGCGTACGCGCCCCTGACCAGTGAGTCCCCGCTCGTGGCCGAGGCCCCCCTCACCAGCGAGCCGCTCACCTAACCCTCACCCAGCCAAGGATGACGATGGACGACCTCGCCCGGCTCGCGGCCCTCTACGGCGTCGCCACCTCCTACCAGCCCGCCGAGGACGTCACCGTCCAGGTCCCCGAGGCCACGGTCCGGACCGTGCTGGGCCTGATCGGCGTACCCGTCGACACCCCCGAGGACGTGCGGGTCAAGGCCGCAGCGGCCGAACGGGAGCGGGCCGGGCGGCTGCTCCCGCCGACGCTGGTGCACTGGCGGGGCGAGCCCGCCCCGGCGGCCCTGGCCGCGCTGCCGGCCGGGACCCGGCTGCGGGTGACCCTGGAGGACGGGGCCGGGGAGGCCGACTGGCACCCCGGCCTGCCCCCCGGGGTGCACCGGCTGGCGGCCGGGACGCCGGACGGGCGCACCGCCTCCGCCACCCTGATCGTGGCCCCCGACCGGGCCCCGGCGGCGCCCGACCGCGCCCACGGGCTGCTCGTCCAGCTCTACTCCCTGCTCTCGGAGCGCTCCTGGGGCATGGGCGACCTCGGCGACCTCGCGGAGCTGGCCCGCTGGGCCGCCCGCACCCACGGCGCCGGGTTCGTCCAGGTCAACCCGCTGCACGCGGCCCTCCCCGGGACCCCGACCGACCCGTCCCCCTACCGGCCGGCCTCGCGCCGCTTCCCCGACCCGGTGTACCTGCGCGTCGAGGACCTCCCCGAGTGGGCGGACTGCCCCGACCGGGACGCCCTCGCCGAACTCGCCGGCCGGGGCGGGGAGCTGCGCCGGGAGGTGCTGGAGAAGGGGGCGCTGATCGACCGGGACGCCGTGTGGGCCCTCAAGCGCGCGGCCCTGGAACTGCTGTACGCCGTCCCGCGGGCGCCCGCCCGGGAGGCCGCCTACCGGGCCTTCCGCGCCGCGCAGGGCGAGGAGCTCGCCCGGCACGCCGCCTGGTGCGCGGCCGTCGCGGGGGAGGACCCGAAGGAGCGCACCGACTTCCACTGCTGGCTGGTCTGGCTGACGGACACCCAGCTGACCGGTGCCCAGCGGGCCGCGCGGGAGGCCGGGATGAGCGTGGGCATCGTGCACGACCTGGCCGTCGGGGTGCACCCGGACGGCTCGGACGCCCGCAGCGGCCCCCTGCACCTGCGGGAGATGTCCGTGGGCGCCCCGCCGGACGCCTTCAACGCGCGCGGCCAGGACTGGGGGCTGCCGCCCTGGCGGCCCGACGTCCTGGAGGCCCGGTCGTACGCCCCGTTCCGGGCCCTGCTGCGCGGGGTGTTCCGGTACGCGGGGGCGGTCCGCGTGGACCACGTGATGGGCCTCTTCCGGCTCTGGTGGATCCCGCGGGGCACCCCGCCCGCGCAGGGCACGTACGTCTCCTACGACGGGGAGGCGATGCTGGCCGTACTGGTCCTGGAGGCCCACCGGGCCGGGGCGCTGGTGGTCGGCGAGGACCTCGGGACCGTCGAGCCGGAGGTACGGCGGGCGCTGGCCCGGCGCGGGATCCTCGGCACCTCGGTGCTGTGGTTCGAGCGGGACTGGGCGGGCGACGGCGCACCGCTGCCGGCCGGGGCCTGGCGGTCGCAGTGCCTGGCCACCGCCACCACCCACGACCTGCCGCCCACCGCCGCCAAGCTGGCCGGTTCCCACGTCGAACTGCGCGACCGGCTGGGCCTGCTGACCCGCCCTCTGGACCTGGAGCGGGCCGAGGACGCCGCCGACACCGCCGAGTGGCTGGCGGTACTGGACCGGCTGGGGCTGGAGGCCAAGGGCGAGGAGGCCGCCGTACGGGCCCTGTACGCCTTCCTGCTGCGCACCCCGGCCCGGCTGGTCGGCGTCTGGCTGCCGGACGCGGTGGGGGACCGGCGGCCGCAGAACCTGCCGGGCACCTGGGACCAGTACCCCAACTGGCGGCTGCCGGTCGCCGACGCGGAGGGCCGCCCCGTGACCCTGGAGGCGCTGACCGCCTCACCCCGGGCGAACGCCCTGCTGAGCGCGGTGCGGGAGGGCGCGCAGACCCGTACGGCACCCCCGGGCGCGCGCCCCGTTTAGGTGTTCGCTACGTTTGCACCGTGGACAAGAAGAACGCTCTGCGCGCCGGCGTTGTCACGGCCGGATCGACGCTGATGATGCTGCTGATGACGTCTCCCGCCCTCGCGCGGACCCGCGACGACGGTGACGACCCGGGCCCGGGCCTGAGCATTGGCGAGACGCTCGGCGTGTTCGTGGCCGCGCCGATCGTGCTGTTCCTGGTCATCGCGGGTCTCGTGATGGTCGGCGACAAGTCGCGCAAGAACCAGGCCTGACCCGACCGGGCAGGTCCTTCGTCAAGGCTTCCGGGCGCCGGAGGTCCGCGGAACCGGTGTGAGCCGGTCCCGACGCGACCTCCGGCGCCTTGGCGTACCCGGATGGGGTCCGCGGGATCCCCCGGGGCCGGCGGTCCTCAGGGTCCCTCGGCCCCCAGGGTCCCCCGGGACACGTCGGCGAGCAGCTTGCGCAGCATCCCGGTGAGCTGTTCGACCTCTTCGGCGTCGAAGCCCTCCAGGGCCCGGCGGTGCACCGCCAGGCCGGCGGAGACGGCCTCGTCGGCGAGGGCGAACCCGCGGTCGGTGAGGGTCACCTGGAGGCCGCGCCGGTCGTGCGGGTCGGGGCTGCGGGTGAGCAGGCCGGCCTTCTCCAGCTTGTCCAGGCGGCCCGTCATCCCGCCGGTGGTCAGCATCAGCGTGGCCGCCAGCTGGCGCGGCGAAAGGGTGTACGGGGCCCCGGCGCGGCGCAGAGTGGCGACGACGTCGAACTCCCCGCGGCTGATGCCGTAGCCGTTGTACGCGCGCTCCACGGCGTCGCCGACGGCCTTGGCGATGCGGTAGATCCGGCCGAAGACGGCCATCGGGGCGGTGTCCAGGTCCGGTCGCTCCGCGGCCCACTGCGTGGTGATCGCGTCGACGGCGTCCGGCTGGGCGTCCTTCTTCACCTCGGTCATAAATGAAGTATCCGATTCCGCTCAGTGGTTCGCAAGAAAGTAGCTTGCTTAAAAGTAGCTTAGGAGTAAGCTACTTATCAGCGACCTACCCGGGGAGGTCCGGGGACGGGCCCCCGGGCAGGTCGCGGCCAGCCTCACCCCGCCAGCCGATCCTCACCGCCGAGGAGTGACCGTGAACCGCGTCACCACCACCCTCCTGACCGCGCTTGCCCCCATCTCCTGGGGCTCGACCTACTTCGTCGCGAGCGAGCTGCTGCCCGCCGACCGGCCCCTCTTCACCGGGGCCATGCGCGCCCTGCCCGCCGGCCTGCTGCTGGTCGCCCTCTCCCGCGTCCTGCCCAAGGGCGCCTGGTGGTGGAAGTCCGCGGTCCTCGGCACCCTCAACATCGGCGCCTTCTTCCCGCTGCTCTTCCTCTCCGCCTACCGGCTCCCCGGCGGCGTCGCCGCCGTACTGGGCTCCGCCGGGCCGCTCTTCGTCGTGGGGCTCGCCGCCCTCCTCCTCGGGGAGCGGGCCCGGCTGCGGACCGTACTCGCCGCCGTGGTCGCCGCGTTCGGCGTGAGCATGGTGGTGCTGACCGCCGAGGCGAAGCTCGACCTCATCGGCGTCATAGCCGGCGTGGTCTCCTCCGCCTCCATGGGCGCGGGCACCGTCATGACCAAGCGCTGGGGCCGCCCCGAGGGCGTCGGCCCGCTGGCCGTGACCGGATGGCAGCTCACCGCGGGCGGCCTGGTCATCATCCCGATCGCCGCACTGGTCGAGGGGGCGCCGCCCGCCCTCGACGGCAAGGCCTTCCTCGGCTACGGCTACATGATGCTGATCAACACCGGGGCCGCGTACTTCCTCTGGTTCCGCGGCATCGGCCAGCTCACCGCCACGTCCGTCACCCTGCTCGGCCCGCTGTCGCCGCTCACCGCCGCCGTCATCGGCTGGGCCGCCCTCGGCCAGGCCCTGACCCCGGTCCAGCTGGTGGGCATGACCATCGCCTTCGGCGCCACGGTCTTCGGGCAGCTCCCGGGGCGGGCGCCGAAGGGCGCGGCCGGGGGTGGGGCCGGGGGTGAGGTGGGGCCCGAGGCCCGGGTCGCGCCGGGACCGTTCAGCAAGACTGAAGGAAACCGTCAAAATCTTTCGATGGACCTGGGTGAAGCGAAGGTGTGAGAGTGGGTCCACGACCCACACCACACACGCAGGGGGACACCACCAGTGACCGTCACCGACCGCATCCGCACCGCACCCACCGCCGCCGGCACCCTCGCCGGCGGCGGCGCCGTTGCCGGAGACAAGGCGAGGAAGGGAGCCGCCGGACTCGGCGTACTCCTCGCCCTGGTCGCCACGGTCGTCTGGTCCGGCAGCTTCGTCGCCACCCGCGGCATGGCCGAGACGGTCCCGCCCGTCCAGGCCGTCTTCTGGCGGTGGATCATCGCCGCCGTCGCGGTCACCCCCTTCGCCGCCCGCCAGGCCTGGCAGCAGCGGGCCCTGCTCCGTAAGCACCTCGGCTACATCAGCCTCGCCACGCTCTTCGGCGTCACCCTCTACAACACCCTGGTGCACCAGGCCGGCCTGACCACCTCGGCCTCCAACATGGGCATGATCATGGCCGCCTCGCCGGTCATCATGGCCCTCTACGCCCGCCTCGGCGGCGAACGGCTCGGCGCCCGCCGCTCCTGCGGCATGCTGCTCGCGGCCTTCGGCGTCCTGCTGCTCGTCGGCGACGGCTCCCTCGGCTTCGACTTCGGCGCCGGCGACCTCTGGATGTTCGGCGCCGCCCTCTCCTTCGCCACCTACAGCGCCCTGCTCAAGCGCAAGCCCGCCGAGATCGGCGGCCTCGCCTTCCTCCTGAGCACCTTCGTCCTCGGCGCCCTGATGCTGGCCCCCGCGTACGCCGTCTCCCTCACCGTCCAGGGCGGCTTCGAGGCGACCCCCCACACCGTCGGCCCCCTCCTCTACGTCGGCGTCTTCTCCTCCGCCGTCGCCTTCTTCGCCTGGAACAAGGCCATCTCCCTCATCGGCGCGGCCCGCGCGGGAGTCGTCTACTACCTCCAGCCCGTCTGCGTCGCAGCCCTCGGCCTGCTCCTCCTCGGCGAACGCACCGGCCCCGCCCAGCTCCTGTGCATGGCCCTGATCCTCGGCGGAGTCGCCTTCGGCAGCACGGCCCGCAGGTAACTGCCTGCGGGTATCTGCCAACAGGTAACTGCCCGCAGGTAACTTCCCCCCTGTGACCGACTGGGACATCAAGAAGCTCCGCATCCTGCGGACCCTGGCCGACCAGGGCACCGTGACCGCGACGGCCGAGACGCTGCACATGACGCCCTCGGCCGTCTCGCAGCAGCTGACCAACCTCTCCCGCCAGCTGGGGGTGCCGCTCCTGGAACCCCAGGGCCGCCGGGTCCGCCTCACCGACGCCGCCCACCTGGTGCTGCGCCACACCGAAGCCGTCTTCGCCCAGCTCGAACGCGCCGACGCCGAACTCACCGGCTACCGGTCCGGCGAGTCGGGCGAAGTCCGCGTCGGCGCCTTCTCCACCGCCGTCCCGGTCCTCGTGGTCCCGGCGGTCGCCGCCCTCCGCCTCACCCACCCGGGCATCGAACTCCGCGTCCGCGAGACCGAGGCGGCCGAGTCGTACGAACTCCTCTCCGCCGGCACCGTCGACCTCGCCCTCTCCCTCGCCGCGCACGCCCCGACCGCCCAGGACACCCGCTTCACCCGGATCACCCTCCTGGAAGACCCCCTGGACGTGGCCCTCCCCCCGGACCACCCCCTGGCGGCCGCACCCGTACTCCGCCTGGCGGACCTCTCGGCGGACCGGTGGATCTACGGCGGCAGCGGCCCCTGGTCGGAGATCACCCGGTCGGCCTGCGAACCGGCGGGCTTCGTCCCGGAACAGGCCCACTCGGCCTCGGGGTGGACCGCGATCCTGGCGATGGTCGAGGCGGGCATGGGCGTCGCCCTGGTCCCCCGCATGGTCTCGGCCCGCGCCTCGGGCGTAACGGTCCGCACCCTCACCCACGACCGCCCCACCCGCCACGTCATCGCCGCCCTCCGCCGGGGCACGGAGGCGGCCCCGGCCCTGGCCCAGGCCCTGCGGGCCCTCCAGAGGGCGGCGGGGAGGCTGGGCTGAGGGGCGGCACCCCGCGGGGCGGTCCCAGGGAGGGTTGGGGGCTTCCCGTCAGTCCCATCGTCCTTCCGGTTCGGGCCGGTCCCTCAAGGGCGCTCCCTTCGGTCGCGTCGCTACGCGATGGCCTTCGGCCACCCTTGACCGACCGACCCGAACCGGAAAGCCGAAAGACTGCCGGGAAACCCCCAAAGAAACGGCACGGTCCAGAGGAGGAGTGGCGGGTCCCTCAGCGCTGAGACGAGGGGCCAGGCGCCGGCCCGCCCGACATCCGGGGCCTGAAGAGTCCAGATCCCGGACCAGGGGCGCGACAGCCCGCACGGGAGGTTGATCAGAGCGACCTGCGGCGCCCCAGGCGCGACAGATCGCTACGCGCTCCTCTCGTCTCAGCGCCCGACGACCGCCTGTGGCTGATACCCGCACCAAGAGCCGATCAGAGCAGCGCAGGGACCCGACGGGCGCGACAGATCGCTACACGCTCCTCGGATCTCAGCGTCCGACGGTCGTCCTGGGCTGGCACATGAACCCAATGGCGACTGCCCGGTCAGTCCTTGAGCGCGCCAACGAGCCGGGCGCGCTCGCGGAGTTCTCGTACTGCGCGAACGGTGCCGTGCGGGCGGAGCCTGAGGTTCATCACCTCGAAGTGCTCGTCGCCCCGTGCGGAGGAGAGGGCTTCGTACTCGTCCAGGAAGCGGCTCCACGATTCGCACGCGGCCTCGACGTGGCCGATGGACAGCTGTCGCTGTGCGAGGACTCCGTAGGCGTGCAGGCGGCCTTGGCGCTCGTTGGCGGGCTGCAGCCGGATCGATTCACGCAAGGTCCTTACCGAGCCCGGTACATCCTTCGTCTCGTTCAGGACGTGCGCGACGTGGAACAGGTAGGCGGTCCGGTCGTAGCCGCCGATGGATTCCCGGCGGTCGTCGGCTCGGGCGAGCGCTTCCTCGGCCTCGCGGAGGCGGACGAAGGCCTGTCGTTTGTCTCCGACCATGGCCGCGCCGTGCGCCTGCTGGCCGCGCAGGAACGCCACTAGGCGCGGGCCGGCGGAGGGTGCCGCTTCCGCCGCCGAGTCGGCGAGTTCCAGGGCCCTCCTCCCGTACCCGAGGTTGGATGCCTGGAGCGACATGCCGCGCAGGGTCCGGCAGTAGGTGGTGTGCTCCTCCGCCTCCCCGGCCAGCTTCAGCGCGGACACGTAGTAGTCCTGGCCCAGCCGGTGCTGCCGTTCGTACATGGCCATCCACCCCGTCAGGTAGACCAGGTCTGAGGCGGCGGCGAGGAGGCTGCGCCGGACCGGGGCCGCAGCCTCTGCCTTCAGCCATGGGCCGACGGTGTTCACGAGGAAGGCTGCCGCCATCGGCCGGGCGTGGCCAGCGCCGAGTTCGTCGAGGATGTCGGCGATCCGGTCCGTCATCGCAGCCACAGCGTCCACCTGCGCCTGTCCGACCTTCGTCGTCGCCTTCCCGGGCCTGATCGGCTCCGGGCTGTCGGCCCGCGCGAGGGTCGGGAACAGCGGGATGCTGAGCGCTGCGGAGAAGACTCCGGCCGCGATCACGCGGCGCCGGGACGGATCCATGTCGGCCCTTCCGAGGTCTACGAGTTCCCGCACAGTGTCCGCCTCAGCCGTTCCGCCCGGGGGCGTGAGCCCCGCCTCGGCGTAGGTGACCGGCCGTGCCAGCTTCCGTTCGAACGCCTCGACGACCAGCGCCCTGACCTGCGGCCTCGGTTGGTGCCCCGCTACCCACTGGGACACCGCAGGCTGACCGTATTTGAGCGCGAGTCCGGCCTCCGCCCCCATGCGGTTGACGATCGAGGCGAATTGGCTTCTTGACCATCCGGCCTGCTCAAGGAGCGTCGACAGGCCGGTGTTGGGTGTGCGTGAGCGTCGAGCCATGAGCAACTCCCCACAAGTGCATGACTTGCATGCTTCTCCGACCCTCCAACGGTACTCGCGCGGGGGCGACACGCGGTTACCTCTTCACACCGATCAGTGATCGCGCGGCCGTCCCGCGCCGACGTAAGGAGCCGACCATGACCAGCCGGATCATCCACAGCTGCGCCAAGGGCGTGTTGGGGATCGACACGTCGGGCGACCCCTGGCTCGGCCTGGAGGCCTCGTTCACGCCCACCCAGGAGCTGCTGGACCGAGCCCGCTCCGGCTGGCAGCGCTTCACCGCGTCCTTCGAGGAGCCCTGCGATGACTGACCAGTACGAATACGTCCCCCACCGCCTCCTCCACCGACGCGTCCGAGACATCGCCTCCGGCACCGAAGGCCTGTTGATGGCGGTGATCAATGAGAACGTCTCCGACACCGGCATCGAACGCTGGATGGAACTGGCCTACATCCGTGGCGCCTGCGGCCGCGAGTTCACCACCGCCGCCACCAACGTCGAACCCGCCCCGGACCAGCCCAAGACGGCCGCCGGCCGCCGAGACAAGAGAAGCGCGTAGCGATCTGTCGCGCCTGCCGGACTCCCAGGTCGATCTGTTCGTCCTCTGGTGCGGGTATCAGCCCAAGGCGGTCGTCGGACGCTGAGAAATGGGGAGCGCGTAGCGATCTGTCGCGCTTGGGGGGTCTGGAGGCCACCTGGATCAACCTCTCGTGCGGGTAGCCGCACCCCTGGCCCGGAATCAGGACACCTGAGGGCCGGATGTCAGGCGGGCCTGCCCCCGGCCCCTCGCCTGATCGCTGACGGACCCGCTCCTCCAAGGATCGTCCGGCCCGTTTCTTCGGGGGTTTCCCGGCAGTCTTTCGGCTTTCCGGTTCGGGCCGGTCGGTCAAGGGTGGCCGAAGGCCATCGCGTAGCGACGCGACCGAAGGGAGCGCCCTTGAGGGACCGGCCCGAACCGGAAGGACGATGGGACTGACGGGAAGCCCCCGCCCCTCCCTGAGACCGGTCCGGGGGACACCGCCCCCGGACTCCGGCCCGCAGACGAGGGGGCGGGTGGGCAAACACCGACCCGCCCCCACCCCCTCGAGGGGGAGATAGCCGGCCCCCGCCCCGGCCCCCACCAGGGGCAGGGGCGGGGGCCCAAACCGTCAGGCTGCCGACGCGTCCGCTGCCTGGGCCTTCAGGGCGCGTTCGACGCCCGCGCGGGCCTCCGAGACCAGGCGGCGCAGCGCGGCGTTCGGCTCGGCGGCGGCCAGCCACGCGTCCGTCGCGTCCAGGGTCGCCTGCGACACCTGGAGGGACGGGTACAGGCCCACCGCGATCTGCTGCGCGATCTCGTGGCTGCGGCTCTCCCAGATGTCCTTGACCACCGCGAAGTACTTCTGCGCGTACGGCGCGAGCAGCTCGCGCTGGTCGGTCTGGACGAAGCCGCCGATCACGGCCTCCTGGACCGCGTTCGGCAGGTCGGACGACTCCACCACCGAGGCCCAGGCCTCCGCCTTGGCCTCGGCGGTCGGGCGCGCGGCCCGCGCCGTCGCCGCGTGGCGCTCGCCGGCGGCCGTCGCGTCCCGCTCCAGCTCCGCCGCGATGGCCGCCTCGTCGGCGCGACCCGTGGCCGCCAGGCGCTCCAGGAACGCCCACCGCAGCTCCGTGTCCACGACCAGGCCCTCGACCTCGGCCGAGCCGTCGAGCAGCGCCGCCAGGTAGGTCAGTTGCCCCTCGGTGCGGGCCGTCGCCGCGAAGGCGCGCGCCCACGCCAGCTGGTGGTCGCTGCCCGGCTCGGCGCCGCGCAGGTGCTCCAGCGTGGCCTCGGTCCAGACGGCCAGGCCCTGGTCCCGCCACGCCGGGTCGGCGTACAGGTCGACGGCCAGCTTCACCTGGCGGTGCAGGGACTGCACCACGCCGATGTCGGTCTCCTTGCCGATGCCCGACAGGACCAGGGACAGGTAGTCGCGCGTGGCCAGCTCGCCGTCACGCGTCATGTCCCACGCCGAAGCCCAGCACAGCGCGCGCGGCAGCGACTCGGTGAAGTCGCCGAGGTGCGCGGTGACGTTCGCCAGCGAGACCTCGTCCAGCCGCACCTTCGCGTACGACAGGTCGTCGTCGTTCAGCAGCACGACCGCCGGACGGGCGCGTCCCGCCAGCTCGGGTACGGCGGTCAGCTCGCCGTCGATGTCCAGCTCGATCCGGTCCTTGCGGACGAGCTTGCCGCCCTCCAGGTCGTACAGGCCGACCGCGATGCGGTGCGGCCGCAGCACCGGCTCGCCCTTGGCGCCCGCCGGCAGCGCCGGGGCCTCCTGGCGGACGGCGAACGCGGTGATGACCCCGTCCGCGTCCGTCTCGATCTGCGGCCGCAGCACGTTGATGCCGGCCGTCTCCAGCCACGCCTTCGACCAGGCGGTCAGGTCGCGGCCGGAGGTCTCCTCCAGCGCGCCCAGCAGGTCCGAAAGGCGGGTGTTGCCGAAGGCGTGCGCCTTGAAGTACGCCTGCACGCCCTTGAAGAAGGCGTCCATGCCCACGTACGCGACGAGCTGCTTGAGCACCGAGGCGCCCTTGGCGTACGTGATGCCGTCGAAGTTGACCAGGACGTCGTCCAGGTCGCGGATGTCGGCCATGATCGGGTGCGTGGACGGCAGCTGGTCCTGCCGGTACGCCCAGGTCTTCATGGAGTTCGCGAACGTGGTCCACGCGTGCGGCCACTTCGAGCCCTCGGCGTAGGCCTGGCAGGCGATCGAGGTGTAGGTGGCGAACGACTCGTTCAGCCATAGGTCGTTCCACCACTCCATGGTGACGAGGTCGCCGAACCACATGTGGGCGAGCTCGTGGAGGATGGTCTCGGCGCGCACCTCGTACGCCGCGTCCGTCACCTTCGAGCGGAAGACGTACTGGTCGCGGATGGTGACCGCGCCGGCGTTCTCCATCGCGCCCGCGTTGAACTCCGGCACGAAGAGCTGGTCGTACTTCGCGAAGGGGTAGTCGTAGGCGAACTTCTCCTGGAACCAGTCGAAGCCCTGCCGCGTGACGTCGAAGATCGCGTCGGCGTCGAGGAACTCGGCGAGCGAGGGGCGGCAGTAGATGCCGAGCGGCACGGACTGCCCGTCCGGGCCCTCGTACGAGCTGTGCACCGCGTGGTACGGGCCGACGATCAGCGCGGTGATGTACGAGGAGATGCGCGGGGTGGGCTCGAAGGCCCACACCCGGTCCTTCGGCTCGGGCGTCGGGGAGTTCGAGATGACCGTCCAGCCCTCGGGGGCCGTCACGGTGAACTGGAACGTCGCCTTCAGGTCGGGCTGCTCGAAGCTGGCGAAGACGCGCCGCGCGTCCGGCACCTCGAACTGGGTGTACAGGTAAGCCTGCTGGTCGACGGGGTCGACGAAGCGGTGCAGGCCCTCGCCGGTGTTGGTGTAGGCGCAGTCCGCGACGACACGGAGCTCGTTGGCCCCGGCGGCGAGGTGGTCCAGGGCGATCCGCGAGTCGCGGAAGACGGCGGCCACGTCCAGCGACTTGCCGTTCAGGACGACCTCGTGGACGGCCGGCGCGACCAGGTCGATGAAGGTCCCGGCGCCTGCCTCGGCCGACTGGAAGCGCACGGTGGTCACGGACGGGAAGGTGCCGCCCTCCTGCGCGCCGCTGAGATCGAGTTCGATCTCGTACGAGTCGACGGTGAGCAGCTTCGCCCGCTGCTGAGCCTCTTCACGGGTGAGATTCGTGCCAGGCACGCGTTCATCTCCTTTGATGGTGACGTTGCCCGGCCATCCTTCCACGCGGGCCGGGCCGCCGGGCGGGACTAATCCAGAGGCGAACACGAGGTCCGATTCCCGCCAGACCCGGCGGGGCCGCCCGCGCACCCTGGACCCATGACCACGACGACGCACACCGCGCTCCCCATCCCGCCCGCCACCCTGACCGCCCTGCGGGCGCGGGACGACGCCGGGCGCCCCTGCGTTCCGTACGAGGACCCCGAGGGCGGCGCGCCGCTGCGCTGCTGCCTGCGCCGCAGCCGGCCGGGGGAGCTGATCGCCCTCGTCTCCTACGCCCCGCTGCGCCGCTGGGCCGCCGCCACGGGAGCCGACCCGGGCGCGTACGACGAGCAGGGCCCGGTCTTCGTCCACGGCGCGGAGTGCGGCGGGCCCGGGGCGGGGTCCGGCCACCCCTTCGCGAACGCGGGGGCCCTGCGTACGGTCCGCCGCTACGACGCGGGTGGCCGCATCCTCGGCGGCCGCGTCCTCACGCTGCCCGAAGCCGGTGCCGCCGAATCCGTCGACCAGGCCCTGGCGGAGGCCTTCGCCGACCCGCGCACCGCCCTCGTCCACGTCCGCGCGGCCGAGTACGGCTGCTTCCTCTTCGAGGTCCGCCGGCCCTGACACGCCGGAGGGGCGGTGCCGTACCGGCACCGCCCCTCCGCGTCGGACCGGTGGCGTCAGCCGCGCAGCTCGTCCGCGACCAGCTCCGCGATCTGGACGGCGTTCAGCGCGGCGCCCTTGCGGAGGTTGTCGTTGGAGAGGAACAGGGCGAGGCCGTTGTCGACGGTCTCGTCCACGCGGATGCGGCCCACGAACGAGGCGTCCTTGCCGGCCGCCTGGAGCGGGGTCGGGATCTCGGACAGCTCGACGCCGGGGGCGTCCTTCAGCAGCTCGTAGGCGCGCTCGACGCTGATCGGACGCTCGAAGCGGGCGTTGACCTGGAGCGAGTGGCCGGAGAAGACGGGGACGCGCACGCAGGTGCCGGAGACCTTGAGGCCGGGGATCTCCAGGATCTTGCGGGACTCGTTGCGGAGCTTCTGCTCCTCGTCGGTCTCGAAGGAGCCGTCGTCGACGATGGCGCCGGCCAGCGGCAGCACGTTGAAGGCGATGGAGCGCTTGTAGACGCCCGGCTCGGGGAACTCGACGGCCTCGCCGTCGTGGACCAGCTTGGTCGCGTCGGCGGCGACGGCCTTGACCTGGCCGTCGAGCTCGGCGACGCCGGCCAGGCCGGAGCCGGAGACGGCCTGGTAGGTGGTGGCGATCAGGGCGGTGAGCCCCGCCTCCTCGTGCAGCGGGCGCAGCACCGGCATGGCGGCCATGGTGGTGCAGTTCGGGTTCGCGATGATGCCCTTGGGGCGGTTCTTGATCGCGTGCGGGTTGACCTCGGAGACCACGAGGGGGACCTCGGGGTCCTTGCGCCACGCGGAGGAGTTGTCGATCACGACGGCCCCCTGGGAGGCGACCTTCTCGGCGAGGGCCTTGGAGGTCGCGCCGCCCGCGGAGAAGAGCACGATGTCCAGGCCGGAGTAGTCGGCCGTGGAGGCGTCCTCGATGGTGATCTCCCGGCCCTGCCAGTCGATGGTGGAGCCGGCGGAACGGGCCGAGGCGAACAGCCGCAGCTCGTCCACCGGGAACTTCCGCTCGGCGAGGATGCCGCGCATGACTCCGCCGACCTGTCCGGTGGCTCCGACGATTCCGACCCTCACGGTGACTCCTTCAAATACGTGGACGCGGGCGCGCGTGAGGCCATCATGCGTTCGACCCCACGAGGCTTGTCCAATCCATTGTCCGAGGTGCGGACAGTGTCGGGTTCGTGAACCGGGGTGACGAGTCCGTGACGGCCGTGTTTCACCGCCACCGAAAGTCCGTTTTGCCTGGTCAGGGGCGGTTAGCTTCCGTTCAGCCGTGATCGTTATCCGGACGCGGCGCACCAGACTCCGATACACCCGCACCCCGGGGGGACCACACCATGCCGAAGATCCACCGCCACCGCCGGTCCATACCGGCCCTCGCCGCCCTCGCGGCGGCGGCCGTCGCCGCTCCCGTGCTGCTGGCGGCCACGCCGGCCAGCGCCCACCCGCGCGAGGGGAAGCTGGCCCAGGAGCTGGTGGAGGAGGTCACCGCGCGCGGGGCCTACCGCCACCTGGCGAAGTTCCAGCAGATCGCGGACGCCAACGGCGGCAACCGGGCCGCGGGCACCCCGGGCCACGCCGCCTCGGCCGCGTACGTCCACGACACGCTGAAGAAGGCCGGGTACGACGTCTCGTACCAGGACTTCGACATCTACGAGGCGCACACGAAGACGGAGAGGACCACCGTCCTCGGCGACCAGCCGCGCGAGCTGGCCACCGCCGCCTTCACCTTCACCAAGTCCACCCCGGCCGGCGGCCTGGCGGCCCCGCTCGCCCTGGCCCGGGTCGACGAGACCCCGGGCTGCACCGCCGACGACTACGCGTCCGGCACCTTCACCGGGAAGATCGCGCTGGTCAAGCGGGGTGCGTGCACCTTCGTGGAGAAGCAGCGGGCCGCCGCCGCGGCGGGCGCGGTCGGCGTGATCGTCTACAACCACAGCGGCACCACCCCGGTCCGCGGCGGGTTCTCCTCCCCGGCCGAGGGGGTCATCCCGAGCGCGGGCATCACCCTGGCCGACGGTGAGGCGCTGGCCGCGGCCGCCGCCAAGGGCGAGGTGAAGGTGCGCCTGGACCTGGACCAGGAGCACGTGAAGAAGACCACCCGCAACGTGATCGCCGAGACGCGCGGCGGGCGCGCCGACCGCGTGGTGACGGTCGGCTCGCACCTGGACTCGGTTCCCGAGGGCCCCGGCATCAACGACAACGGCTCCGGCTCGGCCGGCCTCCTGGAAGTGGCCCTCAAGCTCGCCGACGAGGGTGCAAACAAGAAGAACAAGGGGCCCGCCAACAAGGTGCGCTTCGCCTGGTGGTCGGCGGAGGAGCTGGGCCTGCTGGGCTCCGAGCACTACGTGGCGCAGCTGTCCGAGAAGCAGAAGAAGGACATCGCGCTCTACCTGAACTTCGACATGATCGCCTCGCCGAACCCGGCGCAGTTCGTCTACGACGGCGACGACTCGGACAAGACCGGCGCGGGCGCCGGCCCGGCGGGCTCGGCGCAGATCGAGGCGCTGATCAACGGCTTCCTGGACAAGAAGGGCAAGCCGCACGAGGGCAGTGACTTCGACGGCCGCTCCGACTACGGCCCGTTCATCGAGAACGGCATCCCGGCGGGCGGCACCTTCACCGGGGCCGAGGGCATCAAGACCGCCGAGCAGGCCAAGCGCTACGGCGGCACGGCCGGGGCGGCGTACGACCCGAACTACCACGGGGCGGGCGACAACCTGAAGAACATCGACCTCAAGGCGTTCGACACCAACCTGGACGTCATCGCCCACGCGGTCGGCACGTACGCGGAGTCCCTGCGCACGCTCGGCAAGTAGCGCCGCGAGGGGGGAACGCGAGGGGGAAGCCGAAGGGGCGGTGCTCGGTCGAGCACCGCCCCTCCGTCATGCGTTCACACCGTTACGGGATGACCTTGTCGATCTGCACGCTGCCGGTGCCGGCGGCGGTGCCGCGGGCGTTGAGCAGCTGGACCTGGCCGAAGAACTGACGGCCCTCGGGGGCCGCGCCCGTCACCAGGACGTTCGCCGAGACCTGCGCGGAGGCGCCGGTGGCGAGGTTGACCGCGGCGGCCTCGTCGACCTGGACGGAGCCCAGGGCGGCGGAGAAGAACACGTCGCGGTAGTCGTACGTGGTCGTGCCGGCCGGGACCGCGTAGCCGATCACCTTGATGGTGTAGGTGCCGGCGGCGGGCTTGAGCAGGCTGACGGACTCGTCGGAGTCGCCGTCGGCGGAGGAGCCGACCTTGACGCCGTCCTTGTAGACCTCGAGGTCGAGGTCGGCGGCGGTGTCCGAGGGCTTGTTGATCGCCACGTCGAGGCGGGCGGCGCCCTCACCGACGGTGACTTCGGTGGTCTTGGTCTCGCCGGCGGCGATGGTCGGCTTGTCGACCTTCGCGGAGCCGAGCGGGCCGCCCCGCAGCTTGCCGCCGGAGATGGCGGCGGCGTCGTTCTTCACGGTCCACTGGACCGGCGCCGGGGTGCCCTGCTTGACCTCGGGCAGGACCTTGACGGCCGGGTCGAAGCCCGCGCCGAGGACGGAGACGTCCAGCTTGAACGGGTTGTCGAGCAGCGGCGACGTGCGGCGCGACTCGACCTCGATCTCCCAGACGCCCGGCTGCGGGTTCTCGTACGAGCGCAGGTCGGGGCGGCACTTGTTGGCCGGGTTGTCGTAGTTCGGGTAGCACTGGGTGGTCGCGCTGTCCTCGACGCCCGTGCCGTACGGGTGGATCGAGATGAAGCGCGTCTGGCTGCCCGCCGCGAGCCCGCCGAGGGCGACCTCGAGGGTCTTGGCGCCCTGCGGAACGGTCACGAAGTACGACTTGTGGCTGTTGCGCTGCACGGTGGAGGTGTCCGACAGCGTGAAGGACGGCTGCGCCAGCGGGGTGGAGGCGACGACCGTGGCCAGGATCTGCTTGTCGACGCCCTCGGTGGTGGGGTCGTCGAGCTGCAGGATGCCGCTGTGGACGCCGGCCGACTTGACGTTGGCCTCGACCTTGATGGTGACCGGCTTGTTCAGCGGCAGGGTGACGTAGTCGTAGCCGCCACCGCCGACGACCTTGAAGGTGCCGTCGTTGTTGCGCCAGCTGATGTTGTGCCGGGTGCCGTACTTGACGCCGGTGGTGCGGGTGACGACGACGTCGTAGACCTTCTTCTGGCCGACCTTCAGGCCGCCCTCGCGGTCGTAGAGGCCGGTGCCGAAGCCCGGGGTCTTCAGGAACTGGTCGAGCGCGGTGTCGACGGGGGCCTTGACCGTGAACTCGTTGGCCTTGGCTCCGCGCTGGATCGACTCCCACGCCTTGGGGATGTCGATGAGACCGGCGCCCTGTGCGTGGGCCGGGACGTCGTCGATCTTCTTGGCGGTGCTGGTCAGCGCCACGCGCAGGTTGGCCGGGGGCAGGGCGATCTTCGCCTGCTTGGCGGCCGAGATCAGCAGGGCGCTGGCGCCCGCGGCCTGCGGCGAGGACATCGAGGTGCCCTGGAGCATGCCGTAGCCGGCCGGGAGGCTGTAGCCGGACTCCTTCACGGGCGCGCCGGGCAGCCAGGTCTGGATGGTGTTGATGGCAGCGCCGGGGGCGGTGATGGTCGGCGTGAACCCGCCGTCCTCACGCGGACCGCGCGAGGAGAAGGGGAACATGTTGTACTTCTTGGTCACGCCGGAGCCGTAGTTGGCGGCCCAGGTCTCCTTGGAGACCGCGGCGCCCACGGAGATGACCTTGTCGGCGAGGCCGGGGTCGCCGATGGTGTTGACGCCCGGGCCCTCGTTGCCCGCCGAGATGACGAGCTGGACACCGTAGGTGTCGATGAGGTTCTTGTAGAGCTCGGAGCGGGCGTTGTTGCCGTCGTTGAGCGCCGGCAGGCCGCCGATCGACATGTTGACGATGTCGACGCCGCGGTTGACGACGAGGTCGATCATGCCCTCGGTCAGCGCGACGTTGGTGCAGCCGCCGGACCAGGAGCAGGCGCGGGAGGAGACGAGCTTGGCGCCGGGCGCCTGGCCGTTCATCTGGCCGCCGAACAGGCCGTTGGCGGAGGTGATGCCCGCGACGTGCGTGCCGTGCTCGGACTCGATGATGCCGATGTTGACGAAGTCGGCCTTCTTGCCGACCCAGTCCCCGCCGAGCGGGTCCATCTTGACGTCCTTGCGGATCTCGATGGTGAACGGGATCCGCTCGGCGACCTCGGTGGCCGGGTCGTCCTTGCCGAAGTAACCGATCTGGAAGCCGTCCTTGTACGGCTTCATCGGCTCGTTGTTGGTGAAGTCACCGTCCTGGTCGGTGTCGACGCGGACGGTGCCGGCGGCCGGGTCGTAGAGCATGCCGAACCGGTCGGTGGTGTCCCCGTCCCGGTTGACGTCGCCCTTCATGTCGCCGTTGGCGGTGATCGACTCGCTGAAGCGGCTCCACTGGAAGCTGCCCTCGGGGGCCTTCCAGCTCTGGCCGCCGGCGGTGAAGGCGCCGCCCGCGGAGGTGACCGGGGTGATCTGGGCGCGCCAGGTCCCGTCGTTGTCCGTGATCGGGTCGGTCGCGGTCACCCAGTCGACGATCTTGCGCTCGCCGGTGGTGGTCTTCTGCAGCGAGGGGTGGCTGACGTCGACGCCCGAGTCCATGATGCCGATGGTCACGCCACGGCCGTCGGCCTGCGGGTTCTTCTTGACGAAGTCCACCGAGCCGGTCTCGAACGAGGGGTTGTACGGGTTCTTGGCCGGGGTGTTCTTGTCCGGTGCCGGGTAGGTCTCGGCGGCGGTCTTCTTCGCCGAACCGTCCTTGCTCGCCTCGGGGCGCGGGTCCGGGAGCCGGATCTCGTGCCGCAGGTCCATGCCGTGCACGGACTCCAGCTTGGCGGCCGCCTTCAGGGCGGCCTCCGCCTTGTCGGTCGGCAGGGTGGCGCGTACGTAGCCGAGCTTGTCGTACGTCTGGCCGATCGAGGCGCCCTGGACGGCGTCCAGCTGGTCGGCGACCTGCTTGGTCTGGCCGGGGGCGGTCGCGACCATGACGGTGACGGTCGCGTCACCCTTGGCCTTGGCCTCCTGGAGCAGTTCGGCGTCGGCCGAACCGAGCTTCTGGTCCGCGGACTTGACCGGGGCGGTCGTCCACGGGTCGTCGCCGGCCGCCGCGAAGGCGGGCACCGCGCCGGTGGCGCAGAGGGCGGCCACCAGGCCCGCGGCCGCCGCGACGCGGGCCGCGCGCCTGGTGCCGGGTATGGCCCCGGTGGTGGAGCTGGGGGAGTCGAGGGTCATCAGCATCCCTGGCTAAGTGAAAGATACGGTCCGGAATTCGGTGCCGGATGACCGGTCAGCTTTGCCTAAGTGACTGCTGTTTGGGGAGTGTTGTCATTGACCGAGACCTGACATGGCGGGTTCCCGTCAGTGCGGAGGCTCCGCCAGTGAGGACATGACGGGGCAAGCCGGGGCGACTCGCAAGGCCCGGTGAGTTGATTTATCGACTTTCCGACCTTCTTACGGGGAAGGATCGGCCTTCCGTCTCACGACCGGTGTGACAGATTCCGACCGTTCAGCGCTCGCGCGTGCGCGCGTAGTGCCGCGAGGCCTTGGCGCGGTTGCCGCAGACGGCCATGGAGCACCAGCGCCGCGTGCCGTTGCGCGAGGTGTCGTGGAAGTGCAGGACGCAGGTCTCCGAGGCGCACTTGCGGATCCGGTCGGGTGCGGTGGCCAGCAGCCCGAGGTAGTCGCGGGCCGCAGTCCAGGCCGGGCCCCAGGAGGGGTCGGCGAACTCGGCGCGCTCGCCGGGGCCGTCGGAGGTCAGGGTGGCCCGGATCCGGCCGTGCTCCAGTACGGCGTCCACCAGGGAGCGCGCGCCCTCGTCGGCCGGGTCCGCGACCGCGCGGGCGATGGCCTCGCGCGCGGTCAGCAGGTGGACCAGGGTCGACTTGTCGGCACGGAAGCGGCCGGCCAGGCCGGTGCCCTCCAGCCAGATGGCCAGTCCCTCCAGCCGGCTGAGCCCATAGGCCCCCGCGAAGAGGTCGGCGATCTCGCCGTCCAGCATCCAGCGCGTGTTCAGCAGGTCCAGGGAGACGGGCTCGCCCGTCAGTGGGCGTGGGTCCGTGGTCGCCGCCGTCATGTCCGCCTCCTCGCGCCGCTAACCCCTCAAGGGTACGTGACCGGTTGACGGAGTTCCGCCTAACCCGTAATGTCGAGATAGAAGGTTAGAAACTCTCGGACCTCGGGGAAGGGACCCTCATGTCGACCGCCACCACAGGCACCACGGACACCACCGGCACCGCCGCCACGCTCCGCACCGGCCACATCGGCCTCAACGTCACCGATCTGGAGCGCTCGCTCGCCTTCTACCGGGACGCCCTCGGCTTCGCGCTGCTGGGCGAGGGCAAGGAGGAGGGCCGCAGGTACGCGTTCCTCGGCCGGGACGGCGAACTCGTCCTGACCCTCTGGCAGCAGGCGGAGGGCCCCTACCGGCCGCGGGCCGCCGGACTGCACCACCTCGCGTTCTCGGCCGGCGCGATCGAGGAGGTCCGGGCGTACGAGGAGCGGCTGCGCGGCCTCGGCGTCGAGTTCGCCCACGAGGGCGTCGTCGCCCACCGCGAGGGCGCCGCCTCCGGGGGGATCTTCTTCCACGACCCGGACGGCACCCGTCTGGAGATCTCCGTGCCCACCGGTGCGCAGGGTGCTCCCGCCCCTACGGCGGATGCTCCGACCTGCGGCTTCTTCTAGGAACTCAAGGATTGGGGGACATCATGGGCCGGTACCACCAGGGCTCGCTGGCCGTGCAGGAACGGGTCGGCGTACGCGAGCTCGCCGAGCACGTCGGCCGCTCCATCGGCGCGGACATCCGCGACGTCGCGGCGGCCTTCCTCGCCCAGCAGCCCCACCTGGTCGTCGGCGCCGCCGACGGCGCGGGGCGGCTGTGGGCCTCGCTGCTCACCGGCGCGCCCGGGTTCGTACGGGCCACCGGGCCGGACCGCGTCCGGGTCTCGGGCGGCCTTCCGGAGGGCGACCCGCTGGCCGGGGCGCTGGCCACCGCCGGCACCCGGGTCGGCACGATCTCCCTCGACCCGCGCACCCGGCGCCGGATGCGGCTCAACGGGACCCTCGCCGTGGCGCCCGGCGGTTTCGCGGTGGCGGCCGAGCAGGTGTTCTCCAACTGCCCCAAGTACCTGCAGAAGCGGCAGCCGCTGGAGCTGGTGCCCGACGGGCCCGGTGTGGTGCGGCGCGGGGAGGCGCTCACCCCCGGCCAGGAGCGGGCCGTCCGCGCCGCCGACACCTTCTTCGTCGCCACCACCGCCGAGGCGGACGGGGTCGACGCCAGCCACCGGGGCGGGATGCCCGGCTTCGTGGAGGTGCTCTCGCCGACGGAGCTGCTCTGGCCGGACTACGCGGGCAACGCGATGTTCCTGACCCTGGGCAACCTGGCCGCCGACGAGCGGGCCGGTCTGCTCTTCCCCGACTGGGAGGGCGGCGGGCTGCTCCAGCTGAGCGGGCGGGCCCGGACCGAGTACGGCCCCGGCGGCAGCCGGGCGGTGCGTTTCCGGGTGGAGGCGGTCGTGGAGAGCCTGCATCCGGGGCGGCTGCGCTGGAGCGCCCCGGAGTACTCCCCGGCCAACCCGCCTCACCGGGGCAGTACGACCAGGTAGGCGGCGGGCTCGCGGTCGCCGGACGCCGTCAGGGCGGTCCGGACGACCGCCGCCTGCTGCTCGGGCCAGTCGCGCAGCTTGCGGGGCGTCAGGTACAGGACGGTCACCCCGAGGCGTTCCAGGGTCTCCCGCTTGCGGACGGCCTCCGACCAGTCCTCGTCCTCGCCCTGGCGCGGGGCCCGGGTGTCGATCTCGATGGCGACGGCCTGCTCGGGCCAGTACGCGTCGACCCCGCCCAGGTGCGGGCCGCCGGGCAGGCGCAGGTCCACGTTCCAGACGGGCTCGGGGAGCTCGTAGCCGCGTACGAGCTGGTACAGCCGGTCCTCCGCGATGGCCCGGCCCTCGGCGAGGAGGGACTCGACGGCGTCGACCACGTGCGGCCGGTTCAGCAGCCGGGCCACCGTCAGCTCCCGTACGACGGCGGCCGGTTCGCAGTGGCCGCCGCGCACGGCCTCGCTGAGGATGCGGCGTACCGTGCCGGCGTCGGAGACCTGTCCGACGGCGTCGGCGACGGCCCGCGCCACCGGGGCCACCGGCAGGCCGGTCACCTCCACGGGGCGGGGCGGGGTGTGGGCGCGGACCACGCGGACGTCGCCGGTGGAGCGCAGCCGGCGGGTGTTGGGCACGAGCACGTCGATGTGGGAGAGGGCGAGCAGGGCGGGGGTGGCGGAGAACCGGTAGAGCGCGAGGGCGGCCAGCCCGGTGATCATGACCTCGCCGCTGCCGCGCCGGCCGGCGTACAGCAGGGCGGCGTGCAGCCGCTCCTCGCTGGTCGCGGGGCCGGAGTGGAGCAGGAACACCCCGGGCAGCACCTGCTGCCAGGGCCGCCCGGCGGCCTCGGAGGCGCTGACGCCGTGCTCGCGCAGCTGTGCGAGGGTCAGCACGCGGGGGCGGCTGGCGGTGAGGTGGGCGAGGGGGAGGGGTGCGTTCTGGTTCATGACGCGGTGATTCCCTCAGGCCATGGCCTTGCTAACCCCTGTTACACGCCCGTCGACAAATCCGGACAAGCCGGGGCTAAAGTACGGGCGTTCGAGTGCCGAATAGGCCCGCTGGGTCCGACCATCCTACGAACTCACGGGCGCCGCCACCCGACGCCGGCGGGGTGCGGGCCGCCGGCCCGCACCCCGCCGGACACGGGGTCAGCCCGCGGCCGCGTCGCAGGCCTGGCCGCGCAGCGCGCGGGCCAGGTCGTCGCGGGACTCCAGCACCAGCCGGCGCAGCGCGGGGGCCGCGTCCGGGTGGGCGGCGAGCCACGCGTCGGTGGCCTCGACCGTGGCCGGCGCGTCCTGGAGCATCGGGTAGAGCCCCTTCACCACGTCGATGCCGATCTGGATCGAACGCTGCGCCCAGACCCGCTCGATCACCTCGAAGTAGCGCTCCGTGTAGCCGGCCAGCAGCTCGCGCTGCGAGCCCTGCTGCATCCCGGAGATGGTGGCCTCCACCAGCGCGTTCGACAGCGCGTCCGACTCCACCACCGCCGCCCACGCCTGGTCCTTGACCGCCGCCGACGGCCGGGCGGCCAGGCACCGGACCTGGTGCCGCTTGCCCGAAGCCGTGTCGTCCCGGGTCAGCTCGGCCTCCACCGCCGCCTCGTCCAGTGCGCCGTGCGCCACCAGAGGCAGCAGGAAGTCCCAGCGCAGCTCCTGGTCGACCTCCAGCCCGTCGATCCGCGCGGTGCCGTCCAGCAGGCCCAGCAGCAGCTGGAAGTCGCCCTCCGTCGCCGCGCTGGCCGCGAAGAACCGGGCCCAGGTCAGCTGGTGCTCGGAGCCCGGCTCGGCCAGCCGCAGCTCGTGCAGCGCCCCCGCGGCCAGGTCCCGTCCGGTCTGCTCGCGCCGCTGGGCCGGCGTGTAGTGCGCCACCGCGCTCAGCGCCTGCGCGTGCAGCTGCTGGAGCACGCCGACGTCGGTCTCCCGGCCCGCGTGCGCCAGGACCAGCGAGACGAAGTCCCGCGCGGGCATGAGCGCGTCCCGCGTCAGGTTCCACAGCGCCGACCAGCACAGCGCCCGCGCCAGCGGGTCCGTCAGGTCGCCCAGGTGGCCGCGCAGCGTGGCCAGGGAGGCCTCGTCGAAGCGGATCTTGCAGTACGTGAGGTCCTCGTCGTTGACCAGTACCAGGTCCGGCCGCTCCAGCCCGGCCAGCTCCGCAACCACCGTCCGGGCGCCCGCCACGTCCGCCTCGGCCCGCGCGTAGCGCACCAGCGACCCGTCGGCCTCCAGCCGGTACAGGCCCACCGCGACCCGGTGCGGGCGGAGCTCGTCGCCCTCCTGGACCACCGCCAGCTCCGTCAGCCGCCCGGCCGCGTCGGAGGTCACCACCGGCGTCAGCGCGTTCACGCCGGCCGTCTGGAGCCAGGCCCGCGACCACTCGGCCATGTCCCGCCCGGAGACCTCCCCGAGCACCGACAGCAGGTCGTCCAGGGTGGTGTTCCCGTACGCGTGCGCCTTGAAGTAGCGCCGCGCGCCGTCCAGGAAGGCCTCCCGGCCCACGTACGCGACGAGCTGCTTGAGCACCGCGGCGCCCTTGGCGTACGTGATGCCGTCGAAGTTCAGCTTCGCGTCCTCCAGGTCACGGATGTCGGCCGTGACGGGGTGCGTGGACGGCAGCTGGTCGGCCCGGTACGCCCACGCCTTGCGGCTGTTGGCGAAGGTGACCCAGGCCTGGTCGAAGCGGGTGGCCTCGACGAGTCCGAAGGAGCCCATGAAGTCCGCGAAGGACTCCTTCAGCCACAGGTCGTCCCACCACTTCATGGTGACCAGGTCGCCGAACCACATGTGCGCCATCTCGTGCAGGATGACGTTCGCGCGCCGCTCGTAGGAGGCCTGCGTGACCTTCCCGCGGAAGATGTACTCCTCGCGGAAGGTGACCATCCCCGGGTTCTCCATGGCGCCGAGGTTGTACTCGGGCACGAAGGCCTGGTCGTACTTCCCGAAGGGGTACGGGTAGTCGAAGATCTCGTGGAAGAGGTCGAAGCCCTGCTTGGTGACGAGGAACACGTCGTCGGCGTCGAAGTGCTTCGCCAGTCCCTTGCGGCACATCGCGCCCAGCGGGATGGTCAGGTCCCCGCGCGTGTAGGTGTCCGTGACGTAGTGGTACGGACCCGCCACCACGCAGGTGATGTACGTGGAGATGGGCGCCGTCTCGGCGAAGCGCCGGGTCTGCCCGTCGCGGGACTCCTCGGCGCCGTTGCTCCACACCCGCCAGCCCTCGGGCGCGGTCACCTCGAAGCGGTAGGGCGCCTTCAGGTCGGGCTGCTCGAAGTTGGCGTACACGCGGCGGGCGTCCGCCGGCTCGTACTGGGTGTAGAGGTAGACCTCGCCGTCCTCCGGGTCCACGAAGCGGTGCATGCCCTCGCCGGTCCGGCTGTAGGCGCAGTTCGCGTCGACGACCAGCACGTTCTCGGAGTCCAGGCCCTCCAGCGCGATCCGTGCGCCGTCGAAGACCGCGGCCGGGTCCAGCGCGCGGCCGTTCAGGGTGACGGAGTTCACCGAGGGGGCGATCAGGTCGGCGAAGGAGGACGCGCCGGGGACGGCGGCCCGGAAGCGCACGGTGGTCACCGAGCGGAAGGTGCGGGGGCCCTCGGCCGGTTCGGCCTCGTCCACCGCGGACCTCAGGTCGAGGACCACCTCGTACCCGTCGACGGACAGCAGTTCGGCCCGCTCGCGGGCCTCGTCGCGGGACAGGTTCTCTCCGGGCACGTTGCACTCCTTCGTGCGTGATCACGGTCTTCGCTGGAATCCTCCCACGGGGAATGCGGGCGATCCCGGGCTGGTTGGCGGATAAGAACATGACCCGTGACGCCTTATGTGACTTGAGGAGAGCCATGACCGACACCCAGGTGCGCGAGAAGACGCCGGTCGACTTCTGGTTCGACCCGCTCTGCCCCTGGGCCTGGATGACGTCCCGCTGGATGCTGGAGGTCGAGAAGGTCCGCGACGTGGAAGTCCGCTGGCACGTGATGAGCCTCGCCGTGCTCAACGAGAACAAGCTCGACGAACTGCCCGAGCGCTACCGCGAGCTGCTCGGCCCCAAGGGCTGGGCTCCGGTGCGCGTGGTCGTCGCCGCCCAGCAGAAGTTCGGCGACGAGGTCACCGGCAAGCTGTACACCGCCCTCGGCACCAAGATCCACAACGACGGCCGCGGCGCGACCCGCGAGGTCATCGCCGACGCCCTGGCCGAGGTCGGCCTGCCGGCGGAGCTGCTCGCCTACGCCGACTCCGACGAGTACGACGAGGTCCTGCGCGACTCCCACAACGACGGCATCGAGCGCGTCGGCCAGGAGGTCGGCACCCCGGTGATCTCCGTGCCCGGCGCCGACGGCGAAGAGGTGGCCTTCTTCGGCCCGGTGGTCACGCCCGCCCCGCGCGGCGAGGCCGCGGCCCGCCTGTGGGACGGCACCCTGCTGGTCGCCTCGACCCCCGGCTTCTACGAGATCAAGCGCACCCGGACCCAGGGCCCGTCCTTCGAGTAGTCCGGCCCCGGCCCGTCCGGCCCCGTACGTACGGAAGACCCCCGTGAGTCACGTCCTCACGGGGGTCTTCCGCTGTACACGCCCGCACGCGAAGGCTGAGAAGACGATCACGAGGCGGACGGGTCTGCGGGGGTGCGGATCAGCCCTTGACGGGGATCAGCAGCGGGGTGTTCGCCTTGGCGTCGGCGTAGCGCCTGGCCACGTCCTGCCAGTTGACGACGTTCCACATGGCCTCGATGAAGTCGACCTTCTGGTTCTTGTACTGGAGGTAGAAGGCGTGCTCCCAGGCGTCGAAGACCAGGATCGGCGTGCTCGCGACGCCCACGTTGCCCTGGTGGTCGTAGACCTGCTCGACGACGAGCCGGCCGCTGACGGGCTCGTACGCGAGGACGCCCCAGCCGGAGCCCTGCGTCGCGGAGGACGCGAAGGTCAGCTGCTTCTTGAACTTGGCGAACGAGCCGAAGGACTCGGTGATCGCGTCCGCCAGGTCGCCGACGCCGTCGGCCGCGGTCGGCTCGCCGCCGCCCTCGCCGGTCTTCGGGCTGGCCATGTTGTTCCAGTAGATGCTGTGCAGGATGTGGCCGGAGAGGTGGAACGCGAGGTTCTTCTCCAGGCCGTTGAGGGCGCCCCAGTTCTCCTTGTCGCGCGCCTCCTCCAGCTGCTCCAGCGTGGTGTTGGCGCCCGTGACGTAGGCCGCGTGGTGCTTGTCGTGGTGCAGCTCGATGATCTGCGGGTTGATCACCGGCTCCAGGGCCGCGTAGTCGTACGGAAGCTCAGGAAGCGTGTAGATGGCCATGCGTGTATCCGGTCCCCTCGGCGTGCCAATCGCTTATTGCAATTAATGCGCAACTGCACGCTAGCAGTATCTATTCCGCCTCACACGTAAGGGTCACCTCTGTACGAAGAGAGGCGGACCCCGCGTCGCACACGGGGTCCGCCTCTCGGGAAAGGCCTGTCGGGGCGTCAGCCGCGCGCCGCCCGGCGCTGCATCGCGTAACCGGTCGCCGCCAGGGCCGCCGTCAGCCCGCCGGTGAAGACCACCTGCGTCCGGGTGTCCTCGCCCAGGGCCATCAGCACCAGCACGCCGGCCACGCCCGCCAGCGCCACCCAGGTCAGGTACGGGAAGCCCCACATCTTCACGACCAGCTTCTGCGGGGCCTCGCGCTCCAGGCGCCGGCGCAGCACGAACTGCGAGACGGCGATGAAGCCCCAGACGATGAGGATGACCCCGCCGACCATGTTCAGCAGCCAGGCGAACAGGGTGTCCGGGTACCAGTAGGACAGCAGGACGGTGACGAACCCGAAGCCCGCGGAGGCCAGCACCGCGCGGCGCGGCACCCCGCCGGAGACCCTGCCCAGCGCCTTCGGGCCCTGGCCCCGGGCGACCAGGGAGTAGGCCATGCGCGAGGAGCCGTAGATGTTGGCGTTCATCGCGGACAGCAGGGCGATCAGGATCACCACGTTCATGATCTGGCCGGCGGCCGGGATGCCCAGGTGGTCCAGGGTGGCCGCGTACGGGCCGTGCTCGGTGACGGCCGGGTCGTTCCAGGGCAGCAGGGTGACGATCACCAGCATCGAGCCGACGTAGACGATCGCGATCCGCCACATGGTCGTCTTCACGGCCTTGGCCACGCCCTTGACCGGGTCCTCGGACTCGGCGGCCGCGATGGTCACCGTCTCCAGGCCGCCGTACGCGACGACCGAGGCGAGCAGGCCGACGAGGAGGCCGTCGACGCCGTTGGGCAGGAAGCCGCCGTCGTGCAGCAGGTTGCCGGCGCCGGGGGAGGAGGTGCCGGGCAGCAGGCCGAGGACGGCGAGCACGCCCAGGCCCAGGAAGAGCGCGATGGCGCCGATCTTGAGGGCGGCGAACCAGAACTCGAACTCGCCGAAGCGCGCGACCGCGCCCAGGTTGGCGACGGTGAAGACCACCATGAGCACCAGCACCCACATCCACGACGGGGTGCCGGGGAACCAGCCCGCCAGGATGTGCGCCGCGCCGATCGCCTCGATGGCGACGCCCACCACCAGCAGGGTCCAGAACATCCAGCCCGCGGTGAAGCCGGCCCAGGGCCCGACGGCGCGCTCGGCGTGCACCGAGAAGGAACCGGAGGCCGGGTTGGCGGCCGACATTTCGCCGAGCATCCGCATCACGAACATCACGAGCAGCCCGGACGCTGCGTACGCCAGCACGATCGAGGGGCCGGCGGCCGCGATGCCGGCGCCGGAGCCGACGAAGAGGCCGGCGCCGATGACCCCGCCGAGGGCGATCATCGAGAGGTGGCGCTGCTTGAGGCCGTTGCCGAGGGGGGAGGCGGCCTTCGCGGGCGCGGGCGCCCCGGGCTCGGGAGGTGCGGTGGTGGTGCTCTGACTCATGGCGCCAGTCTGCCGATCGTCCGTTTATCGGACGTCGTACGTCCATTATCCGGACACCGCTCTCACCGGACGTGACCGCCCGCCCCGGAAAGCGGAACGGGCCCGGGACCGAAGTCCCGGGCCCGCGCCACGATCACCGGACGGTCAGGACCGCCGGTCCCGGACCTCCCGGTACCACGCCACCAGCAGCACGACGGCCGCCGCACCCGAGGACCACAGCAGCTGTGGCCGCGCCGAGTCGTCGAACAGCATCAGCACCAGCACCGCCGCCATCCCCGCCAGCGCCGCCCACGTCAGGTACGGGAACGCCCACATCGGCAGCGTCAGCCGCTCCGGCATGTCCCGCTCCAGCCGGGGCCGCAGCCGCAGCTGCGAGACCGCGATCAGCGCCCACACGAACAGCAGCACCGCGCCGACCGCGTTGAGCATGTAGAGGAACACCGTGTCCGGCCACAGCAGGTTCAGCACCACCGACACGAAGCCGAACGCCACCGAGGCGAGCACCGCCCGCGTCGGCACCCCGCTGCCCGACACCTTCAGCAGCGACTTCGGCGCCTCGCCCCGCTCGGCCAGCGAGAACACCATCCGCGAGGAGCCGTACAGGTTGGCGTTCAGCGCCGACAGCAGCGCCACGAACACCACGATGTTCATGATCTGGCCGGCCGCCGGGATCCCGATGGAGTCCAGCACGGCCACGTACGGGCTCTGACCCGGCTCCAGCGAGTCCCACGGCAGCAGGGTCACGATGACCAGCATCGAGCCGACGTAGAAGAAGAGGATCCGCCACACCGCGCTGCGCACCGCGCGCGACACCGACTTGGCCGGGTCGTCCGACTCGGCGGCCGCGATGGTGACGACCTCCAGGCCGCCGAAGGCGAAGACCACGGCGAGCATGCCCGCGATGACCCCGCCGATCCCGGCCGGGAAGAAGCCGCCCCGCCCGGTCAGGTTGGCCATCCCCACCGGCTCGGTGTCGGGGAGCAGGCCGAAGACCGCCAGGGTGCCCAGGATCAGGAACAGCACGATCGCGCCGACCTTGAGGGCGGCGAACCAGAACTCGAACTCGCCGAAGTTCCGGACGGCGGCCAGGTTGCTGAGGGTGAAGACCACCATGAAGATCAGCACCCACAGCCACTGGTCGACCGCGGGCACCCAGCCGTGGGCGATGTTCGCGGCGCCGGTCGCCTCCACGGCGAGCACCACCACCAGCAGGAACCAGTACAGCCAGCCGGCCGAGAAGCCGGCCCAGCGCCCGAGGGCCTTCTCCGCGTACACGGAGAACGAGCCGGAGGCGGGCATCGCGGCGGACATCTCGCCGAGCATCCGCATCACCAGCATGGCGAGCACGCCGGCCAGCAGGTACGAGCAGATGATCGCGGGGCCGGCGATCCCGATGCCGGCGCCGGAGCCGACGAACAGGCCGGCGCCGATCACGCCGCCGAGGCCCAGCATGGTCAGGTGCCGCTGCTTGAGGCTGTGGCTCAGGGGTTCCGGGGGCAGTTCGCTCCCGGTGACGGACAGATCTTCGCGCATGAGCAGATTCGTACTCTCGGTAGGCAAGCGACGCAGGGTATCCGGGGGGTTTGGCGGGAACCTACAGTCTCGCTGGAGTGGACCCCGGGGAGCAAAAAGGATGTGTCGTCGAATGTGGCCCGTGATCGGGATCACTTCAACTCAGGTGTAAGGCAGCATCTTTGTGCGGTCTCCACCAAACCGGACAGTATGGCTTTGTCCCGGTCGGCGGTGGGGGCGGCCGTGCGGCGACGGCTAACGTCGCGGTGTCCCGCCCGATCACCCACCTCCCGGAGCCTTCGATGAGCACCGCTTCCGTCTCCTTCCGGCCCGGCGCCGTCCTCGCCGACCTGCTGCCCGCGAGCCGCGTCAGGGACGCCGTCCTCGTCGTCGGCGGAGCCGCGCTCACCGGCCTGGCCGCGCAGCTCTCCGTACCCGTCCCCGGCTCGCCCGTACCGGTCACCGGCCAGACCTTCGCCGCCCTGCTCGTCGGCACGGCCTTCGGCGCCCGGCGGGGCTTCCTGGCGCTGGCGCTGTACACCCTGGCCGGGATGGCGGGCGTGCCGTGGTTCGCGGACGGCACCTCCGGCGCGGCCGGGGCCTCCTTCGGCTACGTCCTCGGCATGCTGCTGGCCGCCACCCTCGTCGGCGCCCTCGCGCGGCGCGGCGCCGACCGCTCGGCGCTCCGCACCGCGGGCACGATGGTGGTGGGCTCGGCCGTGATCTACGCGGTGGGCGTGCCCTACCTGATGGCCGCCACCGGCATGTCGCTCGGCGCGGCCGTCGCGGCGGGCCTGACCCCGTTCCTGATCGGCGACGCCCTCAAGGCCGCCCTGGCCATGGGCGCGCTCCCGGCCGCCTGGAAGCTGGCCGGCCGGCGCGGCTGACGCCCCCTTCGTACGGGCGCCCCCTCGTACAGCAGCCCCGGACCGCGAGCGTGCGGTCCGGGGCTGCTGTCATGTGCGGGGGCGGGTCAGGAGGCGTCGACCGCGGCGTCGACGGCCACCTCGGCGGCGGCCCCGGCCGCGAGCTCGCCCTTGCGGCGCGACTGGCGCACCACGCCGACCACGATCACGACGGCGGCGACGAGCAGGGAGTACAGCACCGTCTCGCGGTTGCCGTCGTCGTAGAGCATGTAACCCAGGACGAAGGTGATCATCGCGGCGGTGGCCCAGGTCAGGTACGGGAAGAGCCACATCTTCACCGTCAGCTTCTCCGGGGCCTCGGCGACGAGGATCTTGCGCATGCGCAGCTGGGTCAGGCAGATGACCAGCCAGACGAAGAGCGCGATCGCACCGGAGGAGTTCAGCAGGAAGCTGAAGACGGTGTCCGGGTTGGTGTAGTTGAAGATCACGGCGACGAAGCCGAAGACCGTGGAGCCGAGGATGGCCGCCATCGGCACGCCCCGCTTGTTGACCTTCGCGAAGGACTTGGGCGCGTCACCGCGCTCGCCCAGCGAGAACGCCATGCGGGAGGCGGTGTAGAGGCCCGAGTTCAGGCAGGACAGCACGGCGGTCAGGACGATCACGTTCATGATCTGGCCGGCGGCCGGGATGCCGATGGAGTCGAGGGCCGCGACGTAGGAGCCCTTGTCGACGATCGACTTGTCGTTCCACGGCAGCAGGGTCAGGACGACGAAGATCGAGCCCAGGTAGAAGACGCCGATGCGCCAGATGACCGAGTTGGTGGCCTTGGTGACGGCGCGGCGCGGGTCCTCGGACTCGCCGGCGGCCAGGGTGACGATCTCGCTGCCCATGAAGGAGAAGACGACCATCAGCACACCGGTGAGGACCGAGCCCCAGCCGTTGGGCATGAACCCGCCGGCGTCGGTGAGGTGCGCGAAGCCGGCACCCGGGTTGTCGGAGCCGGGCAGGACGCCGAAGACGGCGAGCATGCCGACGACGACGAAGGCGCCGATGGCGACGACCTTGATGCCCGCGAACCAGAACTCGAACTCGCCGTAGGAGGCGACCGAGCCGAGGTTGGTGGCGGTCAGGACGGCCATCACGATCAGGGACCAGGCCCACTGCGGGACGGCCGGGATCCAGCCTTCGAGGATGACGGCGCCGGCGGTGGCCTCGACGGCCAGGACGACGACCCAGAAGAACCAGTACAGCCAGCCGATGGAGAAGCCGGCCCAGCGGCCCAGCGCGCGGTCGGCGTAGGCGGAGAAGGAGCCGGAGTTCGGGCTCGCGGCGGCCATCTCGCCCAGCATCCGCATCACGAAGACGACCATCGCGCCGACGAGGGCGTACGAGATCAGGATGGCGGGGCCGGCCTTGGCGATGCCGCCGCCGGAGCCGACGAAGAGTCCGGCGCCGATGACACCGCCGATGGCGATCATGGAGAGGTGGCGGTTCTTGAGACCGGCCTTGAGACCGTCGGAGGGCTGGGTGGAACCGGGTTCGCCGGGGCCGCCTGCCTTCTGAAGGGTCGTCGTCGTGCTCATGGACGAATCCTTAGGTTCTCGGGTGGAGAGTTCCGGCATTCAAACCCGATTTCCGGCCAGTACGGAAGACCTTCTTCCGATAGTTACCTGAGGCCCCCAGTGCGGGACCAAGGTCCCGACCCCTCCTGTCTGCGTTCTTTGGGTTTACTTGAGGTTTAGAAGTGATTTATGCGACACCCCTCTGCGGTCGGCGGGGGGCGCGCATGCCACACTCGACCCATGCGCGTGTATCTCGGATCCGACCATGCAGGCTTTGAGCTCAAGAACCACCTCGTGGACTGGCTCAAGAACAACGGCCACGAGCCCGTCGACTGCGGGCCCCACATCTACGACGCCGTCGACGACTACCCGCCGTTCTGCCTCCGCGCCGCGGAGAAGACCGCCGCGGACGCCGACAGCCTGGGCATCGTGATCGGCGGCTCCGGCAACGGCGAGCAGATCGCCGCCAACAAGGTCAAGGGCGTCCGCGCCATCCTCGCCTGGAGCGTGGAGACCGCGAAGCTCGGCCGCGAGCACAACAACGCCAACGTCATCTCCGTCGGCGGCCGCATGCACAGCCAGGAGGACGCCACCAGCTTCGTCGAGGCGTTCCTGGCCACCCCGTACTCCGACGAGGAGCGCCACACGCGCCGCATCGACATGCTCTCCGCGTACGAGACCACCGGCGAGCTGCCCCCGATCCCGGCCCACCACCCGCAGGACCAGTAGTACGCCGTGCCGCCGGACGCCCCCCGTCCGGCGGCACGCCCGTTCGCATCGAGGAGCGCCGCCGTGCCCGAGGGGCATACGATCCACCGCCTCGCCCAGGACCACACCGAGCGCTTCGCCGCCCGCCCGGTACGGGTGAGCAGCCCCCAGGGCCGCTTCGCCGAGAGCGCGGCACTGCTCGACGGACGCGAGCTGGAGAGCGCCGAGGCGCACGGCAAGCACCTCTTCCTGGAGCTGGGCGACGCCTGGATCCACATCCACCTCGGCCTCTTCGGCAAGCTCGGCTTCGGCCCCGCCCCCGCCCCGCCGGCCACCGACACGGTCCGGCTGCGCCTGCTGAACGAGGACCACTACGCCGACCTGCGCGGCCCCACCGCCTGCGCGCTGATCGGCGAGGGCGAGAAGAAGGCGATACACGACCGCCTGGGCCCCGACCCGCTGCGCCCCGCCGACGACCCCGGCCGCGCCTGGACCCGGATCTCCCGCAGCCGCACCACGGTCGCCGCCCTGCTGATGGACCAGAAGGTCGTCGCGGGCGTAGGCAACGTCTACCGCGCCGAGGTCCTCTTCCGGCACGGCATCGACCCCTACCGGCTCGGCCGGGACCTCACCCGCGCCGAATGGGACGCGATGTGGGCCGACCTGGTGGCGCTGATGCGCGAGGGCGTCCGGAAGAACCGCATCGACACGGTCCGCGACGAGCACCTCCCCGAGGCGATGGGGCGCCCGCCGAGGGTGGACGACCACGGCGGCGAGGTGTACGTCTACCGGAGGGCGAACATGCCCTGCCACATCTGCGGGGGCGAGATCCGCACCGCCGACCTCGCCGCCCGCAACCTCTTCTGGTGCCCCACCTGCCAACAGCGCTAGCCGCGCGGCGCACCGGTAACGGGCTGAATGTGCGCAGCACATCTCAGCCCCGCCGGCGATTGAGGCGCGGGGGTCTGGGGGCGGAGCCCCCAGGGGGTCCGGGGCGCAGCCCCGGGGAACGGGCGAAGGGCGGGTAGGGGACCTCGACCCGCGTCCGCCCCCGCGCGGCAGAGGTTAGAAGTTGTGCGGGAGCCAAGGGGCGACGTCGGCGGCGAAGGCCCGCGAGGCCTCCCGCAGCGCCCCCACCCGGAGCTCGCGCACCCGCCCGGCCGCCGCCAGCGAGGTCAGCGTGACCCCGCCCAGGTACGCCGCCCCCAGCTCCCGCACCGACAGCGCCAGGTCCGCCGCGTCCGACGAGGGCGCACACCTCACCGCCCCGTCGCGCCCGGCGGTCAGCCGCCACCGCCCCGCGTTCCACGGACAGAACGCGTCCTCGACCTCCAGCACCACGTCCACCGCGGCCCCGTACCCCCGCGCCTCCAGCGCCGCCGGCAGGTCCACCAGCCGCAGGTGCAGCGCGTCCCGCTGCTGGATCCCGCACCGCCGGACGTCGCTGACCAGGTGCAGCAGCGCGTCGTCGACCGGCCGCCTGTACGCCCGTACGTGCCAGGTCAGGTCGATCCCGAAGAGGTAGCGCCACAGCGCCGCGTAGGCCGCCGGATCCGGCGCGTGCACCTCGCTGACCTCGACCTTGCCGTCCGAGCCGGACAGCTCCCAGTCGGGCTTGACCCGGTAGCGCGCGTACCCGGCCACCCCGCCGTCCGCGTCCTCGGCCACCACGCACTTCAGCGGCGAGGCCCCGCCCCGGAGCTCCGGCACGTCCAGCACCCCGTCCCGCTCCCAGCCCGGCTGCCGCGCCAGCATGCCAGGCCGGGCCGCGACCAGACCCGCGTACACCCGCTCGCAGTCCGCGAGGGACTCGTCCGGGTCCACGAGCCGCAGCCGCACCGCGTCCGTCCCCGGCGGCACGGACAGGCGTACCCGGGTGGTGTCGATGTCGACGGCCAGGGAGTACGCGGCCGTGCCGTAGCCGAAGCGGCCGTAGATCTCCGGCTCCGATGCCGTCAACACGGCGATCGGCTCCTCACTCGTACGGATGTCGTCCAATTGGCGCCGCATCAGCGACGTCAGCACCCCGCGCCTGCGGTGCGTCGGCGCGACACCCACCAGGGTCACGCCCGACACCGGAACCAGGGCCCCGCCCGGCACCGAGAGGCGGAAACCGAAGGCCGAGGCCGAGCCGACGCAGTCCTCGCCGTCCCAGACACCGAGGGAGCGCTCCGGTTCCGTCAGCGAGCGCAGGTGCTCCCGGCTCGGTGCGGGTTCCCTCACGCCACCGAAGGCCAGCTCCAGATGATCGAACCAGACATCCCACTCATTCCGCTGCAAAACCCGCATCTCAAGAGCCATGCGGTCATCCTCACGCGGCCCGTCCGCCGCAGTCGAAGGGTTTTCGCCCCGCGAAGCGCCATTGGTCCGGGGGTCCCCCTGCGCACTCACAGCCGGGATGGATATGGTCCCGAAGCAATGGCCGGAGCACGCGTGGAGACGTTCATGGCCCGGATGCGCATGCTTTCGCACCGGGCGCGCACAGCCCTGCGCAAATCCGCCGTCGACTACTTCCGCGGCGACGCCTCCGACTGGCTGGCCTTCGCCGGCCTCCTGCTGACCGTCCCCGCCATAGCCTGCGGCACCCTCCTGATGCCCGTCTGGTTCTCCCCGTCGGCCCTGGTCCTGCCCATCGTCGCCGGCGGCCTCCTGCTGCGCCCCGCCAGCCTCCTCGGGCTGTACGCCGCCGCCGCGGCCGCCCTGATCGTCGAGGCCCTCGTCCTCGGCCCCTATACCCAGGGCCCCGCCCGGGTCACCCCCGGCACCGTGCTCGTCGTCGCCGCGTGCGGGTTCTTCGGGCTGGTCATCGCCCAGTTCCGCAGCCGCGTCGGCGTGCCCTGGAGACGCGGCGGCACCATGCTCTTCGACCTGCGCGAACGCATCCGCGTCCAGAGCAAGCTGCCCGCCCTGCCCCGCGGCTGGCACCGTGAGATGGCCCTGCGCCCGGCCGGCGGCCAGTCCTTCTCCGGCGACTTCGTCGTCGCCGCCCGCACCAACGGCGGCCGCACCCTCGAAGTCGTCCTCACCGACGTCTCCGGCAAGGGTATGGAAGCCGGCTCCCGCGCCCTCCTCCTCTCCGGCGCCTTCGGCGGCCTCCTCGGTGCCCTCCCGCCCCAGGACTTCCTCCCCGCCGCCAACGGCTACCTCCTGCGCCAGGACTGGGACGAGGGCTTCGCCACCTCCATCCACCTCGTCCTCGACCTGGAGACCGGCGACTACGAACTGCTGTCCGCCGGACACCTCCCCGCCCTCCAGCTCTCGGCCGGCACCGGCCGCTGGCGCGAAGTCACCGGCGAGGGCCCACTGCTCGGCGTCTACGACGGCGCCGACTTCGAACCCGCCCGCGGCAACCTGCGGCGCGGCGACGTCCTCATGCTCTTCACCGACGGCCTCGTCGAGACCGCCGACCGCGAGATCAGCGAAGGCATCGACCGCCTGACCGGCGAAGCCGACCGCTACGTCGCCGCCGGCTGGGACGGCGCCGCCTGGCACCTCATCGAGAAGGTCGCCAAGGACGTCAACGACGACCGCGCGCTGCTCCTCATCCGCCGCTCACCCTGACGGCCCCGGGGTGGGGATTACCCCACCAGCCGTCCGCCGGGCCGCTCCATGGCCCCCGCGCCACGCCCCTCCGTAGCGTCGGGGACACCAGCGCACACCGGTACGGAAGGCGGCAGACCATGGGGCTCAGGCGGACCAGGCGACACGACGCGCGGACCGGACCCGCCGTGGAGCTGAACGGCGTACGACGCGTCTACGGACGCGGCGCCGCCGCCGTGCACGCCCTGCGCGGCATCGACCTCACCCTGCCGCGCGGCAGCTTCACCGCCGTGATGGGCCCCTCCGGCTCCGGCAAGTCCACCTTCCTCCAGTGCGCCGCCGGACTCGACGCCCCCACCGAGGGCTCCGTCCGGCTCGGCGGCACCGAGATCGCCACCATGGACGAGAACGAGCTCACCGAGCTGCGGCGCAGCCGCCTCGGCTTCGTCTTCCAGGCCTTCAACCTGCTGCCCTCGCTCACCGTCGAGCAGAACGTCATGCTCCCGCTGAGCCTCGGCGGCGGCCGCCAGGACCGGGCCCGGGCCGCCGAGCTGCTCGCCCGCGTCGGCCTGGACGGCAAGGGCCGGCGCCGCCCCGCCGAACTGTCCGGCGGACAGCAGCAGCGGGTCGCCATCGCCCGGGCCCTGGTCACCCGGCCCGACGTGGTCTTCGCCGACGAGCCGACCGGCGCCCTCGACACCACCACCGCCGCCGAGGTGCTCGGCCTGCTCCGCGACGCCGTCGACTCCCTCGGCGCCACCGTCGTCATGGTCACCCACGACCCGGCCGCCGCCGCCCACGCCGACGAGGTGCTCTTCCTCGCCGACGGCCTCATCGCGGACCGCGTCCCCCGCACCACCGCCGCTCCTTTTTGACGCGCCGCTCGCGCGGCTCGGCCCCAGGGGGCCTCCCCGGCTTCGCGCCGCTGCGCCGGACTCCGTCCGCCGGGCCGCGGGGCGGGGTTGGGTTCCGTGGCCGGGGTCGGTGGGCCGGGTGCGGGTGGGCGGGCCGCTGCGCTGGGCTGGTTCCCCTACCCGCCCTTCGCCCGTTCCCAGGGGCGCCGCCCCTGACCCCGCGCCTCAAACGCCGGCGGGGCTGAAGAACCGGGGCTCCGCCCCGGTGCGCTCAATCGCCGGCGGGGCTGGAGAATCCAGCCCCGCCGGCGATTGAGGCGCGGGGGTCTGGGGGCGGAGCCCCCAGGGGGCCGGGCCGCAGCCCCGGGTCCTTCAGCCGCGTCGGCGTCTGAGGCGAGAACGGATGAAGGGCGGGTAGGGGAACCAGCCCCGCGCAGCGGCCCACCCCGCCGGGCCACGGCAACGGCAACGCCCCTCACGGCAAAGGCCACTCGGCGCGGATTGGCCCGTCCCCGAACCCCCGGCGGGGGCTAGCGTCCGGGGAATGGACCGCACCCTCGCCGCCGACCTGGCCCGCCTCCCCGAGCTCCTCGACGCCACCCGCCGCGCCGCCGCCGAGGCCCTCGCGACCCTGGACGAACGCCCCGTCGTACCCCCGCAGGACGCCCCGCCGCCCGGACCCGCGCCGCTCCCCGCGCAGGGCACCGGCACGGAAGCGGCCCTCGCCGAGTTCCGGGCCCGCTGGGAGCCCCGCCTCTCCGCCTCCGCGGGCCCCCGCTACCTCGGCTTCGTCACCGGCGGCGCCACCCCCGCCGCCCTCGCCGGGGACTGGCTGACCGCCGTGCACGACCAGAACTCCAACTCCGCCATGGACGGCGCGGGCCAGCACCTCGAACGCGAGACGACCGGCTGGCTCCGCGAGCTCTTCGGCCTCTCCGACGCCCACACCGGCACCTTCGTCAGCGGCGCCACCATGTCCAACACCGCCGGCCTCGCCATCGCCCGCGAGTGGCTCGGCGAACGCCTCGGCGTCTCCCCGGCCCAGGACGGCGTCGCCGCCCTCGGCCCCGTCCGCGTGCTCTCCGGAGCCCCGCACTCCTCCATCGCCAAGGCCCTGTCCGTCCTCGGCCTCGGCCGCTCCGCCCTCGTACCGGTGCCCACCCTCCCCGGCCGGGAGGCCGTCGACCCCGCCGCCCTGGACCGCGCCCTCGCCGACGCACCCGGCCCGGCGGTCGTCGTCGCCAACGCCGGCACCGTCAACACCGTCGACTTCGACGACCTGCGGGCCGTCGCCGCCCTCAGGGAACGCCACGACTTCTGGCTCCACACCGACGCCGCCTTCGGCGCCTTCGCCGCGCTCAGCCCCGAGCACGCCCACCTCGTCGCGGGACTCGACGCCTGCGACTCCGTCTGCGTCGACCTGCACAAGTGGCTCAACGTCCCCTACGACAGCGCCGTCCAGTTCACCCGCCGCCGCGACCTCCAGTCCCGGGTCTTCGCCAACGCCGCCGCCTACCTCGGCCCCCTCGGCGCCGACCCGGACCTCGTCCACCTCACCCCCGAGAACTCCCACCGGCTCCGCGCCCTCGCCGCCTGGTTCACCCTGCGCGCCTACGGCCGCGAGGGCCACCGCGAGATCGTCGAACGGGACGTCGCCTGCGCCCGCGACCTCGGCGCACGCCTCGACCGCGACCCGGCCTTCCGGCTGCTGGCCCCGGTCCGCCTCAACGTCGTCTGCTTCACCCTCGCCGCAGCCCCCACCCCCGAGCGGCTGACCGCCCTGCGCGAGGCCGTCGCCGCCGACGTCTTCGTCACCCCCACCGTCCTCGGGGGAACCGCCGGCCTGCGCGCCGCGTTCTCCAACTGGCGCACCACACCCGCGGACGTGGACCGGGCCGCCCGGGCCCTGCGCGCGGCAGCGAAGGAGATCGCATGACGGACCGCTCCCTGACCCTCGCCGAGGTGGAGGCCCTCGCCCGCTCCGCGCACGAGGGCCAGACCGACAAGGCCGGACGGCCCTACGCCGAGCACCTGGCGGCCGTGGCCGAGGGCGTCCGCCTGCGCGGCGGCAGCCCCGCCCAGCAGGCCGCCGCCTGGCTCCACGACGCCGTGGAGGACGACGCGCTCAGCCCGGAACAGCTCGCGGCCGCCGCCCTCCCGCAGGAGGTCAAGGACATGGTGCTGGCCCTCACCAAACGTCCCGGCGAACCGGTCGGGGAGTACGCCGCCCGCATCCTCGCCACCCCCGGCGCCGTCCTGGTGAAGGAGGCCGACCTCGCGCACAACGCGGACCCCGTACGCCTGTCCGTACTGGACGCACCCACCCGCGACCGGCTGACCGCCAAGTACGCACACGTCCGCTCCCTCCTCGGCATCACCGTCCCCTGACGCCCGAAATGTGCCGGGTGGGCGGCCGTTTGGCGGGAAAGCCGCGATGGCGATTCGTCACGGTGCGGATAGCCGGGCCCGGTTGGTGGGAGGATGGTGCATGTGGGGCGCGCAACGCCGCGCGCGCCGGGCCGGCCAGGGGACGACCGAAGGTGTGATCAGTAGTGGCCATTTCGCTGTCAGTGGTGGTTCTGTTGGCGGTCATCCTGGTGATCCTGATCCGCGGCAACCACATCAAGGCGGGCCCCGCGATCATCGCGGTCCTCTTCGGGTTCTTCCTCGCGTCCAGCTCCATCGCCCCGGACGTCAACCGCTTCCTGAACTCCCTCGCGGACACCATCGCGGGCATCAAGCTCTGAGCGGACGCCGCGGGAACGACGGCGGGAAGACCGCGGAAACGACGAGGGGCCAGGTCCTGGAGAAGATCTCCGGCCTGGCCCCGAGCCATGAAGAGCGGGTGACGGGAATCGAACCCGCGTAGCTAGTTTGGAAGACTAGGGCTCTACCATTGAGCTACACCCGCAACACGCGCGCCGCAGGTCCGTGGACCGCGGCACGACAGCATCCTAGCGGGTCGCGCGGGGGGAGTGCACACCGCTTTTCCCGCCGTGTCCGGGCCCGCCCCCGTACGCGCGTGCGCCCGCCGGGGAAACCGGGGGCGTCGGAGGGTCTCCGGGCATGTACCCTACGTGTCGCACCGACGGGGTGTGGCGCAGCTTGGTAGCGCGTCCGCTTTGGGAGCGGAAGGTCGTCGGTTCGAATCCGGCCACCCCGACCACTCAGTACCGCCCGCGCCATCGATCGTCCGCCAAGATCGCGTTGTGGGCTGATTGCCGCTTGCGGTTACTATGCAAGCTGCGTGCCCGTGTGTCTGATGTACCGGGCCGAATCCGTCGAGGCCGCTGAATCGCAGCGTTCCGGCAGAACCCCCAGCAGTCAGCCACAAGGAGACCGAACCGTGAAGAGCGCCGTGGAGACCCTGAACCCGACTCGGGTTCGGCTCACTGTCGAGGTGCCCTTCGAGGAGCTCAAGGACAGCCTCGACGCGGCGTACAAGAAGATCAACCAGCAGGTCACGGTGAAGGGCTTCCGCAAGGGCAAGATCCCTGCGCGCGTCATCGACCAGCGCTTCGGCCGCGGTGCGGTGCTGGAGGAGGCCGTCAACGACGCCCTCCCGAAGTTCTACACCGAGGCCGTCAACGAGGCGGACCTGAACCCGCTGGGCCAGCCCGAGGTCGACATCACCGAGCTGAAGGACGGCGAGCTGCTGACCTTCACCGCCGAGGTGGACGTCCGCCCCGAGATCGAGATCCCGGACTACTCCGGCATCGAGGTCGAGGTCGACGCGGTCGAGGTCTCGGACGAGGACGTCGAGAAGTCGGTCGAGCAGCTGCGCGGCCGCTTCGCGTCCACCAAGGACGTCGAGCGCGCCGCCGCCGAGGGTGACGTTGTCACCATCGACCTGGAGGCCAAGGTCGACGGCGAGGTCCTCGCGGACGGCGTCGCCACCGACGTCTCCTACACCATCGGTTCCGGCGAGCTCCTCGACGGCATCGACGAGGCCGTCACGGGCCTCGAGGCCGGCGGCGAGGCCACCTTCACCTCGCAGCTGAAGGGCGGCTCCGCCGAGGGCCAGGACGCCGAGGTCACCGTCAAGGTCACCAAGGTCTCCGCCCGCGAGCTGCCGGAGCTGGACGACGAGTTCGCCCAGATGGCGAGCGAGTTCGACACGCTCGACGAGCTGAAGGCCGACAGCCGCAAGCGCCTCGAGAACATGAAGCAGTACGACCAGGCCACGCAGGCCCAGGAGCGCGTCCTGGAGAAGCTGCTGGAGCTCGTCGAGGTCCCGATCCCCGAGAAGCTCCTCGCGGACGAGGTCCAGACCCGCAAGCACAACCTGGAGCACCACCAGCTCGGCCAGATGGGCCTGAACCTCGAGAAGTTCCTCGAGATCCAGGGCAAGACGGTCGAGGAGTTCGACGCCGAGACCTCCGAGCAGGCCGTCAAGGGCATCAAGACCCAGTTCGTCCTCGACGCGCTGGTCAACAAGGAGAAGCTGGGCGTCAACCAGGAGGAGCTCACCGAGCACCTCATGCGCCGCGCGCAGTCCTCCGGCATGTCCCCCGACCAGTTCGCCCAGGCCGTCGTCGAGGGTGGCCAGGTCCCGATGCTGGTCGGCGAGGTCGCCCGCGGCAAGGCCCTCGCGGTCGTCGTCGAGGCCGCCAAGGTCGTCGACACCAACGGTGAGGTCGTCGACCTCTCCGACGACGAGGACGAGACCGAGACGGCCGCCGAGGCCGTCGAGGGTGACGCCGAGGGTGACGCCGAGGCCAAGTAACACCTCCGGGAGGCGCCTTTGCGGAGCCCCCTGAGCAGTGCCCCGAAGGGCCCGGACGCAGCCGCGTCCGGGCCCTTGCGCGTGCCCTCGCGGGGCGCTCGGGACCTTGCGCTCCGAGCGAACAGTTCGGGAAGCGGGATGGCGTTGTCCTACCTGCGCGTTAGGGTCCATGAATACGAGGGCACGGGAGTACCCGAAGCCGGCGGGCATCGACCCCCGGTAGGTCCGCGCCCCAGAACGAGACGCTGAGACGGCATGTGGCCGTCGGAGACGAGCAGGTGGATACGTGACGAATCTGAAGCCTTACGCCGCGGGTGAGCCGTCCATCGGTGGCGGCCTCGGCGACCATGTCTACAACCGGCTGCTCGGCGAACGCATCATCTTCCTCGGCCAGCAGGTTGACGACGACATCGCGAACAAGATCACGGCGCAGCTCCTCCTCCTGGCCGCGGAGCCGGAGAAGGACATCTACCTGTACATCAACAGCCCCGGTGGCTCCGTGACGGCGGGCATGGCGGTCTACGACACCATGCAGTACATCCCGAACGACGTCGTCACCATCGGCATGGGCATGGCCGCCTCCATGGGCCAGTTCCTGCTCACCGGCGGTACGCCGGGCAAGCGCTTCGCGCTCCCCAACACCGACATCCTGATGCACCAGGGCTCCGCCGGCATCGGCGGCACCGCCTCGGACATCAAGATCCAGGCCCAGTACCTGCTGCGCACCAAGCAGCGCATGGCCGAGATCACCGCGCACCACTCGGGCCAGACCGTGGAGGCGATCATCCGCGACGGCGACCGCGACCGCTGGTTCACGGCGGAGGAGGCCAAGGACTACGGCCTCATCGACGAGATCATCTCCGCCGCGTCCCTGGTCCCGGGCGGCGGCGGCACCGGGGCCTGACCCCGGCCCGGCGCACGGGGTCCCGTACGAGGACCCTGCGCCCCGCCCGCCCGTGCCAGGCACCCACAGCCCGCAGAACGCCACCAGGACGGTGAACACCCAGATGCAGAACAACTTCTCCGCGAGCGGCCTCTACTCCGGCCCTCAGGTCGACAACCGGTACGTCATCCCGCGCTTCGTCGAGCGCACCTCGCAGGGCGTGCGCGAGTACGACCCGTACGCGAAGCTCTTCGAGGAGCGCGTGATCTTCCTCGGCGTGCAGATCGACGACGCCTCGGCCAACGACGTCATGGCGCAGCTGCTGTGCCTGGAGTCGATGGACCCGGACCGCGACATCTCGATCTACATCAACAGCCCGGGCGGCTCCTTCACCGCCCTCACGGCCATCTACGACACGATGCAGTTCGTGAAGCCGGACATCCAGACGGTCTGCATGGGCCAGGCGGCCTCCGCCGCCGCGGTCCTGCTCGCCGCCGGCACCCCCGGCAAGCGCATGGCCCTCCCGAACGCCCGCGTGCTGATCCACCAGCCGTCCGGCGGCACCGGCCGCGAGCAGCTCTCCGACCTGGAGATCGCGGCCAACGAGATCCTGCGCATGCGCGACCAGCTGGAGACCATGCTGGCCAAGCACTCGTCGACGCCGATCGAGAAGATCCGCGACGACATCGAGCGCGACAAGATCCTCACGGCCGAGGACGCGCTGGCGTACGGGCTGATCGACCAGATCGTCTCGACCCGGAAGATGAACGCGGTCTGATCCTTGCCGCCACTCGGCGCGGCCGCACCGCGGAATCCCGCGATGTGAACCGCGTCAAGGGGGCCCCGAACGGGGCCCCCGGCAAGGTACCGTCGGATATGAGGCACCAGGAGCGCTGAACCAAAGCGTCTCCCAGGCGAAGGGGAAGCACCTCGTGGCACGCATCGGTGACGGCGGCGACCTGCTCAAGTGCTCGTTCTGCGGAAAGAGCCAGAAGCAGGTGAAGAAGCTCATCGCAGGACCCGGTGTGTACATCTGCGACGAGTGCATCGACCTCTGCAACGAGATCATCGAAGAGGAACTCGCGGAGACCTCCGAGGTCCGGTGGGAGGAACTCCCCAAGCCCCGTGAGATCTACGAGTTCCTGGAGAGCTACGTCGTCGGCCAGGAGCCGGCGAAGAAGGCGCTCTCGGTAGCGGTCTACAACCACTACAAGCGCGTGCAGGCCGGCGAGAACGGCGGCGCGCAGGGCCGTGACGACGCGATCGAGCTCGCGAAGTCCAACATCCTCCTGCTGGGCCCCACGGGCTCGGGCAAGACCCTCCTGGCCCAGACCCTGGCCCGCATGCTCAACGTCCCGTTCGCCATCGCCGACGCGACGGCGCTGACGGAGGCGGGGTACGTCGGCGAGGACGTCGAGAACATCCTGCTCAAGCTGATCCAGGCGGCCGACTACGACGTCAAGAAGGCCGAGACCGGGATCATCTACATCGACGAGATCGACAAGGTCGCCCGCAAGAGCGAGAACCCGTCGATCACGCGCGACGTTTCCGGCGAAGGCGTCCAGCAGGCCCTCCTGAAGATCCTGGAGGGCACGACGGCCTCCGTCCCCCCGCAGGGCGGCCGCAAGCACCCGCACCAGGAGTTCATCCAGATCGACACGACGAACGTGCTCTTCATCGTGGGCGGCGCCTTCGCCGGCCTGGAGAAGATCATCGAGTCGCGTGCGGGCGCCAAGGGCATCGGCTTCGGGGCGACGATCCGCTCGAAGCGGGAGATCGAGGCGAGCGACCAGTTCCAGGAGGTCATGCCGGAGGACCTGGTGAAGTTCGGGATGATCCCGGAGTTCATCGGCCGCCTGCCCGTCATCACCTCGGTCCACAACCTGGACCGGGAGGCGCTCCTGCAGATCCTGGTCGAGCCGCGCAACGCCCTGGTGAAGCAGTACCAGCGCCTGTTCGAACTCGACGGCGTCGAGCTGGACTTCGAGCGCGAGGCCCTCGAAGCCATCGCGGACCAGGCGATCCTCCGCCAGACGGGCGCGCGCGGCCTGCGCGCCATCATGGAAGAGGTCCTGATGTCGGTGATGTACGAGGTCCCGTCCCGCAAGGACGTGGCCCGCGTGGTCATCACGGCCGACGTGGTCCGCTCCAACGTCAACCCGACGCTGGTCCCCCGCATCGTCCCGAAGGACCAGGGCCCGCACGAGAAGTCGGCGTAACCGCACGGCACATACGAGAAGGGGCGCTCCCCACCGGGAGCGCCCCTTCCGCGTACGTGCCGTGCGGTTACTTCTTGACGCGGGCGGTCTTGTAGAGCTTCGCGGCGAGCTCCGCGTCCTGCTCCAGGGTGTAGCCCGGCTTGCCGGCGAGGATGGAGACGGCGTCGCTGGCGCTCACGACGCTCAGGGTGCTGTAGTCACCCCAGATGCAGACGGGGAGCGTGAATTCCTTGGGCCCCTTGGCCGTCGCCGGGTCCTTCGAAGTGAGCTTGAGGTCCTGGCACTTGAGTATGGCGCCCTCGAAGCCGTCCGGGGTGATCTCCTTGGGGCTGCCGATGAGTTCGGCCGTCGACTTGTCGTTGCTCTCGGTCGTCTTCGCCTTGAAGAGCGCGAAGTATCCGTCCACCGCCTTCTCCGGGTCGGCGATCTCGCCGTAGAGGCCGCTGAAAGTGAGCCCCTTCTGCGTCAGCGGGTTCTTCGGGTCGCCGGAAAGGTAGCTCATTCCCACCTGGGTGGGGTTCTTGATGCCCGCGGCCTGCGCTTCCTGCTTGTCCTTGTCCGTCATGGGCTTCTCGGTGTACTTCGGGTTCTTCTGGAACTCGCCCACCGACTCAGGTGCGACCAGCTTGTAGCCCTTCGTCGCGTCGGAGACCGAGCCGCCGGAGCCCAGGAACCACCAGGCGCCGCCCGCGATGACGGCGACGGCCACGACCGCCGCGATGACCGGGCCGGCCTTCGACTTCTTCGGCGGGGCCGGTGCCGGGGGGACGTACGCGGGCTGCGGCTGCTGCGGGGTCTGGTAGCCGTACGCGGGCTGCGGGGCCGGCGGGGGCGGGGGAGGCGTCTGGTAGCCGCCCTGCTGGGGGTAGGCCGGGGGCGGCGGCGGGGCCTGCTGGGGGTAGGACGGGGCGGGGGGCTGCTGGGGGTAGCCGTAGCCCGGCTGCTGGGGCTGCTGGCCGTACGGGTTCGGCTGCTGTCCGTAGGGACCCGGCTGCTGCGGCTGCTGGCCGTATGGCCCCGGCTGGTTGTAACTCATCCCGCGTCCCCCTGTGAGGTGTGCTTATCCGTTTCACACATCCTGGCGGAAGGCCGGGGCGGCAGGGGCGCCGGGCCCCCGGATTACCGGTTTCAATACCGGACCGTTACGCCTCTAAACTGTGCCCGTGACCGAGAACACGCAGACACCCAGTGCCCCCAACTCCGAACTGCCGACCCAGTACGCGCCGGCCGAGGTAGAGGGGAAGCTCTACGAGCGCTGGGTAGAGCGTGGCTACTTCACGGCCGACGCCGCGAGTGAGAAGCCCGCGTACACCATCGTCATCCCGCCGCCGAACGTCACCGGCTCGCTCCACCTGGGCCACGCCTTCCAGCACACCCTCATGGACGCCCTGACCCGCCGCAAGCGCATGCAGGGCTTCGAGTCGCTGTGGCTGCCCGGCATGGACCACGCCGGCATCGCCACCCAGAACAAGGTCGAGCAGCAGCTCGCCGAGGAGGGCAAGTCCCGCCACGACCTGGGCCGCGAGGAGTTCGTCGAGCGCGTCTGGCAGTGGAAGGAAGAGTACGGCGGCAAGATCCTCGGCCAGATGCGCCGCCTCGGCGACGGCGTCGACTGGTCGCGCGAGCGCTTCACCATGGACGAGGGCCTGTCCAAGGCCGTCCAGACCATCTTCAAGAAGCTCTACGACGACGAGCTGATCTACCGCGCCGAGCGCATCATCAACTGGTGCCCCCGCTGTCTGACGGCCATCTCCGACATCGAGGTGGAGTACCAGGAGGACGCCGGCGAGCTCGTCTCCATCCGGTACGGCGAGGGCGAGGACAGCCTCGTCGTCGCCACCACCCGCGCCGAGACGATGCTCGGTGACACGGCCATCGCCGTCCACCCCGACGACGAGCGCTACAAGCACCTCGTCGGCCGGCTCGTCAAGCTGCCGCTCACCGACCGTTCGATCCCGGTCGTCGCGGACGCGCACGTCGACCCGGAGTTCGGCACCGGCTGCGTCAAGGTGACGCCGGCGCACGACCCGAACGACTTCGCCATCGGGCAGCGCCACAACCTGCCCAACATGACGATCATGGACGAGCACGGCGTCATCACCGTCCACGGGCCCTTCCTCGGCCTGGACCGCTTCGAGGCCCGTTCCGCGGTCGTCGGCGCGCTGCGCGAGCAGGGCCGGATCGTCGCCGAGAAGCGCCCCTACCTGCACTCCGTCGGGCACTGCTCGCGCTGCAGCACCACCGTCGAGCCCCGCCTGTCCCTCCAGTGGTGGGTCAAGGTCGAGACGCTGGCCAAGGCCGCCGGTGACGCGGTCCGCGACGGCCGGGTCGCGATCCACCCCGTCGAGATGGAGAAGCGCTACTTCGACTGGGTCGACAACCTCAACGACTGGTGCATCTCGCGCCAGCTGTGGTGGGGCCACCGCATCCCGGTCTGGTACGGCCCGGACGGCGAGGTCGTCTGCGTCGGCCCCGACGAGGAGGCGCCCTCGGGCGAGGGCTGGACCCAGGACACCGACGTCCTGGACACCTGGTTCTCCTCCGGCCTGTGGCCGTTCTCCACGCTGGGCTGGCCGGAGAAGACCCCGGACCTGGCGAAGTTCTACTCCACCGACGTCCTGGTCACCGGCCACGACATCATCTTCTTCTGGGTCGCCCGGATGATGATGTTCGGCCTGTACGCCATGGACGGCGAGGTCCCCTTCAAGACGATCGCGCTGACCGGTCTGGTCCGCGACGAGCGCGGCAAGAAGATGTCGAAGTCCTTCGGCAACGTCGTCGACCCGCTCGACTGGATGGACAAGTACGGCTCCGACGCCGTCCGCTTCACCCTGGCCAAGGGCGCCAACCCCGGCACCGACGTGCCGATCGGCGAGGACTGGGTCCAGGCGTCCAGCAAGTTCGCCAACAAGATCTGGAACGCCACGCGCTTCGCGCTGATGAACGGCGCCACGATCGAGGGCGAGCTGCCGCCGGCCGAGCAGCTGTCGGCCACCGACCGCTGGATCCTCTCCCGCCTGAACAAGACGGTCGCGCAGGTCGACGGCTACTACGAGGACTTCCAGTTCTCCAAGCTCAGCGAGGCGCTCTACCACTTCGCGTGGGACGAGGTCTTCGACTGGTACGTCGAGCTGTCGAAGACGACCTTCTTCGCGGGCGGCGAGCAGGCGAAGGTCTCCAGCCGGGTCCTCGGCGAGGTCATCGACGTCATGCTGCGTCTGCTGCACCCGGTGGTCCCGTTCGTCACCGAGACCCTGTGGACCACGCTGACCGGCGGCGAGTCCCTCGTCATCGCCGACTGGCCGAAGGACAGTGGCTTCCGCGACGAGGCCGCCGAGGCCGAGATCGAGAGCGTCCAGAACCTGGTCCGCGAGGTCCGCCGCTTCCGCAAGGAGCAGGGCCTCGACGACAAGCAGAAGGTCCCGGCCCGCCTCGACCTGTCCGGTACGGTGCTCGCCGCGCACGAGGCGGCCATCCGCCAGGTGCTGCGCCTCCAGCCGGAGGGCGACGCCTTCAGCGCCTCGGCGACCCTCCCGGTCGCCGGTGCCACGGTGGCCCTCGACCTGTCGGGCACCATCGACGTCGAGGCGGAGCGCAAGCGCCTGACGAAGGACCTGGGCGCCGCCGAGAAGGAGAAGCAGCAGGCCGAGGCGAAGCTGGCGAACGAGGCGTTCATCGCCAAGGCGCCCGACAACGTCGTGGACAAGATCAAGGGCCGTCTGGCCAAGGCCGAGGCGGACATCGCCCGGATCCAGGCTCAGCTGGCCGGCCTGCCCGCCGCGTAGCCGCGTAGCCGGACCGTCGTACGAGGGCCCCCGCACCGTTCCCGGACGGTGCGGGGGCCCTCGCGCGTGCTCGGAGGAGGCCGGCGCCGAAGCGGAGTGCCGCATATCACTTGATATGCCCCACCCGCCGATCCGATCCCGGGCGCGGACCACGGATGATGGGGAGATGCACGTCAAGCCCGCCGCGTCGGCGTTCCTCCGGCTCGTGGCCCCCGGCCGCCGGCCGGCCGAGGGCCCGGGCGCCTCCCCGCGGGCGCAGGACGTCCTCGCGGCGCTGAGCTGCCTGGCCCTGATGGCGCTCGACCTGCCGGGCCTGGCCGCCGCCGACAACTCCCTCAACGGCGCCGGGGCCGCCGTCGTGCTCACCGTCGGCTGCTCGACGCTGCTGCTGCGCCGCCGGATGCCGTGGGCGGCGTACCTCACGGCCCTGGTGTTCATCGGCTGGCTGCACGAGCTGACCCTGATCCAGTTCGCCCTGTACTCCGTCGGCCGCTACCGGGGGCGGCGCGCCGCGGTGTCGGCCACCGTCGGGTACCTGGTCTTCGCGGTGGCGGTGTTCTGCGTGCCGGGCTGGCCCGAGCCGAAGGCCGCGACGCTCAGCGCCTTCCTCGGCCTTGTGGTGCCCATCGGGGTGCTCGCCTCGGCCGTCGGGATCGCCGCCTACCGGCACGACCTGGTGCGCGAGCTGGAGGCCAGGCGGGCCGAGTCGGCGGTGCTCAACGCGGTGCAGGAGGAGCGGACCTCCGTCGCCCGGGACGTCCACGACTTCGTCGGCCGGGAGCTGACCCTGCTGACGGTGCGCTCGGAGGTGCTGTCGATGCGGGCGCGCGAGACCCCGTACGCGAAGGACTTCGAGGAGCTGTCGGACACGGCCCGGCGGGCGCACCTGGTGCTGAACGAGATCATCGTGCAGCGCGGGGAGCGCGCCGCCACGCCCGGCGTGGAGGGGCTCGCGGCGCTGGCGGAGGAGAGCGGGCGGGCCGGCTCGCCGGTCCGGCTGGCGATGGACCCGCAGGCGCACGGGCTGTCGCCGCTGCGGCAGGCGGCGGTCTACCGGGTGGTGCAGGAGTGCCTGACCAACGCGGCCAAGCACGCGCGCGGCGAGACCATCGAGGTGTCGGTGCGGGCGGACGGCCCGCACGTGCGGATCGCGGTCAGCAACGGCCTGCCGGCCGGCGTCCCGGGCCGGGCCCCGGTCTCGGCGGGCTCGGGCACGGCGAGCATGGCCGAGCGGGTCCGCAGCCTGGGCGGCACGCTGACGGCGACGCGGACGCCCGACTCGTACGAGGTCGTGGCGGTGCTGCCGCGCGGCTGACCGGGCCCGTCCCGGACGAGGGGCGTGGTCAGGCCTTCGCGGGGGAGAGCAGGCCGCTGAGGGTGTCGAGGTCCTCGACGCAGCGGCCGGAGCCGAGGGCCACGCAGTCCAGCGGGGCGTCCGCGACGAAGACCGGGATGCCGGTGGCGGAGGCGATGCGCAGGTCCAGGCCGGGCAGCAGGGCGCCGCCGCCGGTGAGGACGATGCCGTGCTCCATGACGTCGCCGGACAGCTCCGGCGGGCAGTCCTCCAGCGTGGCGCGGACCGCGGCGATGATCGCCTCGACGGGCTCGTCGAGGGCGGCCCGGACGTCGGGCGCGGTCAGCTCCAGGGTCTTGGGCATGCCGCCGACCTTCTCGCGGCCGCGCACGGTGAAGGTCCGGGTCTCCAGCTCGGGCCGGTCCGGGACGGGCCAGGCGGAGCCGATGGCGACCTTCACGTCCTCGGCGGTGCGCTCGCCGATGAGCAGCGCGTGCTCCTTGCGCACGTAGTCCATGACCGCGGCGTCCATCCGGTCCCCGCCGACCCGCAGGGACCGCGAGGTGACGATCCCGCCGAGGGAGATCACGGCGACCTCGGAGGTGCCGCCGCCGATGTCCACGACCATGGAGCCGCGCGGCTCGGCCACCGGCAGGCCCGCGCCGATCGCGGCGGCCATGGGCTCCTCGATGAGGTGGACGGTCCTGGCCCCGGCCCGGGTGGAGGCGTGGACGATGGCCCGCCGCTCGACGGGGGTCACCCCGGACGGGACGCAGATCACCATCCGGGTGCGGGGGCGGCGGCCGGGCACCGCCTTGCGCACGAAGTGCCGGATCATCTCCTCGGCGGCCTCGTAGTCGCAGATCACCCCGTCCTTGAGGGGGCGGATGGCGGTGATCGAACCCGGCGTGCGGCCGATGGTCTCCTTGGCCTCGGCCCCGACGGCCAGGGCGGTGGTGGTGCCGGCCTTGACCGCCACCACGGACGGCTCATTGAGGACGATCCCGTGCCCGCGGGCGTAGACGAGGGTGTTCGCGGTCCCCAGGTCTATCCCTATGTCGCGGCTGGAAGCGGACGTGGTGGTGCTGGCCTGCGGCATTCGTTCCCCTATCTCCTGTCCGCAAGGCTTGCATAACGATCAGGTCGCTTTCGCGGCCGATGGTCCTGAAACGGCCGGGTCGAAAGTCCCGCGGGACCCCGTCCGTAGACTGGACCCGTGAGTGAGCAGCAGCCCGAGAGCCACGACCGTGACCGCGACCGTCCCTTCGACGAGTTCGACCAGATCGTGGCGGAAGAGTCCGACCGCGACCCCGACCTGGCGGTGATCGAGGCCGGCAGCCGTACCCTGCGCGCCCAGGCCGGGCCGCCCGCGGGCGACCCCGTGCCGGCCCGCCCCGAGGACCCGGAGGTGGCGAAGGCGCTGCTGGAGGTGGAGCAGGAGCTCGCCACCCGCTGGGGCGAGACCAAGCTGGAGCCGTCCGTCAGCCGGATCGCCGCGCTGATGGACGTCCTGGGCGAGCCGCAGCACGCGTACCCGTCCATCCACGTCACCGGCACCAACGGCAAGACCAGCACGGCCCGCATGATCGAGGCCCTGCTGAACGCCTTCGACCTGCGCACCGGCCGTTACACCAGCCCGCACGTGCAGTCGGTGACCGAGCGGATCAGCCTGGACGGCGCGCCGATCAGCGCCGAGCGGTTCATCGAGACCTACCACGACGTGAAGCCGTACGTGGAGATGGTCGACGCGGCCGAGGAGTACCGGCTGTCCTTCTTCGAGGTGCTCACCGGCATGGCGTACGCGGCCTTCGCGGACGCGCCGGTCGACGTCGCCGTCGTCGAGGTCGGCATGGGCGGCACCTGGGACGCCACCAACGTGATCGACGGGACGGTCGCGGTGATCACCCCGATCAGCCTGGACCACACGGACCGGCTCGGCTCCACGCCCGGTGAGATCGCCCAGGAGAAGGGGGGCGTCATCAAGCAGGACGCCACCGTGATCCTGGCCCAGCAGCCGGTGGACGCGGCGCAGGTGCTGCTGAAGAAGGCCGTCGAGGTCGACGCGACCGTCGCCCGCGAGGGGATGGAGTTCGGTGTCGTCTCCCGCGAGGTGGCGGTCGGCGGCCAGATGCTGACCCTGCGCGGGATGGGCGGCGAGTACGAGAACATCTTCCTGCCGCTGTACGGCGCCCACATGGCGCACAACGCGGCGGTCGCGCTGGCCGCCGTCGAGGCCTTCTTCGGCGTCGGCGGGGAGCACGCGCGGGAGCTGGACGCGGACACGGTGCGGCAGGCCTTCGCCTCGGTGACCTCGCCGGGCCGCATGGAGGTCGTGCGCCGCAGCCCGACGGTGATCCTGGACGCCGCGCACAACCCGGCGGGCGCGCGGGTCACCGCGGAGGCGGTCACCGAGGCCTTCGGCTTCAGCCGGCTGATCGGGGTCGTGGCCGCGAGCGAGGGCAAGGACGTCAAGGGCGTCTTCGAGGCCTTCGAGCCGATCTTCGCGGAGGTCGTGGTCACCGAGAACACCAGCCACCGGGCCATGGGCGCGGACGAGCTGGCGGCCATCGCGGTCGAGGTCTTCGGCCCGGACCGGGTGCAGGTGGAGCCCCGCCTGGACGACGCCCTGGAGGCGGCCGTCACCCTTGCGGAGGAAGAGGCCGAATACGGAGGGGCCGGCGTCCTGGTGACCGGTTCCGTCATCACGGTGGGCGAGGCCCGCCTGCTGTTCAAGAAGGGCTGAGGGATCGATGCGCACGCTCTGCGCGAGCACGCTGATCGGTGAATTCTTCATCGTCGGCTTCGCGGGCCTGGTGGCCATGAAGAACCCGGACCTGACCCAGGCCCAGGTGTGGACGGTCTGCGGTGTGACGATGCTGCTGTCGGTGCTGCTGTGCGGGATGCTGTCGCGCCCCGGGGCGGTGCAGATCGGCTGGGCACTGCAGATCGGGCTGATCGCGAGCGGCTTCGTGGTCCCGACGATGTTCTTCCTGGGCGCGGTCTTCGCGGGCCTGTGGTGGTGCTCGGTGCACTACGGCCGCAGGATCGACGCGATCAAGGCCAGCTGGGCGGCCCGTCAGGCGGAAGCCGCAGCTCCTGACGCTGCGTGACGGTTCACCGTTTCGGCCCTGTAGATTCGTCGCACCGCACCCGTTTGCCGCAAGGAGTTGTCACATGACCCAGCGCACGCTCGTCATCCTCAAGCCCGACGCCGTCCGTCGCGGCCTGGTCGGCGAGATCATCGGCCGCATCGAGCGGAAGGCCGGCTGGACCATCCCCGCGATGGAGCTGCGCACGCTGGACGCGGAGACCCTGGAGGCCCACTACGGTGAGCACAAGGGCAAGCCCTTCTACGAGCCCCTGATGGGCTTCATGGCGAGCGGCCCCGTCGTCGTCCTGGTCGTGGAAGGGGAACGCGCGATCGAGGGTGTGCGCCAGCTGGCCGGCCCCACCGACCCGATCGCCGCGGCGCCCGGCTCCATCCGGGGGGACTTCGGCACCATCGTGCGCGAGAACCTGATCCACGCCTCGGATTCCGAGGAGTCCGCGGAGCGCGAGCTGAAGCTCTTCTTCCCGGCCCTCTGAGCGTAGCGGAGCGTTCCCGAGCGCACTTTCCTGACGAGACATCAGCCAAATAGCGCTCATGACCTGGGGCGACCGAAGTAATTTCGGTCGCCCTTCGGTATTGCCGGAAGCATCCGGGAACGCATGGCAAGAACACGACGTCACCACTATGGGGGCGGGTTGCCCGTCCGGCGGCATCGCCGGAGTCCCGTCGCGCGGTACCGGTACTCGCGGCCTTACGATGGGGCCTCCACCCACACACCCACCTCGCCGACCTGACAGCAGCCGCTATCAACTGGAAGGCCAGACGCTCCTCATGGGGAACAAGGGGAACAACATGTCGTTCATCGGCCGTGACATGGCGATCGACCTCGGGACCGCCAACACGCTGGTGTACGTGAGGGGCCGGGGAATCGTTCTCAACGAGCCGTCCGTGGTCGCCATCAACACGAACACCGGTGGAATCCTGGCGGTCGGCTCCGAGGCGAAGAAGATGATCGGGCGCACGCCCGGCAACATCGTCGCCGTACGGCCCCTCAAGGACGGCGTGATCGCCGACTTCGAGATCACCGAGCGCATGCTCCGGTACTTCATCCTCAAGATCCACAAGCGCCGCTACCTGGCGCGCCCGCGCGTCGTCGTGTGCGTGCCCTCCGGTATCACCGGGGTGGAGCGGCGCGCCGTCATCGAGGCGTCCACGCAGGCCGGCGCCCGCCAGGTGCACATCATCGAAGAGCCCATGGCCGCCGCCATCGGCTCGGGCCTGCCCGTCCACGAGGCCACCGGCAACATGGTCGTGGACATCGGCGGCGGCACCACCGAGGTCGCCGTCATCTCCCTCGGCGGAATCGTCACGGCGCAGTCCATCCGGGTGGCCGGCGACGAGCTGGACAACGCGATCATCCAGCACATCAAGAAGGAGTACTCGCTCCTCCTCGGCGAACGCACCGCCGAGCAGATCAAGATCACCATCGGGTCGGCGTACGACCTCGACAAGGACGAACACACCGAGATCCGCGGCCGCGACCTGGTCTCCGGTCTCCCGAAGACCGTCGTCATCTCCGCCGCGGAGGTGCGCAAGGCCATCGAGGAGCCCGTCAACTCCATCGTCGACGCCGTCAAGACCACCCTCGACAAGTGCCCGCCGGAACTCTCCGGCGACATCATGGACCGCGGCATCGTCCTCACCGGCGGCGGCGCGCTCCTGCGCGGGCTCGACGAGCGGCTGCGCCGCGAGACCGGCATGCCGATCCACATCGCCGAGGACCCCCTCGACTCCGTGGCCCTCGGCTCCGGCAAGTGCGTCGAGGAGTTCGAAGCCCTCCAGCAGGTCCTGGACGCCCAGCCCCGGCGATGACCAAACCCCCTCCAACGGGGCATGCGGAACACAAGGATCCGCCGTACGGGTGCTACCGCGCCCGTGCGGCGGATCGTTGATATACAGGCACAGTCCGGTGCAGCCCCGGCTCCGCCGGAGCGGCTCCGCCGCACGGGTTTTCTACGAGGAAGGCACGGCCGCCGCACGTGAGGGACACACGAGAGAGCCGGCTGCTCCTGGTGCTGCTGATCGCCATCGCGTTCGCATTGATCACGGTGGACATCAGAGCGGGCGAGGAGTCACCGGTCGACGGTGCCCGCAAGGCCGCCGCAGCGGTCTTCGGTCCGGTCGAGAAGGGCGTCGCGACCGCCGTGGACCCGGTCGCCAACGCCATAGGGGCCGTACGCGACTCCGACGAGCGCCACAACCGCGTCACCCGCCTGGAGCAGGAGAACGCCCTCCTGAAGACCAGGATGGGCAGCGACGAACGGGCCAAGAGCCGCATCCGCGAACTCGACGAGATGCTCAAGCGGGCCGGCGCCGGCCAGTACGGCATCAAGGGCGCCGAAGTCATCGCCATAGGAGCGGCCCAGGGCTTCTCCTGGACCGTCACCATCGACGCCGGCAGCAAGGACGGCATCGAACGCGACATGACCGTCCTCAACGGCGACGGACTCGTCGGCCGCGTCACCACCGTCGGCCCCGACACCTCCACCGTCCTCCTCGCCAGCGACCCCGACTTCACCGTCGGCACCCGCCTGGAGGCCAGCGGCGAACTCGGCTTCGCCACCGGCCAGGGCGACCGCCCCCTGGCCGTCCAGATGCTCAACGGCCGCGCCAAGGTCAGCCCCGGCGACCGCCTGGTCACCTTCGGCTCCCGCGCCAACAAGCCCTTCGTCCCCGGCGTCCCGCTCGGCGAGGTCGTCCGGGTCGACCCCTCCAACGGCGGCCTCACCCGCACCATCCACGTCCGCCCCTTCGTCGGCTTCTCCCGCCTCGACATCGTCGGCGTGGTCGTGGTCCCGCCCCGCCAGGACCCCCGCGACACCGTCCTGCCCCCCAAGCCCGAACCCCCCAAGCCCACACCCACGGTCACCGTCACGGTCACGCCCACCCCGAGCGTCTCCGGCCGGCCCGCGGACGAGGAGGAACGCTGAGCCATGCGCTTCAACCGGATCCTGCTCTCCGCCACCCTCGTCGTGGTCGCCCTCGTCATCCAGGTCACCGTCCTGGGAAGGCTCCAGCTCCCCGGCGCCGTCCCCGACCTGATGCTGCTCACGGTCGTCGCCCTGTCCCTGGTGTACGGACCCACCTCCGGCGCCGTCCTCGGCTTCGGGGCGGGCCTCCTCGCCGACCTGGCCCCGCCCGCCGACCACGCCGCCGGCCGGTACGCCCTCGTCCTGTGCATCATCGGCTACCTGGTGGGCCTGGCCCGCCCCGACAACGGCCGGTTCCGCTCCGCCTGGGGCCCCATGCTGACCGTCCTCGCCGCCGCCGCCGGATCGATCATGCTGTACGTCGGGGTCGGCGCCCTGGTCGGCGACACCGCCGAACGCCACGTCGGCCTCGGCGGGCTGCTGTTCACCGCCGTCCTCTACGACCTCCTGCTCGCCCCCTTCACCGTGCCGTGGATCATGGCCCTGGCCCGCCGCGCCGAGAACGACCCCATGGCCGTCGAAGCCAACAACGGCCCGCCGCAGGGCGCCGACGTCTCCACGGGCTGGCTCACCGGCGGCACCGGCCTCAGGATCGGCAGCCAGCGCGGCGGCCTGCGGCTGCGCACCGCCCGCGGCCGCGCCAACCGGGCGGTGCGGATAAAGGGCGTCAAAGGCGTGAAGAACGTCAAGAAGCTGTGACGGGGGAGCACCAGGCATGACCAACATTCCCGAGACCGGCCGCACCCCCCGGGTGCAGATCCGGCTCGTCATCATCCAGATCCTCGTCTTCTCCCTGCTCTTCACCCTCGGCGGCCGCCTCTGGTACCTCCAGATCCGCAACGGCCACGAATACGCCGACGAGGCCCGCAGCAACCACGTCCAGCGCGTGGTGCAGCCCGCCGTGCGCGGCGACATCCTCGACGCCCGCGGCGTCCCCCTCGCCGACAACGAGACCCGCCTCGTCGTCTCCGCCTCCCGCACCGAGCTGATGCGGATAAAGGACCGGGGCAAGGCCGTACTGACCCGCCTCGCCGGAGTCCTCGACATGAAGCCGCAGGACGTCATGGACAAAATCCGGCTCTGCGACTCCCAGACCCCCAAGCCCTGCTGGAACGGCTCCCCCTACCAGCCGATCCCCGTCACCACCGAGGCCACCACCCAGCAGGCCCTCCAGATCCGCGAACGCCCCGAGGACTTCCCCGGCATCACCGCCGAACCCACCGCCGTACGCCGCTACCCGGCCGTCGGCGGCGGCCGCGCCGCCCAGGTCCTCGGCTACCTCTCGCCCGTCACCGACGACGAGATCCAGAAGGCCAAGAACACCGACTCGCCGCACCTGCGCTCCGACCAGGTCGGCCGCTCCGGCATCGAGCGCACGTACGACAAGGAGCTGCGCGGCAAGGCCCAGGTGACCTCGTACGAGGTCGACAACCTCGGCCGCGTCATGGGCGAGACCAAGTCCGACCCCGGCATCGCCGGATCCACCCTCGTCACCAGCATCGACGCCCGCGTCCAGGCCGTCGCCGAGTACGAGCTCGCCGAGGCGATGAAGGTCGTCCGCAACGAGACCGACAACATCACCGGCCGCAAGTACGAAGCCGACTCCGGGGCCGTCGTCGTCATGGAGACCAAGACCGGCCGCGTCGTCGCCATGGCCTCCCAGCCCGACTACGACCCCAACGTCTGGGTCGGCGGGATCTCCGGCCAGGACTACGCCAAGTTCACCAGCAAGGACTCCAACTACCCCCTCCTCAACCGGGCCATCCAGGGCCAGGCCCCCGCCGGCTCCATCTTCAAGGTGGTCTCCGCCAGCGCCGCCGTCCGCGCCGGCTACGGCTTCGACGACAAGTACAACTGCAGCGCCTCCTACAACATGGGCGGCCGCAGCTTCGCCAACTTCGAGTCCAAGGGCCACGGCCCCATCACCCTCGGCGAAGCCCTCAAGTTCTCCTGCAACACCGTCTTCTACGCCCTCGGCCACAAGGAGTGGCAGCGCGACGGCGGCCTCGAGCCCAAGAACCCGCACGACTGGTTCTACCGGACCGCCCGCGAGTTCGGACTCGGCTCCGAGACCCACATCGACCTGCCCAACGAGGTCAGCGGCCGCATCCCCGACCGCCACTGGAAGCAGAGCTTCTGGGAGGCCAACAAGGACTCCTGGTGCAAGCAGGGCAAGAAGGGCGGCACCTACGTCGAGCAGATCGCCTACGAGAGCTGCCTCGAAGGCAACCAGCTCAAGGCCTACGACAGCATCAACTTCGCCATCGGCCAGGGCGACGTCCTCGTCACCCCCATCCAGATGGCCACCGCCTACGCCGCCATCAGCAACGGCGGCACCCTCTACAACCCCACCGTCGGCAAGGCCGTCGTCAGCCCCCAGGGCAAGGTCGAGGAGATCAAGCCCCAGTCCCACGGCAAACTGCCCGTTGACGCCAAGACCATCGGCGACCTCGACAAGGGCCTGCGCATGGTCGTCGAACCCGGCGGCACCGCCGCCTGGCGGTTCATCGGCTGGCCCCTGGACAAGATCCCGCTGCGCGCCAAGACCGGCACCGCCCAGGTCTACGGCAAGCAGACCACCTCGTGGCTCGCGACCTACACCGACGACTTCACCATCGTGATGACGATCTCCCAGGGCGGCACCGGCTCCGGCGCCTCCGGCCCCGCCGTCCGCAACATCTACAACGCGATGTACGGGCTCACCATGGACGGCAAGGAGACCGGCAAGGCCCTCCTGCCCAAGCCGCAGGCACAGCTGCCCACCGTCCACCCCGACGGCACCATCGACTCCCCCGAGATCAAGCCGTACGTGCCCCCGTCCCCGGAGGAGCTGACGCCGCCCGTGCTCGCCGGCCCGCCGCCCCTGCGGCATGACTGAGACGTGATGATGCAGACCGCGAACAACTTCTCCGTGTCCCGGTACGCGCCCCAGAAGGGCACGCTCGCCCGGCTGACGGCCCGCGACTCGGTCCTGCGCCGGCTCGACTGGCCGATACTGCTGTCGGCGCTCGGCCTGTCCCTGACCGGTGCCCTGCTCGTCTGGTCCGCCACCCGCCACCGGGACACCCTCAACCAGGGCGACCCGCAGTACTTCCTCTGGCGCCACCTGCTCAACACCGGCATCGGCCTCGTACTGATGATCGGGACGGTCCTCCTCGGCCACCGCAACCTGCGGGGCGCCGTCCCGGTCCTCTACGGGCTCTCGCTCGTCCTCGTCACCGCCGTCCTCACCCCGCTCGGCGCCACCATCAACGGCGCCCACGCCTGGATCGTCATCGGCGGCGGCTTCTCGCTCCAGCCCTCGGAGTTCGTGAAGGTCACGATCATCCTGGTGATGGCGATGCTGCTGGCGGCCCGGGTCGACGCCGGCGACCTCGAACATCCCGAGCACCGCACCGTCGTCAAGGCCCTCTGCCTGGCCGCCGCCCCCATGGGCATCGTCATGCTGATGCCCGACCTCGGATCCGTCATGGTCATGGTCGTCATCGTGCTCGGCGTGCTGCTCGCCTCCGGCGCCTCCAACCGCTGGGTCCTCGGCCTGATGGGCGCCGGCACGGCCGGGGCCCTCCTCATCTGGCAGCTCGGCGTCCTCGACCAGTACCAGATCAACCGCTTCGCCGCCTTCGCCAACCCCGAGCTCGACCCCTCCGGCGCCGGCTACAACACCAACCAGGCCCGCATCGCCATCGGCGGCGGCGGCCTGACCGGCTCCGGCCTCTTCAAGGGCCCGCAGACCACCGGACAGTTCGTCCCCGAACAGCAGACCGACTTCGTCTTCACCGTCGCCGGCGAGGAACTCGGCTTCGTCGGCGGCATCCTCATCCTCGGCCTCCTCGGCGTCGTCCTGTGGCGCGCCTGCATGATCGCCCGCGCCACCACCGAGCTGTACGGCACCATCGTGGCCGCCGGGATCATCGCCTGGTTCGCCTTCCAGGCCTTCGAGAACATCGGGATGAACCTCGGCATCATGCCCGTCGCCGGCCTGCCCCTGCCCTTCGTCTCCTACGGAGGCTCGTCGATGTTCGCCGTCTGGGTGGCCATCGGCCTACTCCAGTCGATCAAGGTGCAACGGCCCCTCTCGGCCTGACGCGCACCCCAAGCGGTGGGAGGCCTTCCGCCGGACGCCGAGGCGGCCTCCCACTGCGCACCGATCCGGACTAGATTCGGTCCATGGCGGACACGAAGCGCGAAATCGAGCGGAAATTCGAGTTCACGACGCCCGGGGCGGAGCAGCGCGGAGTCCCCGACCTCACCGGCACGGCCGGCATCGCCGCCGTCGTCGACCAGGGCGTCACCGACCTCGACGCCGTCTACTACGACACCCCCGACCAGCGGCTCGCCGCCGACGGCCTCACCCTGCGCCGCCGCACCGGCGGCCACGACTCCGGCTGGCACCTCAAACTCCCCGTCGCCCCCGGCGTACGCGACGAGGTCACCGCCCCCCTCGGCGACACCGTCCCCGGCCCCCTCGCCGACCTCGTCCGCTCCCGCGTCCGGGACGCCCCCCTCGAACCCATGGTCCGGCTCCTCTCCTCCCGCCGGACCAGCCACCTCCTCGACGCCGACGGCGCCCTCCTCGCCGAACTCACCACCGACCAGGTCACCGCCGAGCACCGGGACACCACCGCCACCTGGACCGAGGTCGAGGTGGAACTCGCCGACGGCACCGACCCCGCCCTCCTCGACGCCGTCGAGAAGGCCTTCGGGAACGCCGGGCTCAAGGTCTCCGCCGCCCCCTCCAAACTCGCCCGCGCCCTCGCCGAGACCGGCGACGAGCCCCCCGCCCGCCCCCGCCCCGACCCGGCCGACGAGGGAACCGCCGGCGCGCACGTCCTGGCGTACCTGCGCGAACAGGTCACCGCCCTGATCACCCACGACCCCGGCGTCCGCCGCGACCAGCCCGACGCCGTCCACCAGATGCGCGTCGCCTCCCGCCGCCTGCGCAGCGCCCTCAAGACAAACCGCAAGGTCCTCGACCGCGAGGTCACCGACCCCATCGGGGAAGAACTGCGCCGCCTCGGCACGGAACTCGGCGCCGACCGCGACCGCGAGGTCCTCCACGAACACTTCCGGACCGCCCTCGCCGACCTCCCCCGCCCCCTCCAGGCCGGACCCGTCCGTGGGCGCCTGCGCACCTGGAACACCACCCGCCGCGCCGCCTCGCGCCGCCGCGCCCTCACGGTCCTCGACAGCCCCCGCCACCTCACCCTCCTCGACACCCTCGAAGCCCTCCTCACCGACCCGCCCCTGCTGCCCGGCGCCGCCAAGCCCGCCGCCAAGGCCCTGCCCAAGGCCGTGCTCCGCGACTACGCCCGACTCGCCTCCCGCGTCGAGCACGCGCTCTCCCTGGACCCCGGCCAGGAAGCCGACCGCGCCCTCCACCAGGCCCGCAAGGCCGCCAAACGCGCCCGCTACGCCGCCGAAGCCGCCGAGCCCGCCCTGGGGAAACCCGCCCGGAAGTTCGCCAAGGCCATGAAGGGCGTCCAGAGCCTGCTCGGCGAGCACCAGGACAGCGTCGTCGCCCGCGCCGCCCTGCGCGAACTGGCCCACCAGGCCCACGGCGCCGGCGAACCCTCCTTCACCTGGGGCCTGCTCCACGGCCGCGAGGAAGCCCGCGCGGAACGCGTCGAACGCGCCCTCCCCGCCGCTTGGGCCGAGGCGGCCGCCCCCGGGCTGCGGGCCGCCCTCAAGTGATCACGTGGGCGGGGGTATCCGGCCCTCAAGGTACGCTTGAGAGTCGCCCCCTGCCCGCTTCACGAAAGTCGCGTGATGTCCGAGTCGGTCTTCCCACAGCTCGAAGCTCTGCTCCCGCATGTGCAGAAGCCCATCCAGTACGTCGGTGGTGAGCTCAATTCCACCGTGAAGCCGTGGGAGTCCTGTGACGTCCGCTGGGCGCTCATGTACCCGGACGCCTACGAGGTGGGCCTGCCCAACCAGGGCGTCATGATCCTCTACGAGGTGCTGAACGAGCGCGAGGGCGTCCTCGCCGAGCGCACGTACTCGGTGTGGCCGGACCTGGAAGCCCTGATGCGCGAGCACCAGGTGCCCCAGTTCACCGTCGACAGCCACCGCCCCGTCTCCGCCTTCGACGTGTTCGGCCTGTCCTTCTCCACGGAGCTGGGCTACACCAACATGCTCACGGCCCTGGACCTCGCGGGCATCCCGCTGGAGGCCAAGGACCGTACGGTCGACCACCCCATCGTGCTCGCGGGCGGCCACGCGGCCTTCAACCCCGAGCCGATCGCGGCCTTCATCGACGCGGCCATCATCGGCGACGGCGAGCAGGCCGTCCTCGACATGACCGAGATCATCCGCACCTGGAAGGCCGAGGGCCGCCCCGGCGGCCGCGAGGAGGTGCTGCTGCGCCTCGCGAAGACCGGCAGCGTCTACATCCCGGGCTTCTACGACGTCGAGTACCTGGAGGACGGCCGCATCGGCCGTGTCGTCCCGAACCGCTCCGGCGTTCCGTGGCGCGTCTCCAAGCACACCGTCATGGACCTCGACGAGTGGCCCTACCCCAAGCAGCCCCTGGTCCCGCTCGCCGAGACCGTCCACGAGCGCATGTCCGTGGAGATCTTCCGCGGCTGCACCCGCGGATGCCGCTTCTGCCAGGCCGGCATGATCACGCGCCCCGTGCGGGAGCGAAGCATCACCGGCATCGGCGAAATGGTCGAGAAGGGCCTCAAGGCGACCGGCTTCGAGGAGGTCGGCCTGCTCTCCCTGTCCTCCGCGGACCACACGGAGATCGCCGACATCGCCAAGGGTCTCGCGGACCGCTACTCGGACGACAAGGTGGGCCTGTCCCTCCCGTCGACCCGCGTGGACGCGTTCAACGTGGACCTGGCGAACGAGCTGACCCGCAACGGCCGCCGCTCCGGTCTGACCTTCGCCCCCGAGGGCGGCTCCGAGCGCATGCGCAAGGTCATCAACAAGATGGTCTCGGAAGAGGACCTGATCCGTACCGTCGCCACCGCGTACGGCAACGGCTGGCGCCAGGTGAAGCTGTACTTCATGTGCGGCCTGCCGACCGAGACCGACGAGGACGTACTCCAGATCGGTGACATGGCGGTCAACGTCATCGCCAAGGGCCGCGAGGTCTCCGGCCAGAACGACATCCGCTGCACGGTGTCGATCGGCGGCTTCGTCCCCAAGCCCCACACCCCCTTCCAGTGGGCCCCGCAGCTCTCGGCGGAGGAGACGGACGCCCGTCTCGGCAAGCTCCGCGACAAGATCCGCGGCGACAAGAAGTACGGCCGCTCCATCGGCTTCCGCTACCACGACGGCAAGCCGGGCATCGTCGAGGGCCTCCTCTCGCGCGGCGACCGCCGCATCGGCGACGTCATCCGCGCGGTCTACGAGGACGGCGGCCGCTTCGACGGCTGGCGCGAGCACTTCTCGTACGACCGCTGGATGCGGGCGGCGGAGAAGACCCTGCCGGCGTACGGCGTGGACGTGGCCTGGTACACGACCCGCGAGCGCACGTACGAGGAGGTCCTGCCCTGGGACCACCTGGACTCGGGCCTGGACAAGGACTGGCTCTGGGAGGACTGGCAGGACGCCCTCGACGAGACCGAGGTCGAGGACTGCCGCTGGACCCCGTGCTTCGACTGTGGGGTGTGCCCTGCGCTCCAGACCGAAATTCAGATCGGACCGACGGGCAAGAAGCTGCTCCCACTGAGCGTGGTGGGCGACAACCCCAAGTCGTGACGTTGAGTGAATGCCCCTGGCACAAGGCAGGGGCATTCACGTTTCCCGGGCCCGGACGCGAACCCGTCCCTGGTGATCACGAGGAGTCGGCGCGCGTCCTCAGGTATGACGAGCTCCATATGGACCTGCGGGGCGCGGACCTTCCGGACCCTGGTCCTCGTGACCTTGCAGGTGATGCCCGCGCGGACCAGGTCCTTGGCCACCGCTCTTCGACGGGCGCCTGGTGGCCCCGGCTGGCGTAAGGGGGAAGTGGTGGTATCCGTGAGCACCGAATGTCAAATTCTCGGTAGGGGAGTCGGCTGACGGCCGAGCCCGGGTCGATCGACGGATGGGCGGGACCGCGGCGCAACGGAAGCGCGGGATCTGGTGTCCTTAGCGGCATGCAGATGGAGAAGGCGCAGGCCGCGCCTGGTGGGGGCGGGTGTCTGGCCGGGGTGGTCCGGGTGCCCGTGAAGGTCGTCGCCGTGCTCGTGGTGCTGCCGGTGCGGGCCCTGTGGGACCTGCTCGTGGTGGCGGCGCGGGGTGCGCGCAGGCATGTGCTGGCGCCGCTCGGGGACGCTGCCGGGTGGGTCCTGGTGCGGGTGTGGCGGTACCTGCTGCGGCCGCTGCTGCTCGTCCTCTTCTACTGGCCGTGGGTGGGGCTGTGGCGTTACGTCGCCGTGCCCGTCGGCGAGGTGGCCTACCGGTACCTGCTGCGGCCGCTCGGGCTCGGGACCGCCTGGCTGTGCGTGGCCCTCGGGCGGTACGTGCTGGTGCCGGCCGGGACCGGGATTGCCTGGGTGCTGCGGCACGTGGTGGTGCTGCCGACGGGATGGCTGTACCGGGAGGTGCTGACGCCCGTCGGGCACGGACTGCGGTGGCTGGTGCGCGGGCTCGGCATGCTGGTGTTCGTCTGGCCATGGGTGGGTGCGTGGCGGTACGCGGTCGTGCCGGCCGGGCACGGGCTGGCCTGGGTGGGGCGGAACGTGCTCGTACCGGCCGGGCACGGAGCGGCCTGGGTGGGGCGGTACCTGCTCCTGCCGCCGCTCACCCTGCTGTACCGGTACGTCCTCCTGCCGCTCGGGGAGCTCCTCGTCGGCGCCTGGCACCTCGCCGGCCGGATCCTGCGCGCCCTCGGCCGCGGCCTGCGCCGGCTGTGGCGCGGCTGGGTCGCCCGGCCCGCCGCGTGGGTGTACCGGCAGGTGGCCACACCCGTCGGGCACGCCGTGCGCGAGGTGTGGCGCACCGCCCGCGCCGCGGTGCGCGAGGCGCGGGCCGATGTGCGCCGCCTGCTGTTCGGGGGGCCGCCGGGGGAACCGACGAGGTCACGGGCGCGTACTCTGGGTAGTACGACAGCCGCCGACGCGGCACCCGCTCCCGAGATCTCCCCGCGCAAACGGCGGGGGTGAGCCGGACGGGTCGACAGACCTCAGGGCGACGCGCGAGCCGCGACGCCCCGCACAAGGAGAAGAACCCCTGGGCAAGCGACAGCCCGAAGGCCCGCCTCCCGCACCGGTGGTGCAGCGCATCCGACTGCGCTACACCAAGCGTGGCCGCCTCCGGTTCACCAGCCACCGAGACTTCCAGCGCGCCTTCGAACGCGCCCTGCGCCGCGCCGAGGTGCCCATGGCGTACTCGGCGGGCTTCACCCCGCACCCCCGCGTCTCGTACGCGAACGCCGCTCCCACCGGGACCGGCAGTGAGGCCGAGTACCTGGAGATCGGCCTCGCCCAGCACCGCGACCCCGAGAAGCTCCGCGAGCTGCTCGACGAGTCGATGCCGGTCGGCCTGGACATCGTCGACGCCGTCGAGGCCCGGACCTCCGGGCTCGCGGACCGGCTGACGGCCTCCGTCTGGGAGCTGCGCCTGGAGGGCGTCGAGCCCGCCGACGCCGCGCGGGCGGTGGAGGTCTTCCTCGCCGCCGAGACGGTGGAGGTGCAGCGCCGGACCAAGAACGGCATGCGGACCTTCGACACCCGCGGCGCCGTCGTCAGCCTCGAAGCCCTTCCTGCCCAGGTTGATAGGCCGCTGGACAATGCCTGTGCGATACTGCGGCTGGTTGTTCGGCATTTGACACCTGCCGTGCGACCCGACGACGTCCTGTCCGGTCTCCAAGCTGTGGCCGACCTGGCGCCGCCGGTCCCCGCAGCGGTGACCAGGCTGGCGCAGGGGCTCTTCGACGAGGAGTCCGGCACGGTGACCGACCCGCTCGCGCCCGACCGCGAGGCTGTCACGGCCGCCCCACCCACGGCCGCCGTGAACGCCGACGCGAAGGCGCCGGAAGGTCCCGCCGCGTAAGGACCGTCGTCGTCGCGCCGCCCTGGAACTCGGGAGCCACCTGGGTCGGGCAGCGCACTGACCTGAAGACTTCCGCCAGGCCGTACGGACAACACGTACGGAACCGGCGGCCATGGACTACAGCTCCCGTGTGGCGAACGCGCCCCGGAGGCCGGTTCCGCGCCCCATCGCGCGGAGCCGTGCCGGACCGGACGTCAGCCGCGGCGCCCGGGAGCGTGACGGGAGAACCCCGCATGCTCAACAACGACAACGACAACACCCCCGCCGCCGACAGTGGCAGCCCCAGCGACAACCTGCCCCCGCGCAGGCGTCGCCGAGCGGCTTCCCGGCCGGCCGGGCCGCCCGGCGGCGCCGTCGCCGAGGCGCCCGTGGAGGCCGCGCCCGCCGCCGCTGCGGCGCCGGCCGTGGAGGAGGCTCCGGCCGCACCCGCTCCGCGTACGCGTCGTCGTGCGACCCGTGCCGTCGCCGCTCCGGCCGCCGAGGCCGCCGAGGTCGTTGTGGAGGCCGCGCCGGCCGCCGCTGCGGCGCCGGTGGAGGAGGAGGCTCCGGCCGCTCCCGCCCCGCGCGCCCGCCGCCGTGCGACCCGTGCCGCCACCGCTCCGGCGCCCGAGGCCGCCGAAGCCGCTGCGGAGGCCGCGCCGGCCGCCGCTCCCGCGCCGGTGCAGGAGGAGGCTCCGGCCGCTCCCGCCCCGCGTGCCCGCCGCCGTGCCACCCGTGCCGCCACCGCTCCGGCCGCCGAGGTCGTCGAGGCCGCCGAGGTCGTGGTGGAGGCCGCGCCCGCCGCCGCTGCCGCGCCGGCCGTGGAGGAGGCTCCGGCCGCCCCCGCCCCGCGTGCCCGCCGCCGTGCGACCCGTGCCGTCGCCGCTCCGGCCGCCGAGGCCGCCGAGGTCGTCGTGGAGGCCGCGCCGGCTCCCGCGCCGGTGGAGGAGGAGGCCCCGGCCGCCCCCGCCCCGCGTGCCCGCCGCCGTGCCACCCGTGCCGTCGCCGCTCCGGCCCCCGTGGCCGAGGCCGCCCCCGCCGTGGAGGACGAGGAGGAGGCCGAGGAAGAGGTACGGGCCGTCGCGGAGGAGGCCCCGAAGGCCGCCACCCGCGCCGTCACCGTCGCCGACGCCGTGGACGCCCCCAAGCGCGGCCGCCGCCGCGCCACCCGCGCCTCGGCCCCGGCCGCCCCCGCCGCCGCCCAGCCCGCTCCGGCCGCCGCCGCGCCGGAGGCCGCCCCGAACCGCGCCGCCCGCCGTGCCGCGCGTCCGGCCGTGGCCGTCTTCCAGGCTCCGGTCTTCGCCGAGCCGATGTTCCAGACCCCGGAGACCGCGGCCATGGCCGCCGCGGCCGCTGCCGCCGCCGCTTCGGCGGAGGAGGCCGAGGAGGAGGAAGAGGCCGAGGCCGAGGCCGCCGCCGAGGTCCAGGCCCCCGCCGCGCAGCCCGCCGGCCGCCGTCGCCGCCGTCGCGGCGCCGTCGCCGAGCCCGTGCCCGCGGCCGAGCCGGAGCTCGTCGAGGAGGAGCCGGAGGCCGAGGCCGACGGCTTCGACGAGGACGAGTCGGACGAGTCGGGTGAGCGCCCGTCGCGCCGCCGCCGTCGCGGTGGCCGTCGCCGCCGTCGCGGGGAGGCCGCCGACCTGGACGAGTCCGGGTACGAGGAGACCGAGGGCGAGGCCGCCGCGCAGGAGGCCGAGCCGCAGGAAGCCGACCAGGACGAAGAGGACGAGGAGGGCGACGACGCCCTCGCCTCCACCTCCAGCCGTCGCCGCCGCCGTCGTCGCCGCCGCAGCGGTGACGGTGCCGTCGAGGTCGAGGCGGGCGAGGAGGACGGTGTCCGCACCGTGCTCAAGGTCCGCGAGCCGCGCCCGGCACGCGAGAAGGCCGAGCCGTCCGACGAGGTGCAGTCCATCAAGGGCTCGACCCGTCTGGAGGCGAAGAAGCAGCGCCGCCGCGAGGGCCGCGAGCAGGGCCGCCGCCGCGTGCCGATCATCACCGAGGCCGAGTTCCTGGCGCGCCGCGAGGCCGTCGAGCGCGTGATGGTCGTCCGCCAGTCCGGTGAGCGCACCCAGATCGGCGTCCTCGAGGACAACGTGCTCGTCGAGCACTACGTCAACAAGGAAGAGGCCACCTCGTACGTCGGCAACGTCTACCTGGGCAAGGTCCAGAACGTGCTGCCGTCGATGGAGGCCGCCTTCATCGACATCGGCAAGGGCCGCAACGCCGTCCTGTACGCCGGTGAGGTCAACTTCGAGGCGCTCGGCATGGCCAACGGGCCGCGCCGCATCGAGTCCGCCCTGAAGTCCGGCCAGTCGGTCCTGGTGCAGGTCACCAAGGACCCGATCGGCCACAAGGGCGCCCGTCTGACCAGCCAGGTCTCGCTGCCCGGCCGCTACCTGGTGTACGTGCCCGAGGGCTCGATGACCGGTATCAGCCGCAAGCTGCCCGACACCGAGCGCGCGCGTCTGAAGACCATCCTCAAGAAGATCGTCCCCGAGGACGCGGGCGTCATCGTGCGCACCGCCGCCGAGGGTGCGAGCGAGGACGAGCTGCGCCGCGACGTCGAGCGTCTGCAGGCGCAGTGGGAGGACATCCAGAAGAAGTCGAAGCAGATCACGACCTCGTCGCCGAGCCTGCTGTACGGCGAGCCGGACATGACGGTCCGCGTCGTGCGCGACATCTTCAACGAGGACTTCTCCAAGGTCATCATCAGTGGTGACAGTGCCTGGGAGACCATCCACGGCTACGTGAACCACGTGGCCCCGGACCTGGCCGACCGGCTGTCCCGCTGGACCTCCGAGGTCGACGTCTTCGCGACGTACCGGATCGACGAGCAGCTCGCCAAGGCGCTCGACCGCAAGGTGTGGCTGCCCTCGGGCGGCTCCCTCGTGATCGACAAGACCGAGGCGATGATCGTCATCGACGTCAACACCGGCAAGTTCACCGGTCAGGGCGGCAACCTCGAGGAGACCGTCACCAGGAACAACCTGGAGGCGGCCGAGGAGATCGTGCGCCAGCTGCGGCTGCGCGACCTGGGCGGCATCGTCGTCATCGACTTCATCGACATGGTCCTGGAGTCCAACCGCGACCTGGTGCTGCGGCGCATGCTGGAGTGCCTGGGCCGTGACCGCACCAAGCACCAGGTGGCCGAGGTCACCTCGCTTGGCCTGGTGCAGATGACCCGCAAGCGGGTGGGCCAGGGTCTGCTGGAGTCCTTCTCCGAGACCTGCGTCCACTGCAACGGCCGCGGTGTGATCGTGCACATGGAGACCCCGACCGCGGTCGGCGGCGGTGGCAACGGCAAGCGCGCCAAGCGCCGCGGTGGCCGCGCCGTGGAGCACGAGCACGAGCACGGGCACGAGGCGGAGACGGTCGAGACCGCCGAGGCCGAGGTGCTGGAAGCCGAGACCGAGGCCGAGGTGGCCGCGGAGATCGCCGCTCCGCGCGCCCTTCCGGAGCCGGCGTTCGTGCCGGACGAGGAGCTGTACAGCAGCCCGGCCGAGGCCGAGGCCGCCGCGGGCATCAGCGGGCGCCGCAACCGTCGCCGTGCGACCCGCAAGGCGACCGCTCCGGCGGGTGCCCCGCGCGGTGCCGAGCGGTACGCCGCCCCGGCGCCGGCCGCTCCCGCGCCGGTGGCCCCGGTGGTGGAGGCGGAGCCGGTCACCGAGCCCGCGGACACGGTGCTGGAGCCGGCCGCCGAGGTCGTCGCCGAGGCCGTGGCGGCCTCCGAGACGGTCGAGGCGGTCCCCGCCGCGCCGGTGGAGGAGGCCGCGCCGAAGGGCCGTACCCGTCGCCGGGCGACGCGCAAGGCGACCGCCCCGGAGCCGGAGCCCGTCGTGGCCGAGGAGCCGGTGGCCGTGGCCGAGCCGGAGCCGGTCGTTGAGGCCGTCGCCGAGCCGGTGGCGGTGCCCGTGGTCGAGGAGCCCGTCGTCGAGCCCGAGGCCCAGCCCGAGCCCGTCGTCGAGACCCCGGCCGAGCCCGTCGTGGAGGCCGCCCCGGCCCGTCCGCGCCGTCGCGCCGTCCGCAAGGCCACCGCGCCCGCGGGTGCGGCCGAGGCCGCCGTCGTGGTCGTCGAGACCCCGGCCGCCGAGCCGGTCGCGGAGGCCGTCCCGGCCGAGGCCCCGGCAGCCGAGGCCGAGGCCGAGGCGCCGGCTCCCGCGAAGAAGGCCGCCCGCAAGGCTCCGGCCAAGAAGGCGGCCACCACGGCGAAGAAGGCTCCGGCCAAGAAGGCCGCGGCCGCCAAGAAGACCGTCGCGAAGAAGGCGACGGCCAAGAAGACCACGGCGAAGCGGGCCACGAAGAAGACCGCGGCGGCGGAGCAGAACGCTCCGTCCGTCACGGCTCCGACCGAGGCCTGATCCGTTCCGTGACCGTGGACCCCGCCTCCGGGCGGGGTCCACGGTGCTGCGGGGCCCGGTTTGACCCTCCGGAACCAGCCCCGTAACCTAGACCGTCGGCGTGTCTTGGACGATTTTCCGTTCAGCGTGCGTCGCGCTCCTGAGCACCTTCCTCCCGGACGACCGCGCAAGCGGCCGGGTCACGGGAGAGGCCGCTCGTCCAATCCGGATCACCGTGGGCCCCGGCCCGTGTGAGCGGCTGGCTTCAGGAGCATCCGTCCCGAGTGAGAGAGAGATCCGCGTGTACGCCATCGTGCGCAGCGGTGGTCGCCAGCACAAGGTTGCTGTCGGCGACATCGTTGAGGTTGACAAGATTTCCACTGCCAAGGCTGGCGACACGGTCGAGCTCTCGACCCTGCTCGTTGTCGACGGCGACGCCGTGACCAGCGACCCGTGGGTGCTGGCCGGGATCAAGGTCACGGCCGAGGTCGTGGACCACACCAAGGGCGCCAAGATCGACATCCTGCGCTACAAGAACAAGACCGGCTACCGCCGTCGCCAGGGTCACCGTCAGCAGTACACGGCGATCAAGGTCACCGGTATCCCCACGGCTGCGAAGTAAGAGGGACTGAGACATGGCACACAAGAAGGGCGCATCGTCCACCCGGAACGGGCGCGATTCCAATGCTCAGCGGCTCGGCGTGAAGCGCTTCGGCGGTCAGGTCGTCTCCGCCGGCGAGATCCTCGTCCGCCAGCGCGGCACCCACTTCCACCCGGGTGCGGGCGTCGGTCGCGGTGGCGACGACACGCTGTTCGCGCTGCTGCCGGGTGCGGTGCAGTTCGGTACGCACCGTGGCCGCAAGGTCGTCAACATCGTTCCGGCCGCCTGATCCAGCTCCTGCTGAATCACACGCGTTCGTAACACCCCGAGGGCGGATCTCAGCTCTTTCCGGCAGGCGCCGGGAAGAGAGGTCCGCCCTCGGCGCGTTGTCACATAGACACGTTTAATGGGCAGCAAGGCCTGCCCGGGACATTCCCGTATGTATCTGGAGGAACACCCATGACCACCTTCGTGGACCGCGTCGAGCTGCACGTCGCCGCGGGTAACGGGGGCCACGGCTGCGCCTCCGTACACCGGGAGAAGTTCAAGCCGCTCGGCGGCCCCGACGGCGGCAACGGCGGCCGTGGCGGTGACGTGATCCTGGTGGTGGAGCAGGCGATCACCACCCTGCTGGACTACCACCACAGCCCGCACCGCAAGGCCACCAACGGCAAGCCCGGCGAGGGCGGCAACCGCTCCGGCAAGGACGGCCAGGACCTCGTCCTGCCCGTGCCGGACGGCACCGTCGTCCTCGACAAGCAGGGCAACGTCCTCGCCGACCTCGTCGGCCAGGGCACCACGTACGTCGCCGCCGAGGGCGGCCGCGGCGGCCTCGGCAACGCCGCGCTCTCCTCCGCCCGCCGCAAGGCGCCCGGCTTCGCCCTCCTCGGCGTCCCCGGTGACAGCGGCGACATCGTCCTGGAGCTGAAGACCGTCGCCGACGTGGCGCTGGTCGGCTTCCCGAGCGCAGGCAAGTCCTCGCTGATCTCGGTGCTCTCCGCCGCCAAGCCGAAGATCGCGGACTACCCCTTCACCACCCTCGTCCCGAACCTGGGCGTGGTCACCGCCGGCTCGACCGTCTACACCATCGCCGACGTCCCGGGCCTGATCCCCGGTGCCAGCCAGGGCAAGGGCCTCGGCCTGGAGTTCCTGCGCCACGTCGAGCGCTGCTCCGTCCTCGTGCACGTGCTGGACACGGCCACCCTGGAGACCGACCGCGACCCCGTGGCCGACCTCGACGTCATCGAGGAAGAGCTCAAGATCTACGGCGGCGGTCTGGAGGAGCGTCCGCGCCTCGTCGTCCTGAACAAGGTCGACATCCCCGACGGCCAGGAGCTCGCGGACATGGTCCGCCCGGACCTGGAGGCCCGCGGCTACAAGGTGTTCGAGGTCTCCGCCGTCGCCCGTACGGGTCTGAAGGAGCTCTCCTACTTCCTCGCCGAGGTCGTCGCCAAGGCGCGCGCCCGCAAGCCCAAGCAGGAGGCGACCCGCATCGTCATCCGCCCGAAGGCCGTGGACGACGCCGGATTCACCGTCACCTACGACGAGGTCGAGGACGTGTACCGGGTGCGCGGCGAGAAGCCGGAGCGCTGGGTCCGCCAGACCGACTTCAACAACGACGAGGCCGTCGGCTACCTCGCCGACCGGCTCAACCGCCTCGGTGTCGAGGACGCGCTGAAGAAGGCCGGTGCCAAGGCGGGCGACGGCGTCGCGATCGGTTCCGAGGAGAACGCGGTCGTCTTCGACTGGGAGCCGACCGTGATGGCCGGCGCCGAGATGCTGGGCCGCCGCGGTGAGGACCACCGCCTGGAGGCTCCGCGTCCGGCGACCCAGCGCCGCAACGAGAAGGAAGCCCGCCGGGGCGACTCGGCCCAGAAGGAGTACGACGAGTTCCGTCCCTTCTGACCGGGCGGGGGCGGCGGAGGGCCGGCTTTGAAGTCGGCTTTACGCCGTTCGCCTAGGATCCTGCGGGTGAGCAGCAGCAGCCATTCCAGCAGTGACACCGCCGCGGGCCCCTCGGTCTCGGTGGTGGTGATCGCGTACAACGACGCCGGGCTCGTGGGCGAGGCCGTCTCCTCGGCCCTCGCCCAGGGCCCGGTGGTCGCCGAGGTCATCGCGGTGAACGACGCCTCCTCGGACGGGACCGCCGGCGTGCTGGACGAGCTGGCGGCGGCCCACCCGCGCCTCAAGGTCCTGCACCGCACGGAGAACAGCGGCGGCTGCGGCACCCCCCGCAACGACGGGATCGCCGCCGCGACCTCCCCGTACGTCCTCTTCCTGGACAGCGACGACGTCCTGCCGCCGGGTGCCGCCGAGGCGCTGCTGCGGGCCGCCGAGGAGCACCGGGCGCCCGTCACCGTCGGCGCGTGCGTGCGCCGGGAGCTGCCCGAGGGCCGCGAGGTGCCCTGGATGCCGGGTCTGTACGCGCCGGGCGACGTCATCGAGCGGCCCGCGGACCGGCCCGAGCTGGTCCGCGACACCCTCTGCGTGAACAAGCTGTACGACCGCGCCTTCCTCGACGAGCACGGGATCCGCTTCCCCGACGGCCGGTTCGTGTACGAGGACTTCGTCTTCACCTCCCGCGTCCTGGCCGCCGGGCCCCGGATCGCGGTCGTCGGCGACCTCGTCTACGTGTGGCACGTGCGCCGCAGCGCCGCCCAGGTGTCGATCTCCCTGGCCCGTGAGGACGTCGGCAACTGGCGTTCGCGCGTCGAGGCCCACCGCACGGCTTCCCGCACCCTTGCCGCGGCCTCCCCGGTGCTGGGCCGCGCCTGCCAGGTGAAGTTCCTCGACTACGACCTGCGGATGTACCTGCGCGAGCTGGGCAAGGACCCGGAGTACCGGGCCGCCTGGTGGGCGCTGACCCGCGAGTACCTGGCCGGCTTCGACCCCGCCGACGTCGCCGCCGCGCCCGCCCGTGCCCGCTGGGCGGCCCGGGTGCTGGCGGCCGCGGAGACCCCGCCCGGGGACGTGGAGCGGCTGATGCGGTTCGCCGCCGATCCGGCGCGGCTGCTGCCGCCGTACGCGCGTGACGCGGCCGGGGAGCCGGTGTGGAGCGCGGAGCTGCCCGTGCCGCTGGACGGGCTCGACGCCCTGCCGGTGGCGGAGCTGCCCGTCACCGTCGACGCCGAGCCCGCGGGGGCGGGGGCCCTCCGGCTGCGGGTGCGCGACCTGTACGGGCGGCTCGCCGGGGCCGGTCCGCAGACCGTCCAGCTGAGCTTCCCGCCCCGGGCGGGGGGCGACCCCGTCCTGCTGCGGCCGGTGGAGCTGCGGGCCGCCGGCGACGGGGACGGGTGGAGTGCCGAGGTGCCCTTCCGGCCGGCCGCGCTGGCCGCCGAGGGGCGCCGCCGGGGGCTGCGCGGGATGCAGGCGTGGGACGTCCGGGTGGGCGTGCGCTGCGCCGATGGGAGCTCCCTGCACACCTCCCTGCGCCCCCTGGGCGGTCTGCTCCGCCGCAGGGCCCTGCCCAGCAGCCGGTACGGTGTTCTGCTGGCGCAGCCCTACCGCACGGCCGCCGGTGCGCTGGCCGTGCGCCTCGCGCCCGGTGCCGGGGGCGCGCTGACCTTCGTACGCAACCGCCTCGACCGCGCCCGCACGCGCAGGTCACGCTAGAGCTCGGGAGAATACGCATGACATTTCTGATCACCGGTGGCGCCGGATACATCGGCGCGCACGTCGTCCGGGCGATGCTGCTCGCGGGTGAGAAGGTCGTGGTCTTCGACGACCTCTCCACGGGCCGGGAGGACCGCGTGCCGGAGGGAGTCCCGCTGGTGACGGCCTCGGTGCTGGACCGTCTCGCCCTGGACGAGGCCATCCGCGCGCACAAGATCACCGGCGTGGTGCACCTGGCCGGCAAGAAGCAGGTCGGCGAGTCCGTCGAGAAGCCGCTGTACTACTACCGCGAGAACGTGCAGGGCCTCACGGTGCTGCTGGAGGCCGTGGCGGCGGCGGGCATCCGCAACTTCCTGTTCTCCTCCTCCGCCTCCGTGTACGGCATGCCCGACGTGGACTCCGTCACCGAGGAGACCCCGTGCAGGCCGCTGAGCCCGTACGGGGAGACCAAGCTGGCCGGCGAGTGGCTGGTCCGCGCCGCCGGCAAGGCGCACGGCATCTCCACCGCCTGCCTGCGCTACTTCAACGTGGCCGGCGCGGCGGCCCCCGAGCTCGCGGACACCGGGGTCTTCAACCTGGTGCCGATGGTCTTCGAGCGCTACGACGCCGGCGAGGGCGCCCGCATCTTCGGCGACGACTACCCGACCCCGGACGGCACCTGCATCCGCGACTACATCCACGTGGAGGACCTCGCGGACGCGCACGTGGTGGCGGCCCGCCGGCTCGCCGAGTGGGGTGCGGCGGGGGAGTACAAGGACCTCACCGTCAACATCGGCCGCGGTGAGGGCGTCTCCGTCAAGGAGATGGTCGAGCTGCTGAACGCGGGCACCGGGCACACCTACGCACCGGTCGTCACCCCGCGGCGCCCCGGTGACCCGGCGAAGGTGGTCGCCTCGGCCGACCGGATCGCCTCGGAGCTGGGCTGGAAGGCGCGGCACGACGTCCGCGAGATGATCACCTCGGCGTGGGCCGGCTGGGAGGCCAACCGCAAGCCCGGCCACCCGGGCCACCACCGGGACGTCCACACGGTCTGAGCACCGCCCGTACGAGGGAGCCGCCCGCCCCGGACCAGGTCCGGGGCGGGCGGCTCCCTCGTACGTACCGGGCGCGGGGCGGGTCAGCGCTCCAGGAAGGCGAACAGCTCTTCCCACCGGTCGGTGATCTCCGCGGGGGAGTAGCGTCGCACGCTGCGGAACGCCTCGTCGCCGAGGGCCTCGCGCGTCTCGCGGTCCGACATGAGGGCGTCCAGGTGCCCGGCCAGCTCCATCGTGTTGCCCAGGCGGGCCAGCAGCCCGTCCTCGCCGTGCCGCACGATCTCCCGCACGCCCGGCGCGCAGTCGAACGCGGCCACCGGCAGGCCGGCGGCCATCGCCTCCAGCAGGGTGATCGGGAAGCCCTCGGCCCGGGAGGCCTGCGCGAAGACGGACGCCCCGCGCAGCGCTCCCAGCACGTCGGCGGTGCTGCCCATCCACTCCACGGAGTCGTCCAGGCCCAGCGAGGTGCAGTGCGCCCGGAGCGTCGCCTCCTCGGTGCCCGCCCCGTAGATCCGCAGGGTCCAGTCCGGGTGGCGCGGGGCCGCGTCCGCCCAGGCGTCGAGCAGCAGGTCCACGCCCTTCTCGAAGGCGAGGCGGCCGACGCTCGCGACGACCTTCTCGGTGCGGGGGGCGGGGGAGTCCGGCATGAACGGCAGCGGGTTCGGCATGCTGGCCACGTTCTCCATGCCGGCCCGGATCCACAGGTCCGCGTCCTCCGGGGTGAGCACCAGCAGGCGGTCCACCTCGGGGTAGAAGCGGCGGACCCGCGCGCCCCGGGTGGAGGTCTGGCTGGCCTCGAAGGACTCGTGGCTCATGCCGATGACCGACAGGCCCTTGGTGTCGGCGAGGGCCACCCACTCCATCGCCCACACCTGGGTGACGATGACCACGGCGCCGGGCCGGGCGGCCCGGAAGAGGGCGCTCAGGGTCTCCGCCTTGGCGCGCATGCCCGCCCGGCGGGCCGCCTGCCGGCGCCGCTCCGGGGCGTTGAGGCGGCCCTTGAGGCCGCGCAGGCGGCGGGCCCGGGGCGGGTGGGTCTCGTACAGGGTGGTCATCTCGTACGGGAGGTCCTCCGGCAGCTGCTGGCGGATCTCCTCGGCGACGGGGGCGATGCCGACGATGTGCACCCGGTGGCCCCGGTCGGTGAAGAGCCGGGCCATCTGGTGGGACCAGGTGGTCACGCCGCCGAGCTCGTCCACGCTGTTGGAGACGATGAAGACGTCCCGGCCGCCCTGCGCCGCGGGTTCGTGGGGCTGCTGGGTCACTTGCCGCTCCTGGTGAAGAACTTCTCTACGATCCGGCGGGCCGCGTCCCCGCGGTCGTATTCGCCGAACTCGGCGAGGAAACGCTCCCGGGCCTCCGCGTACTTGGCGTCGGCCTCGTCGAAGGCGGAGACGGCCTGCATCAGCTCGTCCGCCGTGGCCACCACGGGGCCGGGCGCCTTCTCCTTCAGGTCGAAGTAGGTGCCGCGGATGTCGGTGGAGTACTTCTCGTAGTCGTACGCGAAGAAGAGCATCGGCCGGTCCAGCACCGCGTAGTCGAACATCACGGACGAGTAGTCGGTGATCAGCCCGTCGGCGAGCGCCAGCAGCGGGGTGATGTCGTGGTGCCGGGACACGTCGACCACCCGGCCCGCCACCGACGGCGGCAGCGAGACGCTGTTGAGGTAGTGGGTGCGCACCAGCAGCGTGAAGCGGTCGCCGAGCCGGTCCGCGAACTCCTCCACGTCGAAGGGGAACTCGAAGCCCTCCACCGTGCCGTCCGCGCTCGCCCGGAACGTCGGCGCGTACAGCAGCACCCGCTTGTCCGGGTCGATGCCCAGCTCGGCGGCGAGCGGGCCGCGCACGCGCTCCCCGCTCTGCGCCTCGGCGCGGTGGGCCTCGACCAGGGCGTCGTTGCGCGGGTAGCCGGTGCGCAGCAGCACCTCGTCGCGCAGCCGGAAGCCCTTGGCGAGGGTGCGCACGTCGTGCTCGGAGCGGATCAGGAAGTGGTCGAAGCGGTCGACGGCCTTCTGGAAGCGGTCCTGGGCGGTCTTGCCCTGCGCTTTGGTGCGGGGCTCGTGGAAGCCCATGCGCTTGAGTGCGGAGCCGTGCCAGGTCTGGATGTACGTGGTCCCGGGGCGCTTGGTCAGTGCCAGCGGGAACCCCTGGTTGTCGACCCAGTACTCGGCCTGTGCCAGGGCCCGCAGGTACTGCCAGCTCCAGCGCTTGACGAGGGTGGCCTGCTCGGGGAAGCCGGTGGGCTTGGCGCCGGCGTAGGACCAGATCGCCTCGAAGGGGGCGCCCTGGCGGACCAGCTCCTCGTAGATCGCCTTGGGGCTGTCGCTGTACTGCTTGCCCATGTGGCTCTCGAAGACGACCGTGCCCTTCTTGACCGGCAGCTTCGAGAAGACCTCGTGGTAGACCTTCACCTTCTGCTCGCCCGAGCCGATGTTGCGGCGGGCCTTCAGGGCCCGGCGCAGGCTCCGCTTGACCAGGCCGGCGGCCTTGCCGTGCATGGCGCTGCCGAGCAGCGTCTGGGTGCGCACGGCCGCGGGGCCCTCGGCGGTCAGGACGTAGGAGAGGTTGCCCTTCTTGGTCACCTCGGGCTCGAAGCGGTCCGAGACCAGCCGGGTCAGGCGCGGGCGCACCCGCAGCCGGGCTGCCGACTCCAGGTCGACGCCGCCGACCGAGACGCGGGTGGTGAGCTTGTCGGCGCCGGCCGTCAGCTTCAGGCGCACGTCCCAGACGGCGTCGATGATGCCGAGGGGGCGGACGGTGCTGCCGATGTCGGCGGTGGCGGTCCACTCGATCGTGTTACCGGCGTGGCGCACGGTTGCCACCGGGAAGCTGAAGGAGCGGACGCCGATCTGCCGGCGGGCCCGGAACTCCAGGGAGGCCTTCAGACCGGCGTCCTCCTGGATGCGGCCCAGGGGGTTCACGACCGTGCCGGACAGGGTGACGGTGCCGCGCCCGTCGTCCTCGTACGAGGTCAGGCGGTTGCCCAGGGCCAGGGAGGACAGCGGGGCCGTGTGGAAGCCCTGGCCGGTGACGTCCAGTATCCGGCGGCCCTCGGCGTCGTCGAGGTGCTCGGCGCACCAGTAGACCCGCCCGTCGCGTTCGGCCAGCGGGGAGGACAGCCGGCCCTTGTTGGTCATCGCGTCGGCGGCCGGGAGGAGGTTCTTCCAGTCCTCCTTGCCGAGCAGGTAGGCGCAGATGGCCTGGAGGTACGTGACGTTCTCGTACGCGGCCGGGTCGATGCCGGCCAGGTAGCCGTTGGCGAGCCGGGCGAACTCCTGGCGGTAGGCGTCGCCCAGCAGCGGCAGGTCGCGCAGGTGCAGCACGAGGTCGTGCTTGAGGAACTTGGCGTCCTTCGCCGTCTTGATGGCCGTGTGGCCCTTGGCCGCGAGCAGCTCGTCGACCCGGCGGTGGATCTCCATCCGGTGGACGAAGTTCGCGATCTCGTGGCGCCGGTTGCTGATCGACTTGGCGGCGGCCTTCTCGACCACGTTCCAGTAGTAGACGTGGTTGGGGATCAGCGTGATCCGGCGGGCGGCGACGTAGGCCTGCGCCGAGAACAGCAGGTCCTCGTAGTGGATGCCCACCGGGAACTCCAGGCCCTGCTCCAGCAGGAACGCGCGCCGGTAGCACTTGTTCGTGGAGAGGGTGTCGTAGACCAGCAGGTCCGGGTACTCGGTGATGGACTCCAGCGTCCGGGTGCGGGAGTAGATCCACGGGTACCACTCGGTGGTCTTGCCCCACCGGTTGTCGAGGTGCACGCGCACGCACATGCCCGAGACCAGGTCGGATCCGGTCCGCTCGGCGGCCGCCAGCATGTTCCGGCAGGCGTTGCGGTCCAGGACGTCGTCGCTGTCCAGGAACATGACGTAGGTGCCGGTGGCCTGCTTGATGCCGTGGTTGCGGGGGGCGCCGCAGCCCCCGCTGTTCTCGGGCAGCTGGAAGGCCCGCACCCGCCCCGGGTTCGCGGCTTCCAGCTCCCGGGCGACCGCGTAGGAACGGTCCTTGCTGCAGTCGTCCACGATCACGACCTCGACCCCGTGCAGGGTCTGGTCCAGAACCGACTGGACGGCCGCCGGCAGACGCTCTGCGTCGTTGTAGACGATGACGACCACGGAGACGTCAGGCACGTGCACCTCGATCCTTTCGTTCCATTCCGCTTATCCCGTCAAAGCTACCGTGTGCCGCACGCGACTCGGGCAGGCCGACCGCCGGCGTGCATACTTCTAAGGAAGAGGTGAGTGGCGGGCCCGGTCGCCGACAATCACCCGTTAGGACGCCAGCAGGAAGTGCTCATGACCAAGCTGTCGGTAGTTGTCCCCTGTTACAACGAAGAAGCCGTCATCGACCGGTTCGACGCCGAGATCCGCAAGGTGCTGGACGCCCTGCCCGTCGAGTACGAGGTCTGCTACGTCGACGACGGCAGCCGCGACGGCACCCTCGGAAAGCTCCGCAAGATCGCCGCGGACCACGGTGACCGCACCCGCTACGTCTCCTTCAGCCGCAACTTCGGCAAGGAAGCGGGCATGCTCGCCGGGCTCCGCGAGGCCACCGGCGACGCCGTGGTCATCATGGACGCCGACCTCCAGCACCCGCCGGAGCTGATCGCGACCATGCTGGAGCACTACCGGCAGGGCCACGACCAGATCATCGCCCGGCGCACCCGCGAGGGCGACAAGAAGGTCCGCTCCGCGCTCAGCCGCCTCTACTACCGCGGGGTCAACCGCTGGGTCGACGTCGAGCTCACCGACGGGGTCGGCGACTTCCGCATGCTCTCGCGGCCCGCCGTCGACGCCCTGCTCGCGCTCCCCGAGTACAACCGCTTCTCCAAGGGCCTGTTCTCCTGGATCGGCTTCGACACCGTCCACTTCGACTACCAGAACGCCCAGCGCGAGGCGGGCGAGACCAAGTGGAAGTTCGGGTCCCTGCTGAACTACGGCATGGACGGGCTGATCTCCTTCAACAACAAGCCGCTGCGCCTCGGCATCTGGCTCGGCGTGTCGCTGGTCGCGCTGACCGGACTGTACGCGCTGTGGATCACCGTGATGGCGATCACCAACGGCATCGACTCGCCCGGTTACGTCACGATCGTCGCGATGATCGCCGGTATCGGCGGCATGCAGATGATCATGCTGGGCCTGATCGGCGAGTACATCGGCCGCATCTACTACGAGACCAAGCGCCGCCCGCACTTCCTGGTCAAGGAGGCCCACGGCGCTGACCCCGAGCGCATGCCCGGCATCTCGGAAGCCGTGATCGCGGAGCGCAGCCGCTGATGGGCGACCACAGCCGGCGCGACCAGCTCGGCCAGATCCTGAGGTTCGCCCTGGTGGGCGGCGTGAACACCGGCACCTTCTTCGGCATCTACCTGCTGCTGCACCCGTGGATGCCCTACTTCGCCGCCTACACGCTCGCCTTCGTGCTGTCGATGATCGGGTCGTTCTTCATGAACACCTACTTCACCTACCGCACCCGCCCCACCTGGAAGAAGTTCCTCCTCTTCCCGCTGACGAACGTCACCAACTACGTCATCCAGTCCGCCGGGCTCTACGCCCTGGTCACCTGGGCGGCGATGGACACCCGCATCGCGCCGCTGGTCGCCGCCGTCGTCGCCATCCCCTTCACCTTCCTGCTCTCGCGCAAGATCCTCATCCCCGGCACCGGAGCCGCCGCCGCGGCCCCCGCCTCGGGCACCGCCTCGGGCACCACCGAGGGCCCGGCGCGGGGCCGGTCCTCGTCCACGGTCTGAAACCGGCGGGCGGCCCCGCCGCCCCACCCCGTAGATTGGGCCAGTCGGTCGGTAGGCCAGTGGGCCATCGGGTTCTGTGGTGAGGGGAAAGACGTGTCAACGGCTAGGCAAGGTGTCGTGGACGCCCGCAGGATCGTGGTCAAGGTCGGCTCCTCCTCCCTGACCACCGCGGCCGGCGGGCTCGACGCCGACCGGGTGGACGCCCTGGTCGACGTACTCGCCAAGGCGCGCAGCGGCGGCGAGAAGGAGATCGTCCTGGTCTCCTCCGGAGCCATCGCCGCCGGCCTCTCCCCGCTCGGCCTCGCCCGCCGCCCCAAGGACCTCGCCCGGCAGCAGGCCGCCGCCAGCGTCGGCCAGGGCCTCCTCGTCGCCCGCTACACCGCCTCCTTCGCCCGCTACGGCATCCGCGTCGGCCAGGTCCTGCTGACCACCGACGACACCAGCCGGCGCGCCCACTACCGCAACGCCTACCGGACCCTGGACCAGCTCCTGGCCATGGGCGCCCTGCCGGTCGTCAACGAGAACGACACCGTCGCCACCGACGAGATCCGCTTCGGCGACAACGACCGGCTGGCGGCCCTCGTGGCCCACCTCGTCCGCGCCGACCTCCTCGTCCTCCTCTCCGACGTCGACGGGCTGTACGACGGCGACCCGTCCCTGCCCGGCACCACCCGCATCGAAGAGGTGCGCGGCCCCGAGGACATCGCCCACGTCTCCATCGGCAGCGCCGGCAAGGCGGGCGTCGGCACCGGCGGCATGGTCACCAAGGTCGAGGCCGCGCGGATCGCCGCCGCCGCCGGGATCCCGGTGGTCCTGACCTCCGCCAGCCACGCCGCCGACGCCCTCGCCGGCCGCGAGACCGGTACCCACTTCCACGCCACCGGCCGCCGCTCCGCCGACCGGCTGCTCTGGCTCCAGCACGCCTCCACCCCCCAGGGGCACCTGGTCCTCGACGACGGCGCCGTGCGCGCCGTCACCGAACGCGGCAGCTCACTGCTCGCCGCCGGCATCGCCGCCGTCGAAGGCGACTTCAGCGCGGGCGACCCCGTCGAACTGCGCGCCGCCGACGGCCGCGCCGTGGCCCGGGGCCTGGTCAACTTCGACGCCAAGGAACTCCCGCAGCTCCTCGGCCGCTCCACCCGTGAGCTTGCGCGGGAGCTCGGACCCGCGTACGAGCGGGAGGTCGTCCACCGCGACGATCTGGTGCTGCTGCAGGGCTGAGGTTCGGGAAAACCGCCGCACGGCGGGCCGGGGACTGGTCAACTGTGTGGGGCGGACACGCGTAGCGCAGACAGGAGGCGGGCTGGTGAGACGAGCGCTGACCAGCGTGGGCGGCGGCGGGGACGAACAGGCCGAGACCTCCCGCCTGTGGCACATCACCCTCAGCGTCTCCGGCAAGCCGGCGCCGCTGTCCGAGGTGCGGCGCGGGCTGGAACAGCTCGCGCACGACCACCCCTTCCTGCTGACGAGCCGGTACGCCGACGACCACGCGGAGATCCGGTACTGGGAAGAGGCCCGAGACCTCCACGACGCGGCGGCCGTCGCCCTGCGGCTCTGGGGCGAACACCGCTCGACGGCACAGCTGCCGCCGTGGGAGATCGTCGGCCTGGAGGTCATCGACCGCCCCACGTACCACGCCCGCGTCGCGGAGGGCTACGGCCCCCCACCGGCCCACCCGGTCGGCGTGCACCCCTACTAGACGCGCCGCTCGCGCGGCGCGAAGCCGGGGAGGCCCCCCGGGGGCCGCGCCGTGTGCGCGGCGCGGCGAGAGGCAGGACGTCTCGGGGGGTGGAAGGGCCGGTGGGGCCCACGGCGGCGGGGATTACCCTGGGCGGCATGACCTCGCTCGACGACGCCACCGCCGCCTCCCCCGTCACCGCCACCGCGCACGCGGCCCGCACCGCCGCCGCCGCCATCGCGCCACTCCCGCGGTCCGCCAAGGACACGGCCCTGCTGGCCATCGCGGACGCGCTGGAGGCCCGTACGGCCGAGATCGTCGCCGCCAACGCCGTCGACACCGACAAGGCCCGCGCCGCCGGCACCAGCGAGACCGTCATCGACCGCCTCACCCTCACCCCCGAGCGCGTCCGCGCCATCGCCTCCGACGTGCGCGACGTCGCCGCCCTGCCCGACCCCGTCGGCGAGGTGGTCCGCGGCTCCACCCTCCCCAACGGCATCGACCTCCGCCAGATCCGCGTCCCCCTCGGCGTCGTCGGCATCATCTACGAGGCCCGCCCCAACGTCACCGTCGACGCCGCCGCGCTCTGCCTGAAGTCCGGCAACGCCGTCCTGCTGCGCGGCAGCTCCTCCGCCTACGCCTCCAACACCGCCCTCGTCACCATCCTGCGCGACGCCATCGAGAGCGCCGGCCTGCCCGCCGACGCCATCCAGCTCGTCCCCGGCGAGTCCCGCGACTCCGTCCGCGAGCTGATGCGCGCCCGCGGCCTCGTCGACGTGCTCATCCCGCGCGGCGGTGCCTCGCTCATCAAGACCGTCGTCGAAGAGTCCATCGTTCCGGTCATCGAGACCGGTACCGGCAACTGCCACGTCTACGTCGACGCCCAGGCCGACCTGGACATGGCCGTGGACATCCTCGTCAACTCCAAGGCCCAGCGGCCCTCCGTCTGCAACGCCGCGGAGACCCTCCTCGTGCACCGCGACATCGCCGCCGCCTTCCTGCCGCGCGCCCTCGACGCGCTCGCCGAGGCCGGCGTGACCGTCCACGGCGACGGACAGGTGCTGGCCGCCGCCGAGGGCGGCAAGGTCACCGCCGTCCCCGCCACCGACGAGGACTGGGCCGCCGAGTACCTGTCGTACGACATCGCCGCCGCCGTCGTGGACTCCCTCGACGACGCCGTCGCCCACATCCGCCGCTGGACCTCCGGCCACACCGAGGCGATCGTCACCACCTCGCAGGCCGCCGCCCGCCGCTTCACCCAGCTGGTCGACTCGACCACGGTCGCCGTGAACGCCTCCACCCGGTTCACGGACGGTGGCCAGTTCGGCTTCGGCGCCGAGATCGGCATCTCCACCCAGAAGCTGCACGCCCGGGGCCCCATGGGCCTTCCCGAGCTGACCTCCACCAAGTACATCGTCACCGGCGACGGTCACGTCCGGTAACCGCCGCCCGGACACGGTGTGGCCGGATTCGGCCTTACACCCTGCCCAAACCCGCCCCCCAGGTCTACGCTGGTCCCGTGCCGGACGACGTGGGGGGCAAGCCGTTCCCGGACGACGGGGAGCCCGACGACGACCGCGGAGGCGCGGATTTCGACTTCGCCTCCGTGGTGCTCGACGAGGACTTCGTCCGGAACGCCGAGATCCATGAACCGAGCGCGGCCGAGCGCCAGCGCGCCGCCGACCGGGCGCGCGCCGAGGCCGAGGCCGCCCGCGTCGCCGGAGGCTGGGCGGCCGACGACGACTACGGCCACCCCGACGGGTACGGCTTCGACGACTCCGGATGGGAGCACGGCCCGTACGGGCACGGCTACGCGGACGGCCCGTACGGCGTCTACGGCGGAGCCATGCGCCCCTACCGCGGCCGCGCCCCCTGGCTGCGCCCCGTCGCGTGGGTGCTCGCCGTCGTGATGGGGCTCGGCATGGTCGCGCTGGCCTTCAGCGCCGTCTACCGCAGCGCCGCCGGCGACCAGGACCCCGCTCCCGCCCCGGCCAGCACGCCGCTCAGGGAAGTCACGGGCGTCGGCGCGTTTACGTACCCCGTCGGCCGCCAACCCTGAAGGTACGACCCCACTCGTTCGCTCCGGAGCTGGGGGCTTCTCTGAAGCGGGGACAGCGGGAGAAGCGATGGCCGTACCAGGAGATCCGCCCAACGGCACCCCCGAAGGCATCGGCGGGGGTGACGACGAACTGCGCCCGGACGAACTCCGCTCGGTGGTGTTCGACGAGGACTTCGTCCGTGCTGCCCGGCTCCAGGAGTTCTCCGCCCAGGAACGCATGGGCGAGCACGCCCGGGCCGTCCGCAGCCGCTCCATCTGGTCCGGCGGCTCTGCCGGCCCCCGCACCGGCAGCCCGGGCCGCGGCGCCCGCCAGGGGATGCTGCTCGTGCTGCTCATCGCGTCGGCGTTCGCCATCGCCGTGTACATGGGCATGCGCAATCCGTACGTACCCCCGGCCGGCGGTAACGCCGAGCCGCTGACCAGCACCGTCGTCCCCCTGGCACCGGCCGTCCCGGTGCCGGGCGGCCGCCCGGCCGACCTCTACGCGAACAGCCCGGCGGCCGACTACGGGATCGGGGCCGCCGGCATCACCCTCCCGGCCGTGCGGCGCACGCACCACTTCACCGAGAGCCAGGTCGTCGCCGCCCTGTCCATCGCCAAGGACTACCTGGTGCAGTCCTCGCTGGACCCGGACGTCCTGGCCGGCGTGGCCTCCCGGCCCGTGCGGGTGCTCCTGGACCCCGGGCAGCTGGCCCAGTTCGACGAGAGCGTGGCCTCACCCTCCGGCGACGGCCGGCACGCCGCCACCGGCTGGCTGGTCCGCTTCGACCCCGCCACCGCCGTCGTCGCCGACAGCCGCGTCCGGGTCAGCGGGATCCTCGCCTTCCAGGAGCTGAACCCCGAGTCGCTGGAGGTGAGCACCGACCACACCTTCGTGTACGCCGTCCGGCCGGCGACCGGACCGCCCGCCGCCGCCGACGGGGCCTCGCTGTTCACCGTCCGCCGCGAGCTGCGCCTGCGCTTCGACCGGGAGGACCTCACGGCCCGCCGGGCGGAGATCTCCTCGGCCTACGTGATGGCCGGGCCGCAGGACTGCGCCACCGAGCCCGCCGAGGGCTTCCGGCCCCTCCCGGCCGGAGCCGGGCCCACCACCGTGGGACCGCCCGCGAGCGACCCGTACGCCGCCGGGAACCCACGGCGCACGGCCGGGCTGTGCGGCGTCCTGGCACCGGCCGGGGCGCCCAGCGGCCCGCCGGACCCGACCCGGCCGGCGGCCCCGCCGTCCGCCGTCAGTCCCGCCCGCCCGAGCCCGAGTCCGTAGCGCCCGCGGGGCCGGGGGTGCCGGGGGCTCCCTTCGGGTCGCCGGACTGCCGCGCGGCGCCGCCGCCCGATCCGGTGAACCTGTCGCGCAGCTTCCCGCCCAGGTCCCCCGCACCGCCCGCGATGTCGCCGACCAGCTTCATCAGCGGATCCTTGCTGGTCCGCACGGACTCCGCGTAGTGCGAGGCGGACTGGCGGAAGGAGTCCGTCACCGAGGTGTCCTTGTCCTCCTCCCGGCGCGGGTAGTGCCCGTCCATGATCCGCTGGTGCTCCCGGCTCTGGGACCACCTCTTCAGCTCGGCCGCCCGCACCGTCGTGAAGGGGTGGGTGCGCGGCAGCATGTTGAGGATCTTCAGGACGGAGTCGCGCAGGTCACCGCCCTGCTCGTAGTCCTCGGCCTGGGCGAGGAAGGCGTCGACGTTCATCTCGTGGAGGTGGTTGCCGCCCGCGAGCTTCATCAGACCGCGCATCGAGGCGTTCACGTCCTGCCCGACCAGCAGCCCCGCCCGGTCCGCCGACAGCTCCGACTTGCGGAACCACTCCCGCAGCGCGGTGACGACCGCCGTGATCGCCACATTGCCCAGCGGGATCCACGCCGCCTTCAGCGCCAGGTTCGTCAGGAACAGCAGCACCGTGCGGTACACGGCGTGCCCGGACAGCGCGTGGCCCACCTCGTGGCCCACCACCGCCCGCATCTCCTCCTCGTCGAGCAGCTCGACCAGGGCCGTGGTCACCACGATGATCGGCTCGTCCAGCCCGATGCACATCGCGTTGGGCCTCGGGTCCTGCTGCACGTACATCTGGGGGACCTTCTCCAGGTCCAGGACGTAACAGGCGTCGCGCAGCATCGCGTGCAGGTGGGGGAACTGGGTCTCGCCCACCCGCACCGAGTCCGACAGGAACAGCAGCCGCAGGCTGCGCTCCGGGAGCAGTGCGCTGAGGGCCTTGAACACCGTGTCGAAACCGGCGAGCCTGCGCAGCGCGACCAGCGCCGAGCGGTCCGCCGGATGCTCGTAGGCCCGCGAGGAAATCCCCGGGAACCTCCTGCGATCGCGTGCCGGTGACGTCTCGGAACCGCTGTTCGTCATGGCGCCCTTCCCCCTCGGTCGGCTGTGGTGACGTGTGCCCATCCTCCCCAACGCCTGAGTCGGCGTGAGCGTGCCCGGGGCCCCCGCATACGATGTGAGGGAAGTCTCCGCTCGCTCCCCGACTCGATAGGTACCTGCCTGATGAGCCTCTCCACCACCGCCCACGACCTGGTCCTCCTCGCTGCGGAGGAAGGTGGGCAGCACAGCGGCAACCACGACAGCCTGAGCCCTTACCTGACCGGTGGCGGTGCGTTCGTGATCCTGATGCTCATGCTCTGGGTGACCACCCGCCTGAACCGCGACCGCTAGACCGGGCTCCTCGTAGGGACCGGGCCGCCGCGCGCGTGTCACCGGGCCAGTAGGCTCTGCGCTCATGGGAGAGCAGGAAAGGCCTACGGGCCCGGTCAAGCGCCGGCTCGGAGTGATGGGCGGGACGTTCGACCCGATCCACCACGGACACCTGGTGGCCGCCAGTGAGGTGGCCGCCCTTTTCCACCTCGACGAGGTGGTCTTCGTACCCACGGGCGAACCGTGGCAGAAGTCGCAGCGGGCCGTGTCCCCCGCCGAGGACCGCTACCTCATGACGGTCATCGCGACCGCCTCCAACCCGCAGTTCTCCGTCAGCCGCATCGACATCGACCGCGGCGGACCGACGTACACCATCGACACCCTGCGGGACCTGAGCGCGCTCAACGCCGACGCCGACCTGTTCTTCATCACCGGTGCCGACGCCCTCGCCCAGATCCTGACCTGGCGCAACGCGGACGAGCTGTTCTCCCTCGCCCACTTCATCGGAGTGACCCGGCCCGGCCACGTCCTCACCGACGACGGACTGCCCGAGGGCGGGGTCTCGCTGGTCGAGGTCCCCGCGCTCGCGATCTCCTCCACGGACTGCCGCACGCGAGTCGCCCAGGGCGACCCGGTCTGGTATCTGGTTCCGGACGGTGTGGTGCGCTACATCGACAAGCGCGAGCTGTACCGGGGAGCCTGAGCTTCCGGAGAGAGGGGCCCCGCGGTGAACGACCCACAGGATCCGTACGACCCGTACGCCGCCCAGCAGCAGCTCATCGGCTACGACGCGTACGGCAGACCGGTGTACGGACAGGTGACCGCGCAGCCAGTACAGCCCGCACAGCCCGTACCGCACCCGTACGAGCAGCAGTACGCGGCGTACCCGCAGTACCCCCAGTACGAGCAGCCGTACCCGGAGCCGCAGCCTCCCGACCCGTACCCGGGCCCGCCGGACCCCGCGCAGTGGATCCCGCACCAGGCCGCCCCGCAGCAGCAGCCGGCCCAGGCACCCGCGCCCGTCCCGGTGCCCGAGCCGCGCCGGGCCGCGCCCGCCGAGTCCGCCGCCGGCGTCGCGGACGCACCCGGCGGCCGCGACTACCGCACGGAGCAGTTCTCGTTCATCGACCAGCCCGACGAGGACTCCGAGGACGTCATCGACTGGCTCGCCTTCACCGAGAGCCGGACCGAACGCCGTGAGGAGGCCCGCCGCCGCGGCCGCAACCGGGTCGTCGCGCTGGTCGTCGTCCTCGCCCTGTCCGCGGTCGGAGGGCTGGGCTACCTCTGGTACACGGGCGGGCTGCCGTTCCTCGACGGCCCGGGACGGAAGAAGCCCGCCGCGGCCGCCGCCGGCGCGCAGAAGCGCGACATGATCGTCGTTCACCTGCACAACACCAAGCGGGGCGGCAGCTCCACCGCCCTCCTCGTGGACAACGTCACGACCGGGCAGGGCGCCACCGTCCTGATCCCCAACACGCTCGGCGTCCCCCAGCAGGACGGCACCGCGACCACCCTCGGCAAGGCCGTCGAGGAGGGCGGTCTCGGCACCCGCGAGTCCCTCGACACCGTCCTCGGCACCCGCATCGGCGGCACCTGGCGCCTGGACACCCCCTTCCTGGAACGCCTCGTCGAGCTGGTCGGGGGCATCGAGGCCGACACCGACGCCGCCGTCCCGGCCGACGAGCAGGCCAAGACCCCCGCCGTGGCACAGGGGCCCAAGCAGAGCCTCACCGGCGCGATGGCCGTCGCGTACGCCACGTACCGGGGCCGCGGCGAACCGGAGGCCAAGCAGCTGGAGCGCACCGGCCGGGTGCTCTACGCCGTCCTCCGCAAGATGCCGGGCGACCCCGGGGCGGCGGCCACGACCGTCGAGAGCATGGGCCAGATCCTCGACCCGGGGCTCGACGCGAAGAACCTCGGCGGGCTGCTGTCGCGGATCGGCGAGCACGCCAAGGTGGCGGCGTACCGCACCGAGGTGCTCACCGTGAAACCGGACGGCGGCCTGACCGACGAGGCCGGCCGGAAGGTCGTCAAGGAGGTCCTCGGCGGCTCCTTCGGCGCGGCCCAGCCCGGCGCCTCCCCGCGGGTCGGCCTCAAGGACGCCACCGGGGACGAGAAGGCGCAGGTCGCGGCGAAGGCGGCGCTGCTCAACGGCGGCTACGGCTTCGTGGACGGCGGCAGGGCCGACCGGACGGCGGCCGCCACGCGGATCACGTACCAGGACCAGGCCCAGCGGGACCGGGCCGTCGACGTCGCCAAGACGCTGGGCCTGCCGGAATCGGCTGTGCAGAAGGCCGAGAGCCCGGTGAACGCGGACGTCGTGGTGGTGCTCGGCAAGGACTACAAGCCGTCCTGACGGGGCGGCCCGGAGCGGGCGGCCCCCGTCCCGTCCCGGCTCCCACCTGAGCATCCGCCCGCGCCGGACCTTCCGCGCGGGCGGCGTCGGCGGTACGTGAGACCCTTGGGGATATCTGTCCGCCAACCCGAAAGCATGGCCAGTGACCGCCACGGACCGCTCCATCGAGCTCATCACCACCGCCGCCCAGGCGGCGGCCGACCGGCTCGCGCACGACATCATCGCGTACGACGTCAGCGACGTGCTGTCGATCACCGACGCCTTCCTGCTCGCCTCGGCGCCCAACGACCGCCAGGTCAAGTCGATCGTCGACGAGATCGAGGAGCGCCTCCTCAAGGAGCTCGGCGCCAAGCCGGTGCGCCGCGAGGGCGACCGCGACGCCCGCTGGATCCTGCTCGACTACGTCGACATCGTCGTCCACGTCCAGCACAGCGAGGAGCGCGTCTTCTACGCGCTGGAGCGCCTGTGGAAGGACTGCCCCGAGATCGAGCTCCCCGAGGACGCCAAGCTCACCATCGGCAAGGCAGAGGAGCACGCCAAGCTGCGCGAGGCGCAGGGCGACGACGAGATGGACGGTGATCTGTTCTGAGCACGACCACGACGACCGCCGGCAAGCCCGGCAGGAAGATCGTCCTCTGGCGGCACGGCCAGACCTCGTGGAACCTCGAGCGCCGCTTCCAGGGCTCGACGGACATCGAGCTGACCGAGACGGGTGTGGCGCAGGCGCGCCGCGCCGCCCGCCTGCTCGCCTCGCTGAAGCCGGACGCCATCGTCGCCTCCGACCTGCGGCGGGCCGCGGACACGGCCGCCGAGCTGGCCGGCGTCACGGGGTTGTCCGTGGCGCACGACGCGGCGCTGCGCGAGACGTACGCGGGCGAGTGGCAGGGCCTCACGCACGAGGAGATCCTCGCCAAGCACGGCGAGCAGTACGCGGCGTGGAAGCGCGGCGAGCCGGTGCGCCGCGGTGGGGGCGAGCTGGAGACCGAGGTCGCCGACCGCGCCGCCCCGGTGGTGCTGAAGCACGCGGACCGGCTGCCCGAGTGCGGCACGCTCGTCGTCGTCAGCCACGGCGGCACGATCCGTACGACCATCGGGCGGCTGCTGGGTCTGGAGCCGCCCCACTGGGAGGGCCTGGGCGGGCTCTCCAACTGCTGCTGGTCCGTCCTCGGCGAGGGCGCGCGCGGCTGGCGCCTGCTGGAGCACAACGCCGGCACCCTGCCGGAGCCGGTGCTCGGCGACGACGACTGAGGCTTCCGCCGGGGCCCTCCGTGTGGCCCGCAGGGCCGCCGGGACCCGGATTTCACTTTCCGGCTGGTCACAGGCTAGAGTTCTTCTTGTTCGCAGCGAAGAACACCGGAAACGGGGGGAACGCGGCGGAGAGCGGGGCTATAGCTCAGTTGGTAGAGCGCCTGCATGGCATGCAGGAGGTCAGGAGTTCAATTCTCCTTAGCTCCACAATCAGGATCCCGTCCCCAACAGGGGGCGGGATCCTTGCGTTTGTTCCCTTTTGTGTGCTTGCTGACCCGTCCGCTGCCGACGTGGCAGAATCGGACGGCCGGAGGGGGACACGACGGCCCGACGCGGGAGGGAGTCGCTGACGGATGGGTGCACACCGGCGGCGGTGCGACTGGTGCAACAACGGCACGCCGATCGTGCGGGACATGGAGCCCGTCAATCCCGACTACCAGTACTGGTGCGAGGAATGCGCGCGGGCGCTGATCATAAAAGGCGACCCGATCGAGACGTATCGGGAGCTGGAGGGCGAGCCGATCTACGGCCGTCTGCTCGACGAGCACTGCACGCTGAAGCGTTTCTACCAGTTCGCCCGGGCGTGATCGGTGCGAAACGGACATAACGGCCCACCGGAAACCGATTTTTGGTCTGGGGCCATGACCGTGTAATGTTCTCGATGTCGCCAGGGGGAACCGGCAAGGGAAACCGAGAAGGGGCCCGGCGGCAGAGAGAAACAAGGGGCTATAGCTCAGTTGGTAGAGCGCCTGCATGGCATGCAGGAGGTCAGGAGTTCAATTCTCCTTAGCTCCACAGTGAAGAAGCGGGCCACCCGGATCGGGTGGCCCGCTTCTCGTCGTGCCCGACCGGTGGAACGTCCGAGCGCCCGCCGGGGCCGCTGCGGTACCCTGACGCCATGCGTGCCGTGCGCCTTCTGCTTACCGAGCCGCGCTGATCAGTACCGACCCCTCGAGAAGGTCGGCATCGGCGCGGCGTCCCCTCCTGTGCGAGGGGCTTTTTCGTTTGGGCGGGCAGAGACGGCAGAGACGATCGATGGAGCTTCAGGAATCATGAGCGAGACGAACACCCCGGCCCCCGAGGCGGCCGAGGGGCACCGTTACACGGCTGCCATGGCCGCCGACATCGAGGCACGCTGGCAGGACGTATGGGACGCGGAGGGCACCTACGAGGCGCCGAACCCGACCGGTGACCTGGCCGGCGACCCGGCCGTCGTCGCCCGCCCCAAGAAGTTCATCATGGACATGTTCCCGTACCCCTCCGGGGCGGGCCTGCACGTCGGCCACCCGCTCGGGTACATCGCCACCGACGTCTACGCCCGCCACCAGCGGATGTCCGGCCACAACGTCCTGCACACCCTGGGCTTCGACGCCTTCGGCCTGCCGGCCGAGCAGTACGCCGTGCAGACCGGCACGCACCCGCGCGTGTCGACCGAGGCGAACATCGAGAACATGAAGGTCCAGCTGCGCCGCCTGGGCCTGGGCCACGACAAGCGCCGCTCCTTCGCGACGATCGACCCCGAGTACTACAAGTGGACCCAGTGGATCTTCCTCCAGATCTACAACTCCTGGTACGACGCCGACGCGAAGAAGGCCCGCCCGGTCTCCGAGCTGGTCGCAGCCTTCGAGGACGGCACCCGCGAGGTCCCCGGAGGCCGTGCCTGGGCTGACCTGACCGGCGCCGAGCGCGCCGACGTGCTGAACGGCTTCCGCCTGGCCTACGCCTCCGACGCGCCCGTGAACTGGTGCCCCGGGCTGGGCACCGTCCTGGCCAACGAGGAGGTCACCGCCGACGGCCGGTCCGAGCGCGGCAACTTCCCCGTCTTCAAGTCCCGCCTGAGCCAGTGGAACATGCGGATCACGGCCTACGCGGACCGCCTGCTGGACGACCTGGACGCGCTGGACTGGCCCGAGGCCATCAAGCTGCAGCAGCGCAACTGGATCGGCCGCAGCGAGGGCGCCCGCGTCGACTTCGCGCTGGGCGACGAAGCCATCACCGTCTTCACCACCCGACCCGACACCCTGTTCGGCGCCACCTACATGGTCCTGGCGCCCGAGCACCCGCTGGTCGAGAAGTTCATCCCGGCCGCCTGGCCCGAGGGCACCCACGACGTGTGGACCGGCGGCTACGCCACCCCCGCCGAGGCCGTGGCCGCCTACCGCAAGCAGGCCGCCTCCAAGTCGGACGTCGAGCGGCAGGCCGAGGCCAAGGACAAGACCGGTGTCTTCACCGGCGAGTACGCGGTCAACCCGGTCAGCGGCGCCAAGGTCCCCGTCTTCATCGCCGACTACGTGCTGATGGGCTACGGCACCGGCGCCATCATGGCCGTCCCGGCGCACGACACCCGCGACTTCGAGTTCGCCCGCGCATTCGAGCTGCCGATCCGCTGCGTCGTCGAGCCGACGGACGGCCGGGGCACCGACACCGCCGAGTGGGAGGACGCGTTCGTCTCCCACGACGCCAAGCTGGTGAACTCCGCCGGCGAGGGCATCTCCCTGGACGGCCTGGGCGTCGTCGAGGCCAAGGCCGCCATCACCGACTGGCTGACCGAGCGCGGCATCGGCGAGGGCACCGTCAACTTCCGCCTGCGCGACTGGCTGTTCAGCCGCCAGCGGTACTGGGGCGAGCCCTTCCCGATCGTCTACGACGAGGACGGCGTCGCCCACTCGCTGCCCGAGTCGATGCTGCCGCTGGAGCTGCCGGAGGTCGAGGACTACTCGCCGCGCACCTTCGAGCCCGACGACGCCACCTCCAAGCCGGAGACCCCGCTGTCGCGCAACGAGGCGTGGGTCAACGTGGAGCTGGACCTGGGCGACGGCGTGAAGTCCTACCGCCGCGAGACCAACACCATGCCCAACTGGGCGGGTTCCTGCTGGTACGAGCTGCGCTACCTGGACCCGAACAACGAGTCCGCCCTGGTGGACCCGGAGATCGAGCAGTACTGGATGGGCCCGCGCGAGGGCGCGCCGCACGGCGGCGTCGACCTGTACGTGGGCGGCGCCGAGCACGCGGTGCTGCACCTGCTGTACGCCCGCTTCTGGTCCAAGGTGCTCTTCGACCTGGGCCACGTCTCCTCGGCCGAGCCGTTCCACAAGCTGTTCAACCAGGGCATGATCCAGGCGTACGCCTACACCGACGCGCGCGGCGTGTACGTCCCGGCGGCCGAGGTCGAGGAGCGCGACGGCGGGTACTTCCACCAGGGCGAGCCGGTCAAGCGCGAACACGGCAAGATGGGCAAGTCCCTGAAGAACGCCGTCACGCCCGACGAGATCTGCGAGGAGTACGGCGCGGACACCCTGCGCCTGTACGAGATGGCGATGGGCCCGCTGGACGTCTCGCGTCCGTGGGACACCCGCGCCGTCGTCGGCCAGTACCGCCTGCTGCAGCGCCTGTGGCGCAACATCGTGGACGAGGAGACCGGCGAGGTCACCGTCGTCGACGGCGAGCCCGACGAGGCCACCCTGCGCGCCCTGCACAAGGCCATCGACGGGGCCGGCTCCGACATGGCGGCCCTGCGCTTCAACACGGCCATCGCGAAGATCACCGAGCTGAACAACACCCTGACCAAGGCGGGCCGCCCGCTGGAGCGCTCCGTGGCCGAGCGCCTGGTGCTGCTGGTCGCCCCGCTGGCGCCGCACATCGCGGAGGAGCTGTGGCACCGCCTGGGCCACACCGGCTCGGTCGTCCACCAGGACTTCCCGGTCGCGGACCCGGCGTACGTCGTGGACGAGACGGTCACCTGCGTGGTGCAGGTCAAGGGCAAGGTCAAGGCGCGCCTGGAGGTGCCGCCGGGCATCTCGGAGGCCGACCTGGAGCAGCTCGCCGTCACCGACGCGGGTGTCGTCGCGGCCCTGGGCGGGGCCGAGATCCGCAAGGTGATCGTGCGCGCGCCGAAGCTGGTGAACATCGTCGTCTGACGGGTGACGGCCCCTCGGGGTGATCCCGTACGGGCAGGTTGGGGGTTCGAATGGAACCCCCGGCCTGCCCGTGGCGTTTACGGTGGGAGGGACGGGAACAAGCCGGGGAAGGGAACCTCATGGAGGTAGGCGCGTTGATCATCATCTTTGCCCTGGTGGTGCTGTTCGCCTTCCTGGGGCTGGGTGCCTGGGCGACGGTCAAGGCGGTCGGCGCGGCCAAGCGCGGCGTGGACCGGACGATCACGCAGGCCCGCCGCACGGTGGAGGACACCACCCTGCGGGCCCGGAGCATCGGTCAGGGCGGGGTCGCCGGCGCGCTGGCGCAGCTGCGGCTCGACCTGCGCAACTCCATGCGCGCCACGCAGGCCGCCCTGTACCAGGGGGTGCAGTCGGACAGCTCGCTCAAGGAGTCCGTCGCCCTCTTCGAGCGGCTGAGCCGCCACGGCCACGAGCTGGACGACGAGCTGAAGCGGCTGGAGCAGGAGCCCGACCGCCAGCGGATCGCGGAGTCCCTGCCCGAGCTGCGGGAGCGCACCCTCAAGATCACGAAGTCGGCCGATTCCCTGCGGTGGGCGGCGCGCGACCGCGCCCGGCGGTTCGCGGACGACGAGCTGACGCTGCTCTCGGAGCAGATCGAGGTCGAGTCCGACGCGCTGCGCGACTGGTCCCGGGAGTCGGTCGACGACCTGGCGGCCGCGGCGGCGGCCTGGGACGCGCGCCAGGAGGCCGCGGGAGGCCCCGGCGCGGCCCCGGACGCCGAGCCCGGTCCCCGGGCCGCCCGGCCGGCGCAGCGGGCCGGGGAAGCGGCACGGCCGGCGGAGCCCGCCCGGCCGGCGCTGGACCCCGCCGCCCCGGCGGCCGCGCACCCCTGGCAGAAGGCGGCCCGGCCGGAGGCCACCACCTGAGCGCCTGCGCCTGAGCGCGTGTGAGCGTGTGAGGAGAGGGGCGTCCGGGGGTGGTTCCGGGCGAGGGGGCGGACCGGGCTGCCGGAAGGCCTCCGCTGCCGGTAACCTCCGGCTCATGTCCCGCCATGTCGCGATCGTCACCGATTCCACGGCCTACCTCCCCCCGCAGGCGATGGCGCGGCACGGGATCACATCCGTACCCCTGACCGTGGTCCTGGGCGACGAGGCCCTGGAGGAAGGGACCGAGATCTCTGCCCGCAGCCTCGCCGCGGCCCTGCAGAAGCGCCGCTCCGTCACCACCTCCCGCCCCGGCCCGGAGCAGTTCGTACGCGCCTACCAGGACGCCGCCGAGGCCGGTGCCACCGCCATCGTGAGCCTGCACCTGTCCGCCGAGTTCTCCGGCACCTACGACGCCGCCGTGGTCGCGGCCCGGACGGCCCCCGTGCCGGTCCGCGTCGTCGACACCGGCATGGTCGCCATGGCCCTCGGCTTCTGCGCCCTCGCCGCCGCCGAGACCGCCGAGGCCGGCGGGTCCGCCGACGAGGCCGTGGCCGCCGCCGAGAAGCGCGCCGCGGAGATGTCGGCCTACTTCTACGTGGACACCCTCGACTACCTGCGGCGCGGCGGCCGGATCGGGGCCGCCCAGGCGCTCCTCGGTTCCGCGCTGGCGGTCAAGCCGCTGCTGACCCTGGACGGCGGGCGGATCGAGATGCTGGAGAAGGTGCGCACGGCCTCCAAGGCCATCGCCCGGCTGGAGGAGCTGGCCGTCGAGCGGGCCGGGGCGCGGGGCGTCGACGTCGCCGTGCACCATCTGGCGGCCCCGGAGCGGGCCGAGAAGCTCGCCGAGCGGCTGCGCGAGCGCATTCCCGGCCTGGTCGAGCTGCACGTCAGCGAGGTCGGCGCGGTGATCGGCGCCCACACCGGGCCGGGGCTGCTGGCGGCGGTCGTCTCGCCGCGGTGAGCGTCGGGGGTCCGTTGGTCAGCCTGCCTGTTGGTCAGCGGGCCTGTTGGTCAGCCTGCCTGTTGGGTGCCCGGGGTTGGTTGGGCTCGGGTCCGTTGGTCACCCGGAAGGGTGGCGGGGTTGTCCACAACGGGGTGGTTATTCACCGGAATTGAGGCCTCCGAGCGGGGAACCGGGGGTCGGTTCTAGCTTCGGGGCATGACTCTTCGAACGCGTACTCCAGGCATCTCCACGGCCTCCCCTTCCGACGGCCCCGGCGGGAGCGGGCCCGGGCGGGCGCGCCGGTCCGACGGCAGGCTCCGCTCCCGCCCCCGGGGGCGGGACCGGATCCGGGGGCGGGACCGGACCCGCCCCGACCCCGTCGTGCTGCGGCGCAGGGCCGAGGCCCTGCTGGGCGGCCGGGCCGGGGTGGAGGAGACGGCCCTGCGGGTCGCCGACCCGCCGGGCGGTGCGGCGGATCCGGCTGCCGGTGCCGGGCCGGAGCCCGGGGAGCCGCTCGGGGCCCGGGAGGCGCGCGGGCTCGCGCTGCGGGAGCGGCTGCCGGTGTGGGTGCAGGTGCGGTGCGGGGTGGAGCCGAGGACGGTGGCCGCCGTGGCGGTGGTGCTGGTGGTGGCCGTCGGGTTCGCCGCCCAGCAGTACTGGTCGGGCCGGCCCCGGCCGGTGACGGCTCCGGCCGTGCTCGGGCCCGGCACCGTCGCCGCCGCCCCCGTGCCGTCGGCGGGCCCGGCCGGTGCGGGCGCCCGCATCGTGGTGGACGTCGGCGGCAGGGTCCGCGACCCCGGCGTGCGGAGGCTGCCCAGCGGCTCGCGGGTGGAGGACGCGCTGGCCGCCGCCGGGGGAGTGCGGCCGGGCACGGACACCACCGGGCTCAACAGGGCCCGGGTGCTGGTGGACGGCGAACAGGTGCTGGTGGGCGTCACCGCGCAGCCGGCCGCGGGCGGCCCGGCCCCCGGCGGGGGCGCCGGTGGCGGGGCCGGTCCGCTGAGCCTCGCCGGCGCGACGGTCGAGCAGCTGGACGGGCTGCCCGGGGTGGGCCCCGTCCTCGCCCGGAACATCGTCGAGTTCCGGACGGCCCGGGGCGGCTTCCGGGCCGTGGAGGACCTCCGGCAGGTCGACGGGATCGGCGAGCGGAGGTTCGCCGAGCTGCGAAGGCTGGTAAGGCCGTGAGCGCCGCCGGGGAGCCGGGCACGGGTGAGCCGGCCGCGGGAGAGCGGGGCTCGGGTGAGGCGGCCCGGGGCGAGCGGGGCTCGGGTGAGGCGGCCGGGGGCGAGCGGGCCGGGCCCGTGGATCTGCGGCTGGCGGTGCCGGCCGTGGCGGCCTGGGGCGCGGCGGCGCTGGCGCTCGGGGTGCCGGGCGGGTGGAGCGCCGCCGGGGCGGGGCTCGCGGCGGCCGCGGCGGGGGTGCTGCTGCTCGTCGGCCGTCGCGGGTCGCAGCCCTGGTGGGGGGTCGGACCGGCCGTGGCCGCCGCGCTGCTCTGCGCCGCCGCCGGGGCGGGGGTGGCCGGGCTGGAGCGGGCCGAGGCGCGGGCGGGGCCGGTGGCCCGGCTGGCCGGGGAACACGCCCGGGTACGCGCGGAGCTCACCGTCGGCTCGGACCCCCGGACGGCCCGCGGCGGGGCCGGGCCGCCGCTGGTGGTGCTGGACGCGGTACTGACCGGGGTGAGCGGGCCCGACGGGACGCGGACCCGGGTGGAGACGCCCGTCCGGGTGCTGGCCGGGCATCCGGGGTGGGCCCGCCTGGAGCCCTCGACCCGGGTCGCGGTGGTGGCCCGGCTGGCGCCGGCCCGGGACGGGGAGCGGGCCGCGGCCCTGCTCCGCCCGGCCGCTGACACCCCGCCCGGGGTGACGGGCGGCCCCGACCGGGTGCAGCGGCTCGCGGGGGCGCTGCGGGCCGGGCTGAGGGACGCCACCGAGGGGCTCCCGGGGGACGCCAGGGCGCTGCTGCCGGGGCTGGTGGTCGGGGACACCTCCCGGGTCCCGCCCGAGCTGCACGAGGCGTTCAGGGCCACCGACCTGCTGCACCTGCTGGCCGTCTCGGGCTCCAACCTGACCGTGGTGCTGTATCTGCTGATCGGGCCCCCGGCCCGCGCGCAGCGCGCCGAGCGGAGCGGGCTCGCGCCGAGGCTAGGGCTCTCGCTGCGGGCCACCGCCCTGGGCGGGGCCGCGCTGACGCTGACCTTCGTGGTGGTGTGCCGGCCCGACCCGAGCGTGCTGCGGGCCGCCGCCTGCGGGGCGGTCACCCTGCTGGCCCTCGCCACCGGGCGGCGCAGGTCCCTGGTCCCCGCGCTGGCCGGGGCCGTGCTGCTGCTGGTGCTGTACGACCCGTGGCTGGCCCGCAGCGCGGGGTTCCTCCTCTCGGTGCTGGCCACCGGGGCGCTGCTCACCCTCGGGCCGCGCTGGGGCGAGGCCCTGCGGCGGCGCGGGACGCCGCCGCGCCTCGCCGACGCCCTGGGGGCGGCCCTCGCGGCCCAGGCGGTGTGCGCGCCGGTGGTGGCGGTGCTCTCCGCCCGGGTGAGCCTGGTCGCCGTGCCGTGCAACCTGCTGGCGGAGCTGGCGGCCGGTCCCGCCACCGTGCTCGGCTTCGCCGTCCTCGCCGCGGCCCCGCTGTCCATGCCCGTGGCGGAGCTGCTGGCCCGGTGCGCGGGAGTGCCGGCCGGGTGGATCGCCGCCGTGGCGCGGGGCGGGGCGCGGCTGCCCGGGGCGGAGCTGCCCTGGCCCGGCGGGCTCGCGGGCGGGCTGCTGCTGGCCGCGGTGACGGCGGCCGCGGTGGCGCTCGGGGTGCGGTTCGGGCGCCGGCGCGGGGTCTGCGCCGCCCTGGCCGTGGTGCTGCTGGTCGCGGTGGTGCGGCCGCCGCAGCTGATCCGTACCGTCACCGGGTGGCCGCCGCCGGACTGGAGCTACGTCCAGTGCGCCGTGGGCCAGGGCGACGCCGGGGTGCTGGCCGCCGGTCCCGGTACGGCCGTCGTGGTCGACGCCGGGCCAGAACCGGGGCCGGTGGACGACTGCCTGCGCGCCCTCGGCGTGAGCCGGGTCCCGCTGCTCCTGCTGACGCACTTTCACGCCGACCACGTGGGAGGGGTCGTGGGGGTGCTGCGGGGCCGGTCCGTGGGTGTGATCGAGACCACCGTGCTGGAGGAGCCGCCCGCGCAGGCGGCCGCGGTCCGCCGGGCGGCGGCGCGGGCCGGGGTGCCCGTCGTGCCCGCGGTGCCGGGGGAGCGGAGGCGGACCGGCCCGCTGGAGTGGCAGGTGCTGTGGCCCTCGGCGACGGCCCCGCCGCCGGACGGGCCCAACGACGCCAGCGTCGCCGTGCTGGTGCGCTCCGCGGGCCTCGTGCTCCTGCTGCTCGGGGACCTCGAACCCCCTTCCCAGCAAGCACTTCTGAGGGAGCATCCGGAACTGGGGCCGGTGGACGTGCTCAAGGTCGCCCACCACGGATCGGCGCACCAGGACCCGGGCCTCCAGGACCGGATCCGGCCACGCCTCGCGATCGTCCCCGTCGGCGCCGGCAACCGCTACGGCCATCCCGCTCCGAGCACGATCGCGCAGCTCAGAGGGCGTGGAGCGGCCGTGTTGCGCACCGACGAGGACGGCTCTGTGGCGGTCTCCGGAAGCGGTGCGCGGATGCGTGCGTTTCCAGCCGGACGGCGTCCGAAAGCGCGTGGTCATACCGGGCGCGACCATTCTGTTTGCCCACAACCCGACAGCATGATCGAATGCGTCGTCGCCAGAACGGTCCAAGTCCACACAGCACGGGGGTGCACTAGCCATGTTCGGTCGCCGACGGGGGATGGAGACGACCAATGGTGCCGCTTCGACCACATCCGCCACTCTCACACTGCCGCACACGGCGCGGCTGTTGAGCTGTCGGGTGCTCGATACGGTCCACCAGCCCATCCGACAGGCCAAGTTCGAGGTCACCGACCCGATAGGCCGACGGGTCGTCAGCGGGGAGACGGACCCGTACGGAGGGTTCACCGCCGCCGTGCCGGAGGGCGAGTACCGGCTCTCCGTCACCGCCGAGGGCTACGCGGCCTTCCACGGGGCGACGCTGGTGGGGGACCCCGCGCAGCCCGGCACCGCGGAGATCATCCTGGACTCGGTGGAGCCGCCGCTGCTGCCGCAGCCCGGGCACTGGGAGATCGATCCGACGCACTCGTCGATCGCCTTCACCGCCCGGCACATGGGCTTCGCCCGGATCCAGGGCCGGTTCACGACCTTCGCCGGCGCGGTGCGGATCGCCGAGCGCATGGAGGACTCCTCCATGCACGTGATCATCGACACGGCGAGCATCGACACGGGGATGCGCAGGCGGGACGACCACCTGCGGTCCGCCGACTTCCTGGACGCGGTCCGGCACCCGCGGGTGGAGTTCTACAGCGAGCGGTTCATCCACCGCAGCGGCAGCCGCTGGGCCGTGGCGGGCGCCCTCACCCTGCACGGGGTCAGCCGCTCGGTCACCCTCGACACCCAGTACCTGGGCCACGGCACGGGCCTGGAGGGCGAGCCGCGCGCCGCCTGCCGTGCCACGGCCGAGCTGAACCGCGGCGACTTCGCGCTGAACTGGCAGTCGGTGCTGGCGCAGGGGATCGCGGCGATCGGGCCGAGCGTGGAAGTGGCGCTGGACGTGCAGATCGTCCACAAGGCGTAGGAGGGGGCGCCGACCCTAGGGGGCTTCGAGCCAGCCCTCGTACTCGGCGGCGAGCTCGTCCAGGGAGGTGGCGTCGAGCCGTTCCGCGGGGTCCTCGACGACCACCAGCCACTGGGCGTCCTCGGCGTCGTCCTCGCCGGCGAGGGCGTCGCGCACCAGTTGGGGCTCCTCCGGGAGGCCGAAGCGGTCCACGGCCTCCTGGGCCACCTCCTCGGCGGCGTCGCGGTCGGGCAGGACCAGTACATGTCGCACGTTCACCCGACCATTCTCGGGCACCGGGCGAGGGGTGCTGTCAGTGCGGCGTGGGATGCTGGGGGCGATGGCCACCAGGAAGAACCCCACCGACGACCTGCTCGCCCCGATCACCCTCGCGGTGGGGCAGGAGGACCTGCTGCTCGACCGCGCCGTACGGGATGTCGTGACGGCAGCCCGCGCGGCCGACGCCGACACCGACGTGCGGGACCTCACCTCCGACCAGCTCCAGCCCGGCACCCTGGCGGAGCTGACCAGCCCCTCGCTGTTCTCCGAGCGCAAGGTCCTGATCGTGCGGAACGCGCAGGACCTGGGCGCGGACACGGTGAAGGAGCTCAAGGCCTACATCGCCGACCCGTACGAGGAGATCACCCTCGTCCTGCTGCACGCGGGCGGGGTCAAGGGCAAGGGCGTGCTGGACGCGGCGCGCAAGGCGGGTGCCCGCGAGGTCGCCTGCCCGAAGATGACGAAGGCGGCGGACCGGCTGTCGTTCGTCCGCGGGGAGTTCCGGACCCTGGGGCGCTCGGCGACCCCCGAGGCCTGCCAGACGCTGGTGGACGCGATCGGCAGCGACCTGCGCGAGCTGGCGAGCGCGGCGGCGCAGCTGTGCGCGGACGTCGAGGGCACCATCGACGAGGCCGTGGTCGGCCGCTACTACACGGGCCGCGCGGAGGCGTCCAGCTTCACGGTCGCCGACCGGGCGGTCGAGGGGCGGGCCGCGGAGGCCCTCGAAGCCCTCCGATGGTCCCTGGCGACCGGCGTGGCACCGGTGCTGATCACCAGCGCGCTGGCGCAGGCGGTGCGGGCCATCGGGAAGCTGGCGTCCGCCCCGCGGGGGGCCCGGCCGGGAGATCTGGCGCGGGACCTCGGCATGCCGCCGTGGAAGATCGACCGGGTCCGGCAGCAGATGCGGGGCTGGTCGGCGGACGGGGTCGCGGAGGCGCTGCGCGCGGTGGCGCTGGCCGACGCGGGGGTCAAGGGGGGCGGGGACGACCCGGAGTACGCGCTGGAGAAGGCCGTGGTGGCGGTGGCCCGTGCCGCCAGGGCCTCGCGGGGGCGGTAGCCGGCGCGCTGCCGCTTGGTGGTGGGGTCGGTGCCGGTGCGGGGCGCCGCTGCGCGGGGCCGGTCCCCTATCCGCCCTTCCGCCGTTCCCTGGGGGCTCCGCCCCCAGACCCCCGCGCCTCAAACGCCGGCGGGGCTGTAGGGGCCGGGTGGGCCGGCGGGGCGGTCAGGGTCGGCGGGGTCGGCTGGGTACGCGAAGGCCCCGGTTCCTTCCTGGGGAAGGGGGGAACCGGGGCCTTCGGTCACTGCTGTGTGCGCCGCACCCGCGTGGCGAACGCAGGCCGCGTGCGGCGCGGGGTGCCGGTCAGGAGCGGGAGAGAGGGCCCGCTGGGTCCGTCCCGGCGATCACATCGAGTGCGGAACTCAGATGGCGGCAACCTTGGAGGCCAGCGCCGACTTCTTGTTGGCGGCGGCGTTCTTGTGGATGACACCCTTCGAGACGGCCTTGTCCAGCTTCTTGGAAGCCAGGCGGGCCGCAGCGGTGGCCTTCTCCGCGTCGCCGGCGAGGATGGCCTCGTTGGCCTTGCGGATGAAGGTGCGCAGCTCGGACTTGACCGACTTGTTGCGAAGGCGAGCCTTCTCGTTGGTCTTGTTCCGCTTGATCTGGGACTTGATGTTCGCCACGAAAGAGCCTTTTCAGGTTCAGAGTTTTTTCGGAATGTGCCTCGTCTGCTGAGAGGGCATGCGAGACACAGCCACCCAGGCTACCAGGCGTGCTTCGACCGGCCCAAACCGAGCGCATGCCCGCGTCCATGGGACCATGGGAGTCTGCGTACAAGTCTGCCTACCGATCCGACAGCAGATCCCGACAGCGACCCGAGAATCAGGACACTGCGTGCCCGCCATCCCCAGCCACGTGCCCGAGCCGAGCCGTACCGACCCGGCGCTGATCCGTAACTTCTGCATCATCGCGCACATCGACCACGGCAAGTCGACCCTCGCCGACCGGATGCTCCAGCTCACCGGTGTCGTCGACCAGCGGCAGATGCGCGCCCAGTACCTCGACCGCATGGACATCGAGCGTGAGCGCGGCATCACGATCAAGTCGCAGGCGGTCCGCCTGCCCTGGAGCCCCACCGAGGGCGCCGGCACGGGCACCACGCACATCCTGAACATGATCGACACCCCTGGCCACGTCGACTTCACCTACGAGGTCTCGCGCTCCCTGGCCGCGTGCGAGGGCACGATCCTGCTGGTGGACGCCGCCCAGGGCATCGAGGCCCAGACCCTCGCCAACCTGTACCTGGCGATGGAGAACGACCTCGCGATCGTCCCGGTCCTGAACAAGATCGACCTGCCGGCCGCCCAGCCGGAGAAGTTCGCCGAGGAGCTGGCGAACCTGGTCGGCTGCCAGCCCGAGGACGTCCTGCGGGTCTCCGCGAAGACCGGCCTCGGCGTGGACGCCCTGCTCAACAAGGTCGTCGAGACCGTCCCGGCCCCGGTCGGCGTCAAGGACGCCCCCGCCCGCGCGATGATCTTCGACTCGGTCTACGACTCCTACCGGGGCGTCGTCACGTACGTCCGTGTGGTCGACGGCACGCTCAACAAGCGCGAGCGCATCCGGATGATGTCCACGAACGCCACGCACGAGCTGCTGGAGATCGGCACCAACTCCCCGGAGATGCTTCCGGCCGACGGCCTCTCCGTCGGCGAGGTGGGCTACCTGATCACCGGTGTGAAGGACGTCCGCCAGTCCAAGGTCGGCGACACCATCACCCAGCAGGTGGGCGGCGCCACCGAGTCCCTCGGCGGCTACAAGGACCCGAAGCCGATGGTCTTCTCGGGCCTGTACCCGCTCGACGGCTCGGACTACCCGGAGCTGCGCGAGGCCCTGGACAAGCTCCAGCTCAACGACGCCGCGCTCGTCTACGAGCCCGAGACCTCGGCGGCGCTCGGCTTCGGCTTCCGCGTCGGCTTCCTCGGCCTGCTGCACCTGGACGTGGTCCGCGAGCGCCTGGAGCGCGAGTTCGGCCTCGACCTGATCGCCACCGCGCCCAACGTGGTCTACCGGGTCGTGATGGAGGACCGCACGGAGGTCACCGTCACCAACCCGAGCGAGTTCCCCGAAGGCAAGATCAAGGACGTCTTCGAGCCGGTCGTACGGGCCACCGTGCTCGCGCCGACCGAGTTCATCGGCGCGATCATGGAGCTGTGCCAGCAGCGCCGCGGCACCCTGCTCGGCATGGACTACCTCTCCGAGGACCGGGTCGAGATCCGCTACACGCTCCCGCTCGCGGAGATCGTGTTCGACTTCTTCGACCAGCTGAAGTCCAAGACGCGCGGCTACGCCTCCCTCGACTACGAGCCCACCGGCGAGCAGGCCTCCAGCCTGGTCAAGGTCGACATCCTGCTGCACGGCGACAAGGTCGACGCCTTTTCCGCCGTCTGCCACAAGGACGCCGCCTACGCCTACGGCGTGCGCCTGGTCGCCAAGCTGCGCGAGCTCATCCCGCGGCAGGCCTTCGAGGTGCCGATCCAGGCCGCCGTGGGCTCCCGCGTCATCGCCCGCGAGACCATTCGCGCCATCCGCAAGGACGTCCTCGCCAAGTGCTACGGCGGCGACATCTCCCGTAAGCGGAAGCTGCTGGAGAAGCAGAAGGAAGGCAAGAAGCGGATGAAGATGGTCGGCTCCGTGGAGGTCCCGCAGGAGGCCTTCATCGCGGTCCTGTCCAGCGACGAGTCCGGCGCCAAGAAGAAGTAGCGGCTGTATGCGAAAGAGGCCCCCGAGCGTGCGCCCGGGGGCCTCTTTCGTTATGAATCGGCCGCCGGTTGGCTCTTACGCGCCAGCCGGAGTCCCCCTACTCTGAGCATTGGTTACTCGCCAGTTACAAGCCCGTAGTCATGCCCTAGTCATGCCCGAGCAGGCCCTGCCGCGTGGTCCGGAGGACGTCCGTGAGCGACACACAGACCTTGATCGAGAACCGTCCGCCCACCGTGGCGGCCCTCTTCCTTGACCGCGTCGCCGCCACGCCGAACGCGGAGGCCTACCGCTTCCCCGTGGCCGCGGCCGGCCGAGAGGGTGGTCCCGACGACTGGAAGTCGCTCAGCTGGGGGCAGGCCGCCGACCGGGTCTTCGCCATCGCCGCCGGACTGATCTCCCTCGGGCTGCACTCCGAGCAGCGCGTCGCGCTCGCCTCCAACACCCGCGTCGAGTGGATCCTCTGCGACCTCGGCGTCATGTGCGCGGGCGGCGCGGTGACCACGATCTACCCCAGCACCAATGCCGAGGAGTCCTCCTTCATCCTCTCGGACTCCGAGAGCCGGGTCCTGATCGCCGAGGACGCCAAGCAGCTGGCCAAGGCCCGCGAGCGCCGCGCCGACCTCCCCGACCTCGCCCACGTCGTCGTCCTGGAAGCCGCCGACGCCGTCCCCGCCGAGGGCGACCCGGAGGGCTGGGTGCTCTCCCTCGCCGAGCTGGAGGAGCGCGGCAACGAGTACCTCGCCAAGCACCCCGCGGCGGTCAAGGACCGGATCGCGGCCATCACCCCCGACCAGCTCGCCACCCTGATCTACACCTCCGGCACCACCGGCCGCCCCAAGGGCGTGCGCCTGCCGCACGACAACTGGTCGTACATGGCCAAGGCCACCGTGGCCACCGGGATGATCAACTCGGACGACGTCCAGTACCTGTGGCTGCCGCTCGCCCACGTCTTCGGCAAGGTCCTCACCTCCGGCCAGATCGAGGTCGGCCACGTCACCGCCGTCGACGGCCGCATCGACAAGATCATCGAGAACCTGCCGGTCGTCCAGCCCACCTACATGGCGGCCGTCCCGCGCATCTTCGAGAAGGTCTACAACGGCGTCGCCGCCAAGGCCCGGGCCGGCGGCGGGGCCAAGTACAAGATCTTCCAGTGGTCCGTGGGCGTCGCCCGCGAGTACGCCAAGGTCACCCAGGACAACTACCGCCGCACCGGCCGGGCCACCGCCCCCCTCGCGCTCACCGCCAAGCACAAGGTCGCCGACGCGCTCGTCTACTCCAAGCTCCGCGAGGCCTTCGGCGGCCGCCTGCGCGCCGCCGTCTCCGGCGCCTCCGCCCTGGCCCCCGAGATCGGCTACTTCTTCTCCGGCGCCGGCATCCACATCCTGGAGGGCTACGGCCTCACCGAGTCCAGTGCCGCCTCCTTCGTCAACCCCGGCGAGGCCTACCGCACCGGCACGGTCGGCAAGCCGCTCCCCGGCACCGAGGTCCGCATCGCCGACGACGGCGAGGTCATGCTGCGCGGCCCCGGCATCATGCAGGGCTACCACGGCCAGCCCGAGAAGACCTCCGAGGTCCTCGAGAGCGACGGCTGGCTGCACACCGGCGACATCGGCGAACTCTCCCCGGACGGCTACCTGCGCATCACCGACCGCAAGAAGGACCTGATCAAGACCTCCGGCGGCAAGTACGTCGCCCCGGCCGAGATCGAGGGCCAGTTCAAGGCGATCTGCCCGTACGTGTCGACCATCGTCGTCCACGGCGCCGACCGGAACTTCTGCTCCGCCCTGATCGCCCTCGACGAGCCCGCCATCCTCGGCTGGGCCGCCGAGAACGGCCTGGAGGGCAGGACGTACGCCCAGGTCCTCGCCGCGGCCGAGACCAACCGGCTGGTCGAGACCTACGTCCAGACCCTCAACGAGGGCCTCCAGCGCTGGCAGACGATCAAGAAGTTCCGGATCCTGCCGCGCGACCTCGACGTCGAGCACGGCGACCTCACCCCCAGCCTCAAGCTGAAGCGGCCGGCCGTCGAGCGTGAGTTCAAGCACCTCATCGAGGAGATGTACGAGGGCTCCCGGGAAGCCTGACGCCTGGCGGCGGGCCGGACGGGGCGGGGCGGTGCGGCCGCCCCGCGCACCCCGCGCGCCGGTGCCCGGGACGGGTGCGGGCCGTGCGCGGCCGGCGCGGTCGGGTCCTGCCCGCGCGGTCGGGGCCGGCGGCGCGGTCGGGGCCGGGGGCCCGGTCCCGACCGCCGTTCGCCGTACGCGGCCACGCGCCGCCCCGCGCCCGCGTCCGGCGAGGCGTAAACGACCATGGGGCGGTGCGGGACAATGGCGGCATGCCTTCCGCACTGCCCGACGGTGACCCCATGCCCGAAGACGGCTCGCTGCCGTCGCACGCCCTGGAGGGCGCCGCGGAGCGGCCGCTCGGGTTCTACCTGCACGTCCCGTACTGCGCCACCCGCTGCGGGTACTGCGACTTCAACACCTACACCGCCACCGAGCTGCGCGGCACCGGCGGCGTCCTCGCCTCCCGCGAGAACTACGCCGACACCCTGATCGACGAGGTCCGCCTCGCCCGCAAGGTGCTCGGCGACGACCCGCGCCCCGTGCGGACCGTCTTCGTCGGCGGCGGCACGCCCACGCTGCTGCCCGCCGGAGACCTCGTACGCATGCTCGCGGCGATCCGCGACGAGTTCGGGCTCGCCGAGGACGCCGAGGTCACCACCGAGGCCAATCCGGAGTCCGTGGACCCCGAGTACCTCGCCGAGCTGCGCGCGGGCGGCTTCAACCGGATCTCCTTCGGCATGCAGAGCGCGAAGCAGCACGTCCTGAAGGTCCTCGACCGCACCCACACCCCCGGCCGCCCCGAGGCCTGCGTCGCCGAAGCGCGCGCGGCGGGCTTCGAACACGTCAACCTCGACCTGATCTACGGCACCCCTGGCGAGTCCGACGACGACTGGCGGGCCTCCCTGGAGGCCGCGCTCGGCGCCGGGCCCGACCACGTCAGCGCGTACGCCCTGATCGTCGAGGAGGGCACCCAGCTGGCCCGCCGGATCCGCCGCGGCGAGGTCCCGATGACCGACGACGACGTCCACGCCGACCGGTACCTGATCGCCGACGAGATCATGGAGCGGGCCGGCTACTCCTGGTACGAGGTGTCGAACTGGGCCACCACCGAGGCCGGCCGCTGCCTGCACAACGAGCTGTACTGGCGCGGCGCCGACTGGTGGGGCGCGGGCCCCGGCGCCCACTCCCACGTGGGCGGGGTCCGCTGGTGGAACGTGAAGCACCCCGGCGCCTACGCGGCCGCCCTCGCGGAGGGCCGCTCCCCGGGCGCGGGCCGCGAGCTGCTGTCGGCGGAGGACCGCCGCGTGGAGCGGATCCTGCTGGAGCTCCGCTTGGTCGACGGCGTCCCGCTGTCCCTGCTGGCCCCCGCGGGCCTGGCGGCCTCCCGCCGCGCCCTGGCCGACGGCCTGCTGGAGCCGGCCCCGTACGAGGCCGGACGGGCGGTCCTGACCCTGCGCGGGCGACTGCTGGCGGACGCGGTGGTGCGGGACCTGGTGGACTGATCACTCCCCGGAGTGAATCGCTGCGAATACGGGCGGGTGCGGCCTAGCCTGTTCGTAGCCTTCTGTCGCAACCCCGGCGGCAGAAGTGGAGGGCACGGAGATGACCGCTGTGGATGATCGCCGGATGACCGAGTACTTCGAGAGCTTCGAGGCTCCCGAGGGGATCAAGGTCGAGCTCCTCAGGGGGGAAATCGTGATGATGGCGGGGCCGGACGTGGTCCACAACCTGATCGTCATGTTCGTGCAGCGGCAGATCCCCATGGATCGCTGGTATCCGCTCCAGACACAGGACGTGGACATCCCGGCGGAATCGTCCGAGCCGCAGCCGGATCTCGTGGTCCTCCCCATCGAGGCTGCGCCCGAGTCGGGCCGTCTGCTGCCCGCAGGGGTGCTGACGATGGTGGTCGAGGTCGTCTCCAAGACCAGCAAGTTGCGCGACTACGTGACCAAGCGCTCCATCTACGCGGGCGGGAGGATCCCCGCCTACCTGATCATCGACCCCTTCCAGGCCAAGTGCGTGGTGCTCACCGAACCCTTCGGTGCCGGAGAAGAGGCCGACTACCGGAACGAGTGGACCGGCAAGTTCGGTGATCCGGTCCCGCTCGACGTCCTCGGCGTCACGCTCGACACCACCGAGTTCGGCACCCTGTCGTAGCCCGGTCAGGGAGCGGTGACGAAGTCGATCAGCTCCTCCACCCGCCCCAGCAGCGTCGGCTCCAGGTCCCGGTAGGACGTCACACGGGACAGGATGTGCTGCCAGGCGGCCCCGGTGTTCTCCGGCCAGCCCAGCGCCCTGCACACGCCCGTCTTCCAGTCCTGCCCCCGCGGCACCTCCGGCCAGGCCCGGATGCCCAGCGCCGACGGCTTCACCGCCTGCCAGACGTCCACGTACGGGTGGCCCACCACCAGCACGTCCGGGCCCGTCACCGAGGCCGCGATCCGGGACTCCTTCGAGCCCGGCACCAGATGGTCGACCAGGACGCCGAGACGGGCGTCCGGGCCGGGGGCGAAGTCGGCGACCACCGCCGCCAGGTCGTCGACGCCCTCCAGGTACTCCACCACCACGCCCTCGATGCGCAGGTCGTCGCCCCAGACCCGCTCGACCAGCTCGGCGTCGTGCCGCCCCTCCACGTAGATCCGCCCCGCCCGCGCCACCCGCGCCCGCGCCCCCGGGACGGCGATCGAGCCCGAAGCCGTACGGGCCGGCGCGGCGGGGCCCCGCGCGGGGCGGGTCAGGGTCACCACCGCGCCGTCCAGCAGGAAGCCGCGCGGCTCCAGCGGGAACACCCGGCGCTTGCCGAAGCGGTCCTCCAGGGTCACCGTGCCCGCCTCGCAGGCCACCACCGCGCCGCAGAAGTCCGTACCCGCCACCTCGACCACCAGGTCCGGGTCCGCCGGCACCTCCGGCACGGGCTTGGAGCGCTTCCACTGCGGGGTCAGGTCGGGGGAGTACTCACGCATCCGGCCGACACTAGGAGAGCCGGCGCCCTCAGGCCCCCGACACGCCGAACCTGGCCGCCAGTGTGTCGCGTTGCGCACGCACGAACTCCGCGTCCACCAGCGCTCCGTGACCCGGCACGTACACCGCGTCGTCTCCGCCCAGCGACAGCAGCCGGTCCAGTGCGGCCGGCCACTGGCCCGGCACCGCGTCCGAGCCGGCCTGGGGCTCGCCCGACTCCTCGACCAGGTCCCCGCAGAACACCGCCTCCCGCTCGCCCGGCACGAAGACGGCCAGGTCGTGCTCGGAGTGAGCGGGCCCCAGGTTCGCCAGCAGCACCCGTACCCCGCCGAGCTCCAGCGTCCACTCGCCCGACACCAGGTGCCGGGGCGCCTGGAGCAGGTCCGCCGCCTCGGTGGCCTCCGCCTCCGCCAGACCCATCCGGACCGCGCTCGTCCGCACCTCCTCGCGGCCCGTCGGCGCCGACAGCAGCCGCTCCAGGCCCACCGCCCCGAAGAACTCGGCACCGGCGAAGGCCCCGCCGCCCAGCACGTGGTCGAAATGTCCGTGGGTGAATGCGATATGGGTCACGCGCCGGCCCGTCAGCCGCTCCGCCTCGGCCCGCACCTGCGCGCCCTCGCGCACGGACGATCCCGGGTCGATCAGCAGCACCGACTCGTCCCCCACCACCAGTCCCACGGTGCAGTCCCACACCGGCAGCCGTCTCCGGCCGACCCGTCCGGTGACCCTTTCCCAGCCCGCCTCTTCCCAACGTACGTCCATGCGGTGACGCTACCCTGGCGGGCCGCCCTTGCCTGCGGCGTACTACCCGGCCGTACACTGACCGGGGGATCTCTGGCACTCACACGCGCAGAGTGCCAACAAGCCAGGACCGGCCCCGACGGCCTGACCGACGACCGACCGCATCCGGAGGTGTGCGCGATGCTCAGCGAACGCAGACTCGAGGTGCTGCGTGCCATCGTCCAGGACTACGTCGGGACGGAGGAGCCCGTCGGCTCCAAGGCCCTCACCGAGCGGCACAAACTGGGCGTCTCGCCCGCCACCGTGCGCAACGACATGGCCGTGCTGGAGGAGGAGGGCTACATCGCGCAGCCCCACACCAGCGCCGGCCGCATCCCCACGGACAAGGGCTACCGCCTCTTCGTCGACAGGCTGGCCGGCGTCAAGCCGCTGTCGACGCCGGAGCGCCGGGCCATCCAGAACTTCCTCGACGGCGCCGTCGACCTCGACGACGTGGTCGGCCGCACGGTACGGCTGCTCGCGCAGCTCACCCGGCAGGTCGCCGTCGTCCAGTACCCGTCGCTGACCCGCTCCACCGTGCGGCACGTCGAGCTGCTGTCGCTGGCCCCGGCCCGGCTGATGCTCGTGCTCATCACCGACACCGGCCGCGTCGAGCAGCGCCTCGTCGACACCCAGACCCCCTTCGGCGAGAACTCCCTCGCCGACCTGCGGGCGCGTCTGAACAGCAGGGTCGTCGGCCGCCGCTTCACGGACGTGCCGCAGCTGGTGCAGGACCTTCCGGAGTCGTTCGAGATCGACGACCGGGCGACCGTCAAGGCCGTCCTCGCGACCCTCCTCGAAACGCTGGCGGAGGAGGCGGAGGAGCGGCTGATGATCGGCGGCACCGCCAACCTCACCCGCTTCGGACATGACTTTCCCTTGACCATCAGGCCCGTGCTGGAGGCGCTGGAGGAGCACGTCGTGCTCCTGAAGCTGCTGGGCGAGGCCGGTGAGTCGGGAATGGCCGTAAGAATCGGTCACGAGAACGCCTACGAGGGACTCAACTCCACGTCGGTCGTGTCCGTCGGCTACGGTTCGGGCGGCGAAGCAGTCGCCAAACTCGGCGTGGTCGGACCGACCCGCATGGACTACCCCGGAACGATGGGAGCGGTACGCGCAGTGGCACGTTACGTCGGACAGATCCTGGCGGAGTCGTAAGTGGCCACGGACTACTACGCCGTACTCGGCGTGCGCCGCGACGCATCGCAGGACGAGATCAAGAAGGCCTTCCGCCGCCTCGCCCGTGAACTCCACCCGGACGTGAACCCGGACCCGAAGACGCAGGAGCGCTTCAAGGAGATCAACGCGGCCTACGAGGTCCTCTCGGACCCGCAGAAGAAGCAGGTCTACGACCTCGGCGGCGACCCGCTGTCCTCCTCGGGCGGCGGTGGCGGCGCGGGCGGCTTCGGAGCGGGCGGCTTCGGCAACTTCTCCGACATCATGGACGCCTTCTTCGGCCAGGCCTCGCAGCGCGGCCCGCGCTCGCGGACCCGCCGCGGCCAGGACGCCATGATCCGCCTGGACCTGGAACTGGACGAGGCCGCCTTCGGCACGACCAAGGACATCCAGGTCGACACCGCCGTCGTCTGCGGCACCTGCTCCGGCGAGGGCGCCGCCCCCGGCACCTCGGCGCAGACCTGTGACATGTGCCGCGGCCGCGGCGAGGTCTCCCAGGTCACCCGGTCCTTCCTGGGCCAGGTCATGACCTCGCGCCCCTGCCCGCAGTGCCAGGGCTTCGGCACCGTGGTCCCGACCCCGTGCCCCGAGTGCGCGGGCGACGGCCGGGTCCGCTCCCGCCGCAGCCTCACCGTCAAGATCCCCGCCGGTGTCGAGAACGGCACCCGGATCCAGCTCGCGGGCGAGGGCGAGGTCGGCCCCGGCGGCGGCCCCGCCGGCGACCTCTACGTGGAGATCCACGAGCTGCCGCACCCGACCTTTCAGCGGCGCGGGGACGACCTGCACTGCACGGTCACCATCCCCATGACGGCCGCGGCCCTGGGCACCAAGTGCCCGCTGGAGACGCTGGACGGCATGGAGGAGATCGACATCCGGCCCGGCACCCAGTCCGGCCAGGCCATCCCGCTGCACGGGCGGGGCGTCACCCACCTGCGCGGCGGCGGCCGCGGCGACCTGATCGTCCACGTCGAGGTCACCACCCCCGGCAAGCTGGACGCCCAGCAGGAGGAGCTGCTGCGCCAGCTCGCGAAGCTGCGCGGCGAGGAGCGGCCGATGGGCCAGTTCGCCCCCGGCCAGCAGGGCCTGTTCAGCCGCCTGAAGGACGCGTTCAACGGCCGCTGACGCGGGCGGCGGCACGTCGTACGAGCCCGGTCCGGGGAATCCCGGGCCGGGCTCCGTGCTTCCCGGACACCGCGCGGGGCGATTCCCGGACACACCGGGGAAGCGGACTATGCCAGGCGAATGCGACGGTTCGGCCCGGTGGCCGGGACGTGGCACGATGCGGTGCATGTCCTCCGCACCGAACGGCCTCCCCCGGTACCCGATCGTGCAGGGTCCCATGGCGGGCGGCGTCTCGTGCCCGCCGCTCGTCGCCGCCGTGTGCGAGGCCGGCGGACTCGGCTACCTGGCCGGCGGATACAAGACCGCCGACGGCATGTACCAGGAGATCAAGCAGACGCGCGGCCTCACCCGGCGGCCCTTCGGCGTGAACATCTTCATGCCGCAGACCGGCTACGTCGACCCGGCCGCCGTCGAGACCTACCGCGGGCAGCTGGCCGGCGAGGCCGGCTGGTACGAGGTCTCGCTCGCCGCCGAGGACACCGTCGGCAACTGCGACGACGGCTACGAGGCGAAGCTGGCCATCCTGCTGGAGGACCCCGTCCCGGAGGTCTCCTTCACCTTCGGCACGCCCGCCCCCGACGTCCTCGCCCGCCTGCGCGGGGCCGGCACCCGTACCGTCGTCACCGTCACCTCCGTCGAGGAGGCCCGCTCCGCACAGGCGGCGGGCGCCGACGCCGTCTGTGTCCAGGGCGTCGAGGCGGGCGGCCACCAGGGCACCCACCGCGACGACCCGGAGACCGACGGCACGGCCGGCGTCGGACTGCTCGCGCTGGTCGCCCAGGTACGGGAGGCCGTGGCCCTGCCCATCACCGCGGCGGGCGGCCTGATGCGCGGCGCGCAGATCGCGGCGGTGCTGGCGGCCGGGGCGGACTCGGCGCAGCTCGGCACGGCCTTCCTGGCCTGCCCGGAGTCGGGCGCGCACCCGATGCACAAGAAGGCCCTGACCGACCTGATGTTCCCGCACACGGAACTGACCCGGGCCTTCACGGGCCGGCCCGCGCGGGGCCTGGTCAACCGCTTCGTGCGGGAGCACGGGCCGTACGCGCCGGCCGCCTACCCCCAGGTCCACCACATGACCGCGGGGCTGCGCAAGGCGGCCGCGGCGGCCGGGGACCCGCAGGGCATGTCCCTGTGGGCGGGCCAGGGGCACCGGCTGGCACGGGCGCTGCCGGCCGGGGAGCTGGTGGAGGTGCTGGCGGCCGAACTGGCCGGGGCGCAGAACGCGTTGAACGCATTGCAGATGAGGAGAACGTCATGACGGCCCCCGTGTTCGTGGTCGAAGAGGTTCCGGCGGGGCCGGAGTTCGTGCTGGACGGCCCCGAGGGGCGGCACGCGGTGTCCGTGAAGCGGCTGGGCCCGGGCGAGGACGTGGTCCTCACGGACGGGCGCGGCCGGTGGGCGCAGGGCGTGGTCAAGGCGGCCGAGGGCAAGGACCGGCTGGTGGTCACGGACCTGGAGGCCGTGCTGGAGGAGCCGGAGCCCGACGTCCGGATCACGGTGGTGCAGGCGCTGCCGAAGGGCGACCGGGGCGAGGTGGCGGTCGAGACGATGACGGAGACCGGCGTCGACGTGATCGTGCCGTGGCAGGCCTCGCGGTGCATCACGCAGTGGCGCGGCGACCGGGGGGCGAAGTCCCTGGCCAAGTGGCGTTCCACGGCGCGGGAGTCGGGCAAGCAGTCGCGCCGGGTCCGGTTCCCGGAGGTGGCCGAGGCGATGTCCACGAAGCAGGTGGCCGCGCTGCTGGCGCAGGCCGATCTGGCGGTGGTGCTGCACGAGGACCGTGACACCCCGTCGCAGGCGCTGGCGACGGCTCCGCTGCCGGAGAAGGGGTCGGTGGTGCTGGTGGTCGGCCCCGAGGGCGGGGTCTCGCCGGAGGAACTGGCCGTCTTCGCGGAGGCCGGCGCCAGGCCGTACCGGCTGGGGCGGTCGGTGCTGCGCACGTCCACCGCGGGCACGGCTGCGGCGGCCGTCCTCCTGGCCCGCACGGGCCGCTGGTCGTAACGATCGCCTCTGCCCTGGCCGGGCGGTTGTTGGTGCAGGGCGTTGCCCTGCGGGGCCGGCCCGGGGCGCGGGGGGTGCCGCTGCGCGGGGCTGGGTCCCCTACCCGCCCTTCGCCCGTTCCCCGGGGCTCCGCCCCGGCGGGGGCTCCGCCCCGGCCCCCCGGGGGCTCCGCCCCGGCCCCCCCGGGGGCTCCGCCCCCAGACCTCCGCGCCTCAAACGCCGGCGGGGCTGGATACATCCAGCCCGCGCGGCGTTTGAGCGCAACGGGGTCAGGGGCGGAGCCCCTGGGAACGGTGGAAGGGCGGGTAGGGGACCTCGCCCCGCGCAGCGGCGCCGGGCCCCGGCCGGGCGGGGCGGTCGGGAGCCGGTCGTGCCCGGCCAGGGCGGCGGGAGCCCGCGCCGCGGGGCCGATAGCATGCCCGGACCGATCAACGTCACGGGAGGCGGCAGCGAATGGCCGGGGAACCGCAGGCGGACTGCCTGTTCTGCAAGATCGTCGACGGCAAGGTGCCGGCGACCGTGGTCCGGGAGACCGAGACCACGTTCGCCTTCCGGGACATCAACCCGCAGGCGCCGACCCACGTGCTCGTCATCCCCAAGGTGCACTACCCGGACGCGGCCTCCCTCGCCGCCGCCGAGCCGACGGTGATCGCCGACATACTGCGTGAGGCCGGGGAGATCGCCGCGGCGGAGGAGGTCGCCGACCAGGGCTACCGGGTCGTGTTCAACACCGGGGCCGGCGCGGGCCAGACCGTCTTCCACGCCCACCTGCACGTCCTGGGCGGCCGCGGCCTCCAGTGGCCGCCCGGATAAGTCGTGTCCGTACGCGAGTTCGTGGTCCTCGGCACCGCCAGCCAGGTTCCCACCCGGCACCGCAACCACAACGGCTACCTGCTGCGCTGGGACGGCGAGGGCATCCTCTTCGACCCGGGCGAGGGCACGCAGCGGCAGATGCTGCGGGCCGGCGTCGCGGCGCACGACATCAACCGGATCTGCGTCACGCACTTCCACGGTGACCACAGCCTGGGCCTGGCCGGGGTGATCCAGCGGATCAACCTCGACCAGGTCCCGCACCCCGTGACGGCGCACTACCCGGCCTCGGGGCAGAGGTTCTTCGACCGGCTGCGGTACGCCACCGCCTACCGGGAGACCGTGGCGCTGCGGGAGGAGCCGGTGGCCGCCGACGGGGTGCTCGCGAGCGGGCCCTCGTACGTCCTGGAGGCGCGGCGGCTCTCGCACCCGGTGGAGTCCTTCGGCTACCGGGTGACCGAGCCGGACGGGCGCCGGATGGTCCCCGCACTGCTCGCGCGGTACGGGGTCAAGGGGCCGGACGTGGGCCGGCTCCAGCGCGAGGGGCGGCTGGAGCGGCCGGAGGGCGAGGTCACGCTGGAGGCCGTCAGCGAGCACCGGCCGGGTCAGCGGTTCGCCTTCGTCATGGACACGCGGCTCTGCGAGGGCGTGGACGCGCTGGCGGAGGGCTGCGACATGCTGGTCATCGAGTCGACCTTCCTCGACGCGGACGTCCGGCTGGCCGAGGACCACGGCCACCTCACCGCCGGACAGGCGGCCCGGGTGGCGCGGGACGCCGGGGTGCGGCACCTCGTGCTGACGCACTTCTCGCAGCGGTACGCGGACCCGTCGGAGTTCGAACGCCAGGCCCGGGCGGCGGGGTTCGAGGGCGAGCTGACGGTCGCCGCGGACCTGGGGCGGGTGGCACTGCCGAAGCGCTAGGGGCTCCGTGGGCGCACCGCGTCCAGTGAGGTGCGTCACACTGGGGTTTGGTCCGGTCGGGCCCGGGCAGGGCTGGCAGCTTTCCGGACCGTACGCAGAAACGACACACCAACGGGGAGTACGCCGTGACCAGTCGGGACAGCCGCATCACCCTCGACCCGCTCCGCCCGGTGCGCGACCCTCACGAGCCCGGCTGCGACGTGTTCCTGACCGGCACGGTCTTCCTCGACATCATCTTCACCGGCCTGGACTCCGCGCCCGTGCGCGGTACGGAGTCCTGGGCGCGCGGCATGGGGTCCAGCCCCGGCGGCGTCGCCAACATGGCCACCGCCCTCGCCCGCCTGGGCCTGCGCACCTCGCTGGCCGCCGCCTTCGGCGACGACCACTACGGCGAGTACTGCTGGGACGCCCTGGAGCAGGGCGAGGGCATCGACCTGTCCATGTCGCACACCATCCCCGGCTGGCACAGCCCCGTCACCGTCTCCATGGCGTACGAGGGCGAGCGCACGATGGTCTCCCACGGCCACGAGGCGCCGCCCCCGGCGGGCCCCGGCCCCTTCCCCTGGTGCCCCCCGAAGGCCCGGGCCGCGGTGGCCTCCCTCGGCGCCGGACAGGGCGCGGACTGGATCTCCGAGGCGGCCCGCCGGGGCTCGCGGATCTTCGCGGACGTCGGCTGGGACGAGACCGGGCGGTGGGACCTGGGGGCCCTGGCCGACCTCGAGCACTGCGAGGCGTTCCTGCCCAACGCGGGGGAGGCGATGCGCTACACGCGGACCGAGTGTCCGCGCGCCGCGGCCCGGGCCCTCGCGGAGAAGGTCCCGGTCGCGGTGGTGACCATGGGCTCGGAGGGCTCGTACGCGGTCGACGGCCGCACCGGGGAGACCGCGGAGGTCCCCGCGATCACGGTGGACGCCCTGGACCCCACCGGGGCCGGGGACGTGTTCGTGGCCGGGTTCGTCACCGGCAGCCTCGCGGGGTGGCCGCTCGCCGACCGGCTGGCCTTCGCCGGGCTGACCGCCGCCCTGTCGGTGCAGGAGTTCGGCGGCTCCCTCTCCGCCCCGGGCTGGCCCGAGGTGGCCCACTGGTGGCGCACGGCCCCCGACGCCCTCCGCGGCCGCTACGCCTTCCTGGACGCCCTGGTCCCGCCCGGCGCCGCCCCCTGCCCGCGCCGCCGCGCGGTCCCCACCATCGGCTTCCGCCACCCCGTCTAGGCCCGGCCCGCCCGGAAAACCCCTCGGGCGCGACCCTGCGTGGACGTACCCTTGGTACTCCGGAGGCCGGCGATGGGATCGGCCCCTCAGTGGGAGGTATGCGCAGGCCACAGTGCCGGCCCATGACTCAGACACCGACAGCCCACACCCCGGCGCAGGGCCAGGCGCGAGCCCATTTCACGGTCCCGGCGACGCACCCGATGGTGACCGTGCTCGGCTCGGGCGACGCCCTGCTGCGCGTGATCGAAAAGGCTTTCCCGAAGGCCGACATCCATGTTCGGGGCAATCAGGTCAGCGCGATCGGAGCGGCGGCGGAAGTCGCCCTGATCCAGCGCCTGTTCGACGAGATGATGCTGGTGCTCCGCACCGGGCAGCCGATGACGGAGGACGCAGTGGAACGCTCGATCGCCATGCTCAAGGCGAACGGCAGCGGTGGCGGTGACACGGAGACCCCGGCCGAGGTGCTCACCCAGAACATCCTCTCCAGCCGCGGCCGCACCATCCGCCCCAAGACCCTCAACCAGAAGCGGTACGTCGACGCGATCGACAAGAACACGATCGTCTTCGGCATCGGCCCCGCCGGCACCGGCAAGACCTACCTCGCCATGGCGAAGGCCGTCCAGGCGCTCCAGTCCAAGCAGGTCAGCCGGATCATCCTGACCCGCCCCGCCGTCGAGGCGGGCGAGCGGCTCGGCTTCCTGCCGGGCACGCTCTTCGACAAGATCGACCCGTACCTGCGGCCGCTCTACGACGCCCTGCACGACATGATCGACCCCGACTCGATCCCGCGCCTGATGGCGGCGGGCACGATCGAGGTGGCGCCGCTGGCGTACATGCGCGGCCGGACGCTCAACGACGCCTTCGTCGTCCTGGACGAGGCGCAGAACACCACCGTCGAGCAGATGAAGATGTTCCTGACGAGGCTCGGCTTCGACTCGAAGATCGTCGTCACCGGTGACGTCACCCAGGTCGACCTCCCGGGCGGCGCCAAGAGCGGTCTGCGCCAGGTCCAGGAGATCCTCGACGGGGTGCCGGACATCCACTTCTCGAGGCTCACGTCCGAGGATGTGGTCCGGCACAAGCTGGTCGGCCGTATCGTCGACGCGTACGCCAAGTACGACGATGCCCACCCGGCCCCGAACGGCCACCAGCGGAAGTAGAACCCAGCGCACCATGTCGATCGACGTCAACAACGAGTCCGGAACCGAGGTCGACGAGCAGGCGATCCTCGACATCGCCCGCTACGCGCTCACCCGGATGAGGATCCACCCGCTGTCCGAGCTCTCCGTCATCGTCATCGACGAGGACGCCATGGAGCAGCTCCACATCCAGTGGATGGACCTCCCCGGACCGACCGACGTCATGTCCTTCCCGATGGACGAGCTCCGTCCGCCGGCGAAGGACGACGAGGAGCCCCCGCAGGGGCTGCTCGGTGACATCGTGCTCTGCCCCGAGGTGGCCAAGAAGCAGGGCGACGAGGCGCCGACGCGGCACTCCATGGACGAGGAGCTCCAGCTCCTGACCGTCCACGGGGTGCTGCACCTGCTCGGCTACGACCACGAGGAGCCGGACGAGAAGGCCGAGATGTTCGGCCTCCAGGCGGCCATCGTCGACGGCTGGCGCGCCGAGCGCGGCCTCACTGGCCCCTCCCCGGCCCCCACCGTCTCGTGACCGGCGCCGCCCAGCTGATCACCGGGGCGGTCCTGCTGACCGTGGTGGCCTGGTTCGCGGCCTGCGCCGAGTCCGGGATCGCCCGCGTCTCCAGCTTCCGCGCCGAGCAGGCCGTACGGGAGGGCCGGCGCGGGAGCGCCAAGCTCGCCCAGGTCGCCGCCGACCCCACCCGGTACGTCAACGTGGCCCTGCTGGTGCGGGTGACCTGCGAGATGGCGGCCGGCGTGCTCGTCACGTACGTCTGCCTCGACGCGTTCGGCGAGAACTGGACGGCGCTGCTCACCGCCATCGGCGTGATGGTGCTGGTGTCGTTCGTGGCGGTGGGCGTCTCCCCCCGCACCATCGGCCGCCAGCACCCGCTGAACACCGCGACGGCGGCCGCGTACGTCCTCGTACCGCTGGCCCGGGTGATGGGGCCGGTCCCGCAGCTGCTGATCCTGATCGGCAACGCGCTCACGCCCGGCAAGGGCTTCCGCAAGGGACCCTTCGCCTCCGAGGCCGAGCTGCGCGCGATGGTGGACCTCGCGGAGAAGGAATCCCTGATCGAGGACGACGAGCGCCGGATGGTGCACCAGGTCTTCGAGCTGGGGGACACCCTCGTGCGCGAGGTGATGGTGCCGCGCACCGACCTGGTCTGCATCGAGCGCTACAAGACGATCCGGCAGGCGACGACGCTCGCGCTGCGGTCCGGCTTCTCGCGGATCCCGGTCACCGGGGAGAACGAGGACGACATCGTCGGCATGGTGTACCTGAAGGACCTCGTCCGCCGTACGCACATCAACCGGGAGGCGGAGGCCGACCTGGTCTCGACGGTGATGCGGCCGGCGGTCTTCGTCCCCGACACCAAGAACGCCGGGGACCTGCTGCGCGAGATGCAGTCGGTGCGCAACCACGTGGCCGTCGTCATCGACGAGTACGGCGGCACGGCCGGCATCGTCACCATCGAGGACATCCTGGAGGAGATCGTCGGCGAGATCACCGACGAGTACGACCGGGAGATCCCGCCCGTCGAGGAGCTGGGCGAGGACCGCTACCGGGTCACCGCGCGGCTCGACATCACCGACCTCGGCGAGCTGTTCGGGGTGGAGGCCTTCGACGACGAGGACGTGGAGACGGTCGGCGGGCTGCTGGCCAAGGCGCTGGGCCGGGTCCCGATCGCGGGCGCCTCGGCGGTGGTGGACCTGCCCGACGGGCGGCCGCTGCGGCTGACGGCGGAGTCCCCGGCGGGACGCCGGAACAAGATCGTGACGGTGCTGGTGGAGCCGGTCGCCGGGGCGGCGGCCGAAGGGGAGGAGGGGGAATGACCCCCGCGGAGCTGCGCGCGTTCTGCCTGGGCTTCAACGCGGCGGTGGAGGAGTTCCCCTTCACCCCGCAGACCTCGGTGTTCAAGGTGCTGGGCAAGATGTTCGCCCTCACCGCGCTGGACGCCGAACCGCTGAAGGTGAACCTCAAGTGCGAGCCGGAGGCGGCCGTGCGGCTGCGGGCCGAGCACGAGGCGATCGTGCCGGGCTGGCACATGAACAAGCGGCACTGGAACACCGTGACGGTGGGCGCCCTTCCGGACGCGCTGGTGCGGGAGCTGGTGGAGGACTCGTACGACCTGGTCGTGGCGGGGCTGCCGCGGGCGGAGCGGCTGAAGCTCGACCGGGCGTGACCACGGGTGCGGCGCGGCGGTGCGGCCGGGGCGTGCCGCCGCCGCACGGAAGAGGGTCGAAGGTCATGTGGGGACGGGACCTTTGGAACCCAGGAGTCCCTTACCTTTCGCTTAGGTTTGTCCTGCTCCACGGGGGAACGGCGGGGGGCGGGGAGCGCGAGTGAGCGCCCCGGCGGGGTCGTCGCACGACCGCACCGGGGCGCTCCCTATGCTTTCGCCTATGAGCGAGAGCACCGTGGGCAACGGGATCGACCCCGAGGACAGCAAGATCATCACGCTGGCACGCAGCGCGCGGGCCCGCAACGGAGTCCCGGAAGGGGCGGCCGTACGGGACGAGACCGGCCGCACGTACGTCGCCGGCACCGTGGAGCTCGACTCCCTCAGGCTGAGCGCCCTCCAGACGGCCGTCGCCATGGCCGTCGCCAGCGGCGCGACCTCCCTGGAGGCCGCCGCCGTCGTCAGCGCGGCCGACGCCCCCGCCGACGCCGACCGCGCGGCCGTCCGCGACCTGGGCGGCCCCGACACCCCGGTCCTCCTCGCCGCCCCCGACGGCACCCTGAAGTCCACCACCCCGGCCGGAGCCTGAGCCGAGCCCTCCGGCGGTCCGCGGCGGGCGACGGCCCGGCAGGGCCGCCGGGCGGGCTGGAATCCGATGGCGGCGCCCGCCGGCGCGGTGGTGTGATGGGCCGATGCAGCCCGACGCGCGCGAGACCGCGGACCGCGGGGACTTCCCCCGGGCCGTGACCCCCTGGGACCGGCCCGACTGGCGCGTGGAGGCGCTCCGCTGGGCCGCCGACGCCCTGGCCGCGCACGGACTGGCCGAGAACGGTCCCAGGGAGGTCCGGCTGCGGCCGTGGTCCGTACTGGTCCGGTTCTCCGTCGGCGGGAGCGGGCCCGTCTGGTTCAAGGCCAACCCGCCCGCCGGCGCCTTCGAGGCCGGGCTCACCCGGGCCCTGGCCGACTGGGTCCCCGGCAGCGTGCTGCGGCCCCTGGCCGTCGACGCCGCCCGGGGCTGGGCCCTGCTGCCGGACGGCGGCCCGCTCCTGCGGCAGACCCTGGACGAGGACCGCCGGGGCGGCGGACCCCGCGCCTGGGAGGCGGTGCTCGGCCGGTACGCCGAACTCCAGCGCTCCCTCCTCCCGCACACCCCCGAGATCGAGGCGCTCGGCGTCCCCGGCGCGCGTACCGCCGCACTGCCCGGGATCCTCGACCGAATGGCCGAGGAGAACACCGCCCTGGACGACACCGACCGCCGGGCCCTGCACGCGCTGCGGCCCCGCTTCGCCGACTGGTGCGCGGAACTCGCGGGGGCCGGCATCGGTGACACCCTCGACCACTGCGACCTCCACGACGCGCAGGTCTTCACCCCGGAACCCGGCCGGTACACCTTCTTCGACTGGGGCGACGCCTGCGTCACCCACCCCTTCTGCAGCCTGCTGGTCCCCGGCCGGGCCGCGGCCCGGCGGTACGGGCCCGACGTGCTGCCCCGGCTGCGCGACGCCTACCTGGAGCCGTGGACCGGAGCCGGGCGCACCCCCGGCGAGCTGCGCCGCGCGGCCCGGCTGGCCTGGCGGCTCGCGGCCATCGGCCGGGTCAGTGCCTGGGGCCGCTTCTTCCCCGCGGGCCCCCGCGACGCGGACGGCGGAGCCGCCGGGGACACCGGCGACGCCGACCGCGCCCGCTGGCTGCGCGAACTGCTCAACCGGCCGCCGCTGTAGCCGGCTCCGGCACCCGGCGGCGGATGACCATCGCCATCAGCGTCGCCACCGCGCACAGCCCGCCCGCCGCGTACCAGACCAGGTCGTACGAGCCGAAGGCGTCACGGGCGACCCCGCCGAGGAAGGCCACCAGGGCCGCGCCCACCTGGTGCGAGGCCAGGACCCAGCCGAAGACGACCGCGCTGTCCTGCCCGTAGTGCTCGCGGCACAGGGCGATGGTCGGCGGGACGGTGGCGACCCAGTCCAGGCCGTAGAAGACGATGAAGAACACCATCGGCGGGTGCACGCTGGGCGCCAGCAGCACCGGCAGGAACATCAGGGACACCCCGCGCAGGGCGTAGTACACGGCCAGCAGCCGGCGCGCCTCGAAGCGGTCGGTGAACCAGCCGGAGGCGATGGTGCCGAGCACGTCGAACACGCCGATCACCGCGAGCAGTCCGGCGGCGGCCGTCACCGGCATGCCGTGGTCGTGCGCCGCCGGGGTGAAGTGGGTGCGCACCAGTCCGTTGGTCGAGGCCCCGCAGATCGCGAAGGTGCCCGCCAACAGCCAGAACGGGCCGGTGCGGGCCGTCCGGAAGAGCACGCCCACGGCCCGGCGGGCCGCACCCGGCACGGGCGCGGGCTTGGGCTCGTACGCACCTCCGTACGGGGCGAGGCCGACGTCGGCCGGGTGGTCGCGCAGCAGCAGCCAGACGAAGGGGACGACGGCGAGGGCCGCCAGCGCCACCGTGACCGAGGCCGGGCGCCAGCCGTGGTTCTCCACCAGCCAGGACAGCAGCGGCAGGAAGATCAGCTGGCCGGAGGCGCCGGCCGCGGTCAGGATGCCGGTGACCAGGCCGCGCCGGGCGGTGAACCAGCGGTTGGTCACCGTCGCCGCGAAGGCCAGTGCCATCGAGCCGCTGCCCAGGCCCACCAGCACGCCCCAGAACAGCACCAGCTGCCAGGCGGCCGTCATCCACACCGTGGCCAGCGAGCCGCCCGCGATCACGGTCAGGGCCACGGCGACGACCTTGCGGATGCCGAAACGGTCCATCAGCGCGGCGGCGAAGGGCGCGGTCAGCCCGTAGAGCGCCAGGTTGACGGAGACCGCGAAGCCGATCGTGCCGCGCGACCAGTCGAACTCGGCGTGCAGCGGCTCGATGAGCAGCCCGGGGAGGGAGGCGAAGGCGGCCGCGCCGATGATCGTCACGAAGGCCACGGCGGCAGCGAACCAGGCCCGGTGGACGCGGCCGGGCTCGCGCGGGGCGCGGGTGGCGGTGGTGGAGGAGGCGGGGGAGGCGGGGGCTGTCTGGGTCACGCCGACAGCTTCCGGCCCGGGGCCCCTGCGCGACCAGTGGCCTGACTGTCATGCTTCGCTACGATCGGGCCATGGCCACCGTCGAGAAGCCGCACCGCGTCGTCGTCCTCGCCCTCGCCGGGCTGCTGCCCTTCGAACTCGGCATCCCGCACCGGATCTTCGGCCGGGCCAAGGACCCCGAAGAGCGGCACCTGTACGAGATCCTCACCTGCGGCCTCGCCCCGGGCCCGGTCCCCACCGACGCCGACTTCACGGTGTACGTCGAGCACGGCCCTGAGCTGCTCGCGACGGCCGACACCGTCGTGGTCCCCGCCTCGCACGAGCTGGGCCCGGTGCACTCCGAGGGCCGGCTGACCGACGGCCTGGCGGCGGCCCTCGCCCACGTCCGGCCCGGCACCCGGATGGTGTCCATCTGCACGGGCGGTTACGTCCTGGCCGCCGCCGGGTACCTCGACGGCCGCCGGGCCACCACCCACTGGGCCCACGCCGAGCACTTCCAGCGGATGTTCCCGGCCGTGCGGGTCGACGCCGACGTGCTCTACACCGACGACGGGGACGTGCTGACCTCCGCCGGGGTCGCCGCCGGCATCGACCTGTGCCTGCACATCGTGCGCCGCGACCACGGCGCCGCCGTCGCCAACGACACCGCCCGCAGGACCGTCGTACCGCCGCACCGCGAGGGCGGGCAGGCCCAGTTCGTCCGGCGGCCCGTGCCCGGGCCGCAGCAGGCCAGCACCACGGCCGCGCGGGCCTGGGTGCTGGACCGGCTGCACGAGCCCCTGCGGCTGAGCGACCTCGCCCGGCAGGAGTCCATGTCGGTACGGACCTTCACGCGCCGGTTCCGCGAGGAGTGCGGGGTGAGCCCGGGGGAGTGGATCACCGGGCAGCGGGTGGAGCGGGCCCGGCAACTGCTGGAGCGGACGGAGCTGCCGGTCGAGGCGGTGGCCCGGCAGGCGGGCTTCGGGACGGCGCAGTCACTGCGCAAGCACGTGCAGGCGGCGCTGGGGGTCAGCCCGACGGCCTACCGGCGCACCTTCCGGGCGACGGAGACCGTGCCGTCTTCTGATGGGCCATCAGTCGGTGCGGGGTCCGCGCATTGACTTCTCCCGCCGCCCGCCCGTGAATGGCCCCCGGTCGGGGAGGGGGCGGGCAGGTGCGGACACGCGCGCGCAGCAGGAGGTGGTCGGCGGCCGTGGGTACGGCGGTGCTCGCGGCGGCCGCGCTGGGCACCCCGGCGGCGGCCGAGGAGGAGCCACGGCCGGGGCACTGCCCGTCGTCGGCCCCCACCACGAAGCCGAGGCCCGCCGCGGCACCGCTCCCGCCGCCCCCCGAGGCCCCCTCCGCCCCGGACGCCGGTGCCCCATCCACGGTGACGCCCCCGGCGTCCGGCGGGACCTTGTCCGGCTCCGGGGTCGCGGGCGGGGCGTCCGCCCGTGGGGTGGAGCCGAGCGGCGGTGACCCGGGCCGGGTGCCGGCCCCGGTGCCGGGCGGGGGTGCGACCCCGGGCGGGGCTTCCCCCGAGCGGGAGACCGCGAACGGGGCGTCCGCTCCCGGCGCGGCCCCGGGGGGCGGCGACCCGGCCAGGGTGGCGGCCCCGGCGTCTGGCGGGGCTGCCTCCGAACCAGGGGGCGGCGACCCCGGGTCGACGGGAGGGGCCTCCCCCGCGCGGGAGGACGGGGGCGGGGCGTGCGGGATGCCCGACGGCCCGCCGCCGCTGATGAACCTGCGCCGCGTCACCCTCGGCGCGGCCGGCGGCGAGCCCGGGGCGCGGGTCCGCGTCGCGGGCGTCGGCTTCACCCCCGGCGCGGCCGTGACCGTGGAGGGCCGCGCGGCCGCCGCCCCGACGGCCGACCGGGCGCGGGTCATCGCGGACGCGCGCGGGGCCGTCGCGGTGGAGCTGCCCGTCACGGACCGGGCCACGACGGGAGTACTGGCGTACGAGGGCCCGGCCTGGTCGCCGCCACGGGGCTCGGCCCCGGCGCCCTACGCGGTCTCCGCCCCCGCCCCGGGCGGGCTGACGCTGACCCAGGCGGGGGCGGCGGTGACCCTGGGGGCGGTCGCGTACGGGGGCGGCGGCGCGGCCCCCGGGCGGATCGGCACGGTCACGGTCACGGACACCCGGGCCGGCGGCGGGCGGTGGAAGCTGACGGCGACGCTCACGGCGGGCGCCCCCGGGGGCGTGCCGTCCTGGACCCCGTCCTGCCGGGGCGGCTGCGCCGCGGGTCCCGCGGGGCCGGCGGGGCCGGAGGGGGCCGTCCTGGCCTCGGGCGGGGCCGGGACCGCCACGGTCGACGCCGTGCTCACCCTCACGCTCCCCGCGTACACCCGGCCGGGCGCCTACCGGGCGCTCCTCACCCTGACGCTGCTGCCTTCCTGACGCGGGCCGCCGGACCGCTGCGCGGGGCTGGTCCCCTACCCGCCCTTCGCCCGTTCCCAGGGGCGCTGCCCCTGACCCCGTTGCGCTCAAACGCCGCGCGGGCTGGATGTATCCAGCCCCGCCGGCGTTTGAGGCGCGGGGGTCTGGGGGCGGAGCCCCCGGGAGGGGGTCCGGGGCGCAGCCCCGGGGAACGGGCGAAGGGCGGGTAGGGGAACTCGGCCCGCGCAGCGGACCCGCCGACGGCACGGGCCACCGGGCTCGGTCGGCGGCGGCCGGGGCCCGCGCGGCCCCGCAGGGACGGCGCAGCGGGCGGCGGCTTCGGGGCCCGGTGGGTCCGAGCCGGGCGGCGCCCCACCCGCCTCCGCGGGAGCCTGGTCGGCGCGGGGGGCCGCATCGGGGAGAATGGCCCGTATGAGCGATCGTTCCCCCGAGCCCACCGCCCCGCACCGCGCGGGCTTCGCCTGCTTCGTCGGCCGCCCCAACGCGGGCAAGTCGACCCTGACCAACGCGCTCGTGGGCACCAAGGTCGCGATCACCTCCAACCGGCCGCAGACCACCCGCCACACCGTCCGCGGCATCGTGCACCGCCCGGACGCGCAGCTGGTGCTGGTCGACACCCCCGGCCTGCACAAGCCGCGCACGCTGCTCGGCGAGCGCCTCAACGACGTCGTGCGCACCACCTGGGCCGAGGTCGACGTCATCGGCTTCTGCCTGCCCGCCGACCAGAAGCTCGGCCCCGGCGACAAGTTCATCGCCAAGGAGCTCGCGGGGATCAAGAAGACCCCCAAGATCGCCATCGTCACCAAGACCGACCTGGTCGAGTCCAAGCAGCTGGCCGAGCAGCTCCTCGCCATCCACCAGCTCGGCGCCGAGCTCGGCATCGAGTGGGCGGAGATCGTCCCCGTCTCGGCGGTCGGCGACACCCAGGTGCAGCTGCTGGCCGACCTGATCGCGCCGCTGCTGCCCGAGAGCCCCCCGCTGTACCCGGAGGGCGACCTCACCGACGAGCCCGAGATGGTGATGGTCGCGGAGCTGATCCGCGAGGCCGCGCTGGAGGGCGTGCGCGACGAGCTGCCGCACTCCATCGCCGTCGTCGTCGAGGAGATGATCCCGCGCGAGAACCGGCCCGCGGACCGGCCGCTGCTGGACATCCACGCCAACGTCTACATCGAGCGCCCCAGCCAGAAGGGCATCATCATCGGCCCGAAGGGCTCGCGCCTGAAGGAGGTCGGCATGAAGTCGCGCAAGCACATCGAGGCGCTGCTCGGCACGCCGGTCTTCCTCGACCTGCACGTCAAGGTCGCCAAGGACTGGCAGCGCGACCCCAAGCAGCTCCGCAAGCTCGGCTTCTAGGGGACGCCCCGGCCGCCGTCAGGCGAGGCGCCGCAGCTTCAGGGCGTTGTCCCTGCGGGTCCCCGGCCGGCCGTCGGGGGCCGTCAGGGCCTGTTCGTGCTCGGCCGAGACCAGCACCTCCCAGGCGCCCTCCGGCAGCTCCAGGTCCGCGAGCACCTCGTCCGGGGTCGGGAAGCGTACGTCGGCGTGCGCGTCCGGGTCCCAGGACGGTCCGCCCGCGTGGCCGGCGATCAGCAGGATCCCGCCGGGGGCCACGGCGGAGGCGGCCGTACGCAGGATCCGCTCGCGCGGGAAGTCCCCGTACGAGTGCAGGAAGCACGCGGAGACCAGGTCGAACCGCCCGTCGGGGAACGACTCGGCCAGGTCGTGCCGCTGCCAGTCGACGCGGTCGCCGAGCCCCGCCTCGGCGGCGTGCCCGGCCGCCCGCGCGAGGGCGACCCCGGAGATGTCGGTGCCGGTGACCCGCCAGCCCTGCCGGGCCAGCCACACGGCGTCGGCGCCCTCGCCGCAGCCGAGGTCGAGGGCGCGGCCCGGGGTGAGGCCGGACGCCTCGCGGACCAGGACCTCGTTGGCCCTGCCGCTCCAGATGCGGTCGCTCTCGCGGTAGCGGGCGTCCCACCAGCCCTCGCTCGCGCCGTCGGGGTGCTGCTCCTGGTGCTGGTGCTGGTGCTGGTGCTGGGTCACGGGGCCTCTTCCATGGGGTCCCCCGGTGGTGGCCGGGGGAGGGTCTGCCGGTACGGCCGATGCTGCGCCGGTGCCGCCGCCCGGGCAACTTCCGTTGCCGAACCGGCAACTCCTTCCCCGTTCAGCCGGCCGCCGGCTCCGCTATCAGGGCCGTGCCCACCCGCCGGAACCCGGCGCGGGCGTAGATCCGGGCCACGTCCTCGTCCCCGGCCGACAGGAAGACCGTACGGGCGCCCCGGGCGCGGGCCTCGGCGACCAGTGCCGCCGTCACCCCGAGGGCGAGCCCCTGGCGCCGGGCGGTGGGCAGGGTGCCGACGCCGACGATCTCGGCGACGTCACCGACCGGGTTGTACTGGCCGGAGCAGAGGACCAGCCCGTCGCGCACGGCCGCGGCCACCGCGGTGCGCCCGTCCGCGAGCATCGCCGACACGCGGGCCCGGCGCTCCTCGGCCCCCGGGTCCGCCACGGCCGCCGCCAGTTCCGCCGGGCCCGCGGTGCCCAGGGCCGTGCCCGGCTCGCCGAAGGCCAGCGCCGGTACGGTCACGGCGGCCCGGAGCAGCGGGTCGTCGGCGCCGAGCAGCCGGACCTCGGGATGCGGCGGGAGCGGCTCGGCGCCGGCGTCCAGCGTCATCAGCGGGTGGGCGTGGACGTGCAGCCCGGCGGCTTCCACGGCGGCCCGCAGCGAGGGGGTGGTTTCGGCCACCCATTCGAAGGCCTCCGGCACCTTCAGCTCCCGCTGCCTCTCCAGCACCCGGAGCACGTCGGCGGCGGTCGCGTCGGCGCCGCCGGGCGCGGGCCGCGCGTAGTACTGCCAGCCCTCCCCCTCCTGCACGAACAGGGTCAGCGGCCCGAAGTCCTCGCCCCGCGCACCGCCCCGGCGGGGGACCGTGTCGTAGTACTGCTCCAGGGCGTTCAAGATCGTTCCAGTCATCCCGCCATCCAAGCAGGACCACCACGACCCGGGCATCCCCTTTCCCGGGCCGTGCCTACGCGCCCTCCTTGAGCACCCGGGAGACCAGGCTGCGCTGGGCGTCCGACAGGTGGGGGTCCTGGCAGGACACCGTCCGCCCGTCCACCGTGATCCGGTACGAGAACCCGTCCCGCACCCCGCCCGGCCCCTGGGCGGCCCGGGGGTCCGGGCGCAGCGCCAGCAGGGCCAGCGCCTGCCACTCCTCCTCGTCGGGCCGGCCCGAGGTGTCCACCTCGGCCCGGCGCTCGATCCCCGCGAAACCGCCCGTCCGCACCACTTCGATCCGCATGGTGCCCTTCTATCGGAGCGGGACGGCCTAGGCCAGGCCGACGGCCGACCAGGCCTTCTGGAGGGCCTGGTGCTCCGCGCCGCCCTCGCCGTAGCGGGCGACGGCGGCGGCCGTCGACAGCCGGGCGAAGTCCTTGAAGGTGGCCTTCTCGCCCAGCTGTCCGCCGGTCAGCGTGTCGTACCAGATCCGCCCGGCCCGCTCCCAGGCCTTGCCGCCCAGCTCGGTGGCCACGATGTAGAAGGCGTGGTTGGGGATCCCGGAGTTGATGTGGACGCCGCCGTTGTCGCGCGAGGTGGTGACGTAGTCGTCCATGGTCGCGGGCTGCGGGTCCTTGCCGAGCTCGTCGTCGTCGTACGCGGTGCCCGGCGCCTTCATGGAGCGCAGCGCGACCCCGGTGACGTTCGGCCCCAGCAGCCCGGCGCCGATCAGCCAGTCCGCCTGGTCGGCGGTCTGGTCCAGGGAGTACTGCTTGATCAGCGAGCCGAAGACGTCCGACATGGACTCGTTGAGCGCCCCGGACTGGCCGTGGTAATCGAGGTTGGCCGTGTACTGGGTGACGCCGTGGGCCAGCTCGTGCCCGATGACGTCCACCGACACGGTGAAGTCGAGGAAGAGGTCGCCGTCGCCGTCGCCGAAGACCATCTGGCGGCCGTCCCAGAAGGCGTTGTTGTAGTCCTGGCCGTAGTGGACGGTGGCGTCCAGCGGCAGCCCGGAGTCGTCGATGGAATGGCGCCCGAAGGCCTTGAGGAACAGTTCGTAGGTCGCGCCGAGCCCGGCGTAGGCACGGTTGGCGGTGGCGTCCTTGACCGGTTCGGAGCCTTCCGCGCGGACCTTCTTCCCCGGCAGCCGGGTGCGGTGCTGGGCGTCGTAGACCGTCCGGGCGGGCCCTTCGGAGGGCGCGTCGGCCAGGGAGGGGGCGACCCCCCTGAGGGCGTTGACCTGGCGCCGTTCGCGCAGGCCGCTGTCGTGTTCGAGGGTGCGCAGGGCGGCGTCGGCCCGCGCGCTGTCCGCGGACTGGGCGGCCTTGCGGAGCAGGTGCGGCGGCACGACGGTGCAGAAGACGGGGCGGTGGGGGGTGTGGCCTGGGGAAAGGATGGCATCCATGCACGGAAATGTGGCAGTGGGTCATGACGCTGTCACTAGCGGCGACCATGATTCATTCGGTTGTCTCAAACCTGACGCGCCGTGTTGACGGATCACCCTGAACCGGGCGCACGGAAGGAGTCGTAACTCACAAAGGGTGCAAATCGGGCACCCGGGTCTTGCATACTGAAACAGGTCCTCGCGATACGGCGCGGCTCGGTTAGGCTCGGCCCATCATGCGTTTCGGGCTGCTTCTCCTTAGCTGCCGCGGCGAGGGTCTGTAGTCGTAGGCCGGCCCCCTCCCCGCGGAGTTTGGTGTTGCGGTTTTTACGACCGCCGTCGGCCGTTCAGCGAACTACACGCGGACACGCGAGGAGCCCAACGCCATGAGCCAGCACACTTTCGTCGGTCGCCCCACGCCCATCACCAACGCGACCCACACCCAGAAGCCCTCCGGGATGCCGATCCACAAGTACGGCGCGTACGAGCAGGTGGACATCCCCGACCGCACCTGGCCGGACGCCCGCGTCACCAAGGCGCCCCGCTGGCTCTCCACCGACCTGCGCGACGGCAACCAGTCGCTGATCGACCCGATGACCCCCGCCCGCAAGCGCGAGATGTTCGACCTGCTGGTGCGCATGGGCTACAAGGAGATCGAGGTCGGCTTCCCCTCCTCCGGCGAGACCGACTTCGCCTTCGTCCGCTCCATCATCGAAGAGGGCGCGATCCCGGACGACGTCACCATCTCCGTACTGACCCAGGCCCGCGAGGACCTGATCGAGCGGACCGTCGAGTCGCTGATCGGCGCCAAGCGCGCCACCGTGCACCTGTACAACGCGACCGCCCCGACCTTCCGCCGGGTCGTCTTCCGCGGCTCCAAGGAGCAGATCAAGCAGATCGCCGTCGACGGCACCCGCCTGGTCATGGAGTACGCCGAGAAGCTGCTGGGCCCCGAGACCGTCTTCGGCTACCAGTACAGCCCGGAGATCTTCACCGACACCGAGCTGGACTTCGCCCTGGAGGTCTGCGAGGCCGTCTGCGACGTCTGGCAGCCGGGCGAGGGCCGCGAGATCATCCTGAACCTGCCCGCCACCGTGGAGCGCTCGACGCCGTCCACCCACGCGGACCGCTTCGAGTGGATGGCCCGCAACCTGACCCGCCGCGAGCACGTCTGCATCTCCGTCCACCCCCACAACGACCGCGGCACCGCCGTCGCCGCCGCCGAGCTGGCGCTGATGGCCGGCGCCGACCGCATCGAGGGCTGCCTGTTCGGGCAGGGCGAGCGCACCGGCAACGTCGACCTGATCACCCTGGGCATGAACCTGTTCTCCCAGGGCATCGACCCGCAGATCGACTTCTCCCAGATCGACGAGATCCGCCGTACCAGCGAGTACTGCAACCAGATGGAGGTCCACCCGCGCCACCCCTACGCGGGCGACCTGGTCTACACCGCCTTCTCCGGCTCCCACCAGGACGCCATCAAGAAGGGCTTCGACGCCATGGAGGCCGACGCGGCCGCCCAGGGCAAGACCGTGGACGACATCGAGTGGGCGGTCCCGTACCTGCCGATCGACCCGAAGGACGTCGGCCGGTCCTACGAGGCGGTCATCCGGGTCAACTCGCAGTCCGGCAAGGGCGGCATCGCGTACGTCCTGAAGAACGACCACAAGCTGGACCTGCCGCGCCGCATGCAGATCGAGTTCTCGCGGATCATCCAGGCCAAGACCGACGCCGAGGGCGGCGAGGTCACGCCGAAGGCGATCTGGGACGTCTTCTCGGACGAGTACCTGCCCAACCCCGAGAACCCGTGGGGCCGCATCCAGCTGCGCTCCGGCTCCACCGCCACCGACAAGGACGGCACCGACACGCTGACCGTCGAGGCGGTCGTGGACGGCGTCGAGACGGTCCTGAACGGCACCGGCAACGGCCCGATCTCGGCCTTCTTCGACGCGCTGGCCGGCATCGGCGTCGACGCCCGCCTGCTGGACTACACCGAGCACACCATGAGCGAGGGCGCCTCCGCCGTGGCCGCCTCGTACATCGAGTGCGCGATCGACGGCCGGGTCCTGTGGGGCATCGGCATCGACGCCAACACCACCCGCGCCTCCCTGAAGGCGGTCATCTCCGCCGTCAACCGCGCGGGCCGCTAGTCATCCCGACGGGCCCCCGCCCCTCCGACCGGAGGGGCGGGGGCTCCGCCGTTCCCGCCGCGGGCCGGTGTGGAGGGGCTACCGGTCGACGTACGTGTACTCGGTCACTCGTCCGTGGGAGCGGCGGGGAACCCGAACGGCGTTCACGCGCACGGCCCTTCGCCGAAACCGCCAGGCGGCGGGGGCGCACTTCGGCCAACTCCCGGCCCCGCGCGATGTTGTCTTGTCGCACGACTGACGCAGCCTCACCGATGTGGCTAACATCACGCCAGTCCGGCGGTGCCGCCGGAAGGTTATGGAGGTGCGACGTGCTGCCAGTTCGGGGTGGGGACGGCCGGAAGCTGACCGTCTGGGGCATCCGCACCACCTGGAGCACCGTGGGAGACGGGGAGTTCTTCTGCCCCGACTGCGGCGGTGACCGCAACTACCGCAGGCGCACCGGACGCCGGCGCTTCACCGTGCTCGGCGTGCCGCTGCTGCCGCGCGGCCAGGCCGGGCCCGTCGTCGAGTGCCAGGGCTGCCGGCAGCGCTTCGACACCGACGTGCTGGACCACCTGACCACCACCCGCTTCTCGGCCCTGCTGCGCGACGCCCAGCACACCGTGGCGCTGGCCGTCCTCGCGGCGGGCGGGACCGCCTCGCGCAGCGCCCTGGAGGCCGCCGTGTCGGCCGTACGGGCCGCCGGGTTCCAGGACTGCACCGCGGAGCAGCTGGAGTCCCTCGTGGACGCGCTGGCCACCGACGAGGGCCGGCTGGGGCTCTACGACGGGCCCGAGTGCTGCGGGGCCGCGCTGTCGATCGAGCTCCACGAGGCGCTGGAGCCGCTCGCCCCGCACCTGGCGGGGCCGGGGCGGGAGTCGATCCTGCTCCAGGGCGCCCGGATCGCGCTCGCGGACGGGCCCTACATCCCGGCCGAGCGCGAGGTGCTGGCCACCGTCGGCGCGGCGCTGCGGATGACAGCGGACGAGGTGAACGGGCTGCTGTCGGCGGTCCGCGCGCCGTAGGAGGAGCACGTACGACTCCGGGCCCGGCGGTCTTCCGCCGGGCCCGGGACGTTTTTTGGGGCGGAATTCCGGCATGCGGAGTTCCGAGAGGTAACGATCCGGCCTCGCGGAGCCGAACCGGCCGGTAGTTTGATCCGTGCAAGAGGTGGATCCCCCACTTCCGTACAAGATTTCCGCATTCCGGACGGCCGGAATTAGCCCCCCTGATTTGCGTGACCGAATACTTGCGAACCCGGTAAGCGCCTGTCAGGGGCGGGGAACTTCGCAGGTGTGCAGCGGAACGGGGTGCTCGGGGCCCGTCGTCCCATACTCCTCGACGCGGGCCTCCGCCACTGGAGGAACCTCCAGATCGGGCGTCCCAGAACGTCAACTCTTTGTCGAAGTCGCCGATATCTGTGAGCACTTCCACAGGCGTTCAATTCCGGTCACACGACGACGAGATTCGCGTGTTCCCACGGACGACCCAGGCGGACCAACGGGTTAACGACCCACTCCGGCCAGGGGCAACCAGATCCCCCCCCGAATTCCTCTCAGTTACCTACCTTTGAAGGGCAAGGCAGAGATGGCACGTGTCGCCGCCCGGCTTTCCGCCAACGGAGAGCAGAGCACGCACCCGGTCGACGAGGTGCTCCCCCTCCCCAAGCTCGCGCTGTACGGCTTCCAGCACGTACTCGCCTTCTACGCCGGCGCGGTGATCGTCCCGATCATCGTGGGCAGCGCACTCAAGCTGAGCCCTGAACAACTGGTCTACCTGATCAACGCGGACCTCTTCACCTGCGGTATCGCCTCGATCATCCAGGCCTTCGGCATCGGCAGGATCGGCGCGCGACTGCCGCTGATCCAGGGCGTCACCTTCACCGCCGTGTCCCCGATGATCGCCATAGGCCTCGGCGCCGGCGGCGGCACCGCCGCGCTGCTGGTCATCTACGGCGCGGTCATCACCGCCGGCATGGCGACCTTCGCCTTCGCCTGGCTGCCCGCCAAGGCGTTCCGGGCGGTCATGCGGCTCTTCCCGCCGGTGGTCACCGGCACCGTCATCACGGTGCTCGGCATCGTCCTGATCCCGGTCGGCCTCAACGACGCGGCCGGCGGTCTCGGCACCCCGGACTTCGGCGACCCCAAGAACTTCGCCTACGCCGGCGGCACGATGCTCTTCATCCTCGTCCTGATGAAGATCGGCAAGCCGTTCCTCTCCAGCATCGCCATCCTCCTCGGACTGGTGGCCGGCACCGTGGTCGCGTTCGTCCTCGGGGACGCGAAGTTCGGCGACGTCGGCAACGCCGGCTGGATCGGCGTCAGCACCCCCTTCCACTTCGGCGTCCCGAAGTTCGAGTGGTTCCCGATCGTCCTGATGCTGATCGTCATGCTGATCACCATGGTCGAGACCACCGGCGACACCTACGCGGTCGGCGACATCGTCGGCAAGGAGGTCGACAGCGAGACCGTGGCCCGCGCCCTGCGTGCCGACGGCGCCGCGACCGCCCTGGGCGGCGTCCTGAACTCCTTCCCCTACGTCGCCTTCGCCGAGAACGTCGGCCTGGTGCGGATGACCAAGGTCAAGAGCCGCTTCGTGGTGGTCGCCGCGGGCGTCTTCATGATCATCCTGGGTCTGCTGCCCAAGGCCGCCGCGATCGTCGCCGCCGTCCCGCACGGGGTCCTCGGCGGCGCCGCGACCGTCATGTTCGCCATGGTCGCCCTGGCCGGCATCCAGACCCTGGCCAAGGTGGACCTCAAGGAGGAGAGGAACGCGCTGGTCGTCGGCGTCTCCCTCGCCTTCGCCCTGCTCCCGGCCACCGTCCCGGTCCTCTTCTCCAAGCACATGGACCCGGACCTGTCCTCCCTCCTCAACAGCGGCGTCACCCTCGGTGCCACGGCCGCCATCGTCCTCAACCTGATCTTCAACGGCCTGGCCGGGGACGACGCCCGGACCGCCCTCCCGGGCCCCGCCGAGATCGGGCTGCCCGGCCAGCCGGCGGCCGCCCCGGCCGGCGCGGAGAAGGCCGCCGCGCCGACGGCCGCCGCGCCGACGGCCGGGCAGGCTGCCGGGGCGACGGCCGAGCAGACGGCCGAGGAGGGGGCCGTCAAGACGGCCGAGAAGACCGAGAAGGCCGAGAAGACCGAGACGGCCGACGACGCGGGTGCCCCCGCCTCCTGATCCTCCCAAGGGGTGCCGACCCCCGTCCGGACACGGTCCGGCCGGGGGTCGGCGCTGTCCGCGCCCGGGGGACAATGGGGCCATGAGTCTGTTCCGCGACGACGGCATCGTGCTGCGCACCCAGAAGCTGGGTGAGGCGGACCGCATCATCACGCTCCTCACCCGAGGCCACGGCCGTGTCCGGGCCGTCGCCCGCGGCGTCCGGCGCACCAAGTCCAAGTTCGGTGCCGGGCTGGAACCTTTCTCCCACGCCGACGTGCAGTTCTTCGCGCGCGGCAGCGACCTCGTCGGCCGCAGCCTCCCCCTGTGCACCCAGACCGAGATCATCGCCCCCTACGGCAACGGCATCGCCACCGACTACGCCCGCTACACCGCCGGCACGGCCATGCTGGAGACCGCCGAGCGCTTCACCGAGAACGAGGGCGAACCCGCCGTACAGCAGTACCTGCTGCTGGTCGGAGGCCTGCGCACGCTCTCCCGGGGCGAGCACGAACCGCACCTGATCCTCGACGCCTTCCTGCTGCGCTCCCTCGCCGTCAACGGCTACGCCCCCAGCTTCGAGGACTGCGCGAAGTGCGGGATCCACGGTCCCAACCGGCACTTCTCCGTCGCCGCCGGCGGGGTCATATGCGGGGACTGCCGGGTGCCGGGCTCCGTCGTACCCTCGTCGGAGGCCATCGCCCTGCTCAGCGCCCTGCTGACGGGCGACTGGAAGCACGCGGACGCCTGCGAGGCCCGTCACGCCCGGGAGGGCAGCGGGCTGGTCTCGGCCTATTTGCACTGGCATCTGGAGCGCGGGCTACGCTCGCTCCGATACGTCGAGAAATAGGAGCTGGCACATGGCACGACGCGGGATTCTGGGACGCTCTCGCCGCGAGTACAAGGTTCCCGAGCCGCACCCGTCCGGTGCGCGCCCGCCGAAGATCCCCGGCGAGCTGGTCCCGAACCACGTGGCCATCGTCATGGACGGCAACGGCCGCTGGGCCAAGGAGCGCGGCCTGCCGCGCACCGAGGGCCACAAGGTCGGCGAGGGCGTCGTCCTCGACGTGCTCAAGGGCTGCCTGGAGATGGGCGTCAAGAACCTCTCCCTCTACGCCTTCTCGACGGAGAACTGGAAGCGCACGCCCGACGAGGTCCGCTTCCTGATGAACTTCAACCGCGACGTCATCCGGCGCCGCCGCGACGAGATGAACGAGCTCGGGATCCGGATCCGCTGGGTCGGCCGGATGCCGAAGATGTGGAAGTCCGTCGTCCAGGAGCTCCAGGTCGCGCAGGAGCAGACCGTCGACAACGACGCCATGACCCTGTACTTCTGCGTCAACTACGGCGGCCGCGCCGAGATCGCGGACGCGGCGCAGGCGATCGCCCGCGACGTGGCCGCCGGCAAGCTGGACCCGTCGAAGGTCAACGAGAAGACCTTCGCCAAGTACATCTACTACCCGGACATGCCGGACGTGGACCTGTTCCTGCGGCCCAGCGGCGAACAGCGCACCTCGAACTACCTGATCTGGCAGAGCGCATACGCCGAGATGGTCTTCCAGGACGTGCTGTGGCCGGACTTCGACCGCCGCAACCTCTGGGACGCCTGCCTGGAGTACGCGCAGCGCGACCGCCGCTTCGGCGGCGCGGTCCCGAACCAGCCCGAGGGCACCGGGAGCTGAGGCCTCCGCTAGGCTCCGCCGCCATGGACACGACCGAACCGGCGGTGGAGCTGCGGTACGTCGCGGCCGGCCGCGACGCGTGGGAGGTGCTGCGGTGGCGCGCCCTGAGGACGCCCGCGGGCCGCAGGGGACTGCTGCTGTGGCTGGTGGCCCTCCCGGCCGTGCCCGTGGCGCTGGTCGCGGCCCAGCACGGCCGTGCGGCGGACCCGGCCGGCCTGGCCTTCGCCGGCGGGGTGGGGATGGTCCTGGGGGCGGTCTGGCACTGCCTGGACCTGCGGCGGCGGGCGCGCCGGATGCACCGCTGGGCCGCGGAGCACCCCGAGTACACCTGCGTGGTCACGGCGCTCGGGACGCGGAACCACCGCCCCGACGGGACGGCGGTGGCCCACACGTGGGACAGGTACCGGGGCTGGGCCGAGACCCGGAGCCTGTTCGTCCTCGTGTTCCGGGGCGGGGACCTGGGCTGGCTGCCGAAGCGTGCCGCCGCGGCCCCCGGGGATCTCGACCGGATCCGATCGTTCTTCGACCGGAACCTGACCCGGATCGGCTAGCCGGCGGCCGCGCAGTCGGCGCAGGTGCCGAAGATCTCCACGGTGTGCGCCACGTTCACGTAGCCGTGCTCCGCCGCGATCGACTCCGCCCACTTCTCCACGGCGGGGCCCTCCACCTCGACGGCCTTGCCGCACTTGCGGCAGACCAGGTGATGGTGGTGCTCGCCGGTGGAGCAGCGCCGGTAGACGGACTCGCCGTCGCTGGTGCGCAGCACGTCGACCTCGCCCGCGTCCGCGAGGGACTGCAGGGTGCGGTACACGGTGGTCAGGCCCACGGAGTCACCGCGGTGCTTGAGCATGTCGTGCAGCTCCTGGGCGCTGCGGAACTCGTCCACCTCGTCCAGCGCCGCCGCCACGGCTGCCCGCTGCCGGGTGGATCGCCCTCGTACTGGCGCGGTACCCGTCTCGCCAGGCGCAGTCGCCACCGGTTCCTCCTCGTTTCGGCCTGCCGCCATTGTGCCAGGCGGCCGAGGGGCCTAGACCTTCACGTCGTCCTGGACGCAGACCTCCTCGGCGGCCCGGGAGGCCTTCGCGCGGCGCCTGGCCAGGGGTGTGGACAGGGCCGTCGTGACGATGAAGACGGCGATGGCGAGCAGCACGATCGTGGCACCGGACGGCGCGTCGATGTAGTAGGTGGCGGCGGTGCCGCTCAGGGAGACGACCACGCCGATGGCCATGGCCAGCGACAGGGTCGCTGCGAAGCCGCGGGTGACCCGCTGGGCGGCGGCGACGGGGATCACCATCATGGCGCTGACCAGCAGCAGGCCCACGATGCGCATGGCGACGGTGACGGTGACGGCGGCGGTGACGGCCATCAGGAGGTTCAGCGCGCGCACCGGGAGACCGGTGACGCGGGCGAACTCCTCGTCCTGGCTGATCGCGAACAGCTGGCGGCGCAGGCCGAGGGTGACGGCGACGACGAACGCGGCGAGGATCACGACGGCGGTGATGTCCTCAGCGGAGACGGTGGTGATCGAGCCGAAGAGGTAGCTGCTCAGGTTGGCGGTGGAACCGCCCGGCGCCAGGTTGATGATCATGACACCGCCGGCCAGGCCGCCGTAGAAGAGCATGGCGAGCGCGATGTCGCCGCTGGTCCTGCCGCGGGAGCGGATCAGCTCCATGCCGACCGCGCCGGCGACGGCGACCAGGGTGGCCATCCAGACCGGGCTGGTGTTGAGCAGGAAGCCCAGGGCGACACCGGTCATGGCGACGTGGCCGATGCCGTCGCCCATGACGGCCTGGCGGCGCTGGACGAGGTACGTGCCGATCGCGGGCGCGGTGATGCCGACCAGCGCGGCGGCGATCAGCGCGCGCTGCATGAAGGCGTAGTGCAGGAGGTCCATCAGCTCAGCAGTCCCGTCCGCAGGGGCTCGGCGTCGTGCGCCGCGTGGGGGTGTACGTGGTCGTGGCCGGGGAGGGCGTGCTGCCCGACGGCCTCCGGGGGCGGGCCGTCATGGACGACGCAGCCGTCGCGCAGCACGACGGCGCGGCCGATCAGGGGCTCCAGCGGGCCCAGCTCGTGCAGGACGAGGAGCACGGTGGTCCCGGCGGCGACCTGCTCGCGCAGGGCGCTCGCGAGGACCTCCTGGTTGGCGAGGTCCACGCCGGCCATCGGCTCGTCCATGATCAGCAGCTCGGGTTCGACGGCGAGGGCCCGGGCGATCAGCACGCGCTGGTGCTGGCCGCCGGAGAGGGCGTTGACCGAGGCGTCGGCGTAGCCGTCCATGTCGACCAGGGACAGGGCCCGCTCGACGGCGGCCTTGTCGGCCTTGCGCAGGATCCCGAAGCGGGAGCGGGCGAGGCGGCCGGAGGAGACGACCTCCCGGACGGTGGCCGGGACACCGCTGGCGGCGGTGGTGCGCTGGGGGACGTACCCGATGCGCGACCACTGGCGGAAGCGTTTGAAGTCGGTGCCGAAGAGGGTCAGGGCCCCGTCGGTGAGGGGGACCTGGCCGACGACGGCGCGGACGGCCGTGGACTTGCCGGAGCCGTTGGCGCCGAGGAGGGCGACGACCTCGCCGCGGCGGACGGTGAGGTCGATCCCGCGCAGCACGGGGCGCGAGCCGAGCGAGGCGGTGGCCCCGCGCAGGGATATGACGGTCTGGTCGTCGTCCGCCGGGCGGGGCGTTGACTGCATGGCTCGCGCCTCCGTTGCTGCTGTCGTCACTTGGTTCCGAGCGCCTTCTGGAGGTTCTTCAGGTTGGACCGCATGACCTCGAGGTAGTCGGTGCCCTGCGAGGTGTCGGTGATGCCCTCGAGCGGGTCGAGGACGTCGGTCTGCAGGCCGGTGTCCCGGGCGAGGGTCTTGGCCGTCTTGTCGCTGGCCAGGGTCTCGAAGAACACGGTCGTCACATTGTCCTTCTTCGCGACGGCCTGGAGCTCCTTCATCCGGGCCGGGCTCGGTTCGGACTCGGGGTCGACGCCGGAGATGCCCTCCTGGTCGAGGCCGTAGCGCTCGGCGAGGTAGCCGAAGGCGGAGTGGGTGGTGATGAAGGTCCTGGAGGCCGTGTTCTTCAGGCCGTCCTTGAACTCGGTGTCCAGGGCGCCCAGTTTGGCGACGAGTTCGCCGGTGTTCTTCCGGTAGTCCGCCGCGTGGCCGGGGTCGGCCTTCTCCAGGGCGGCGCCGAACCCCTTGGCGATCTCCGTGTACTTGACGGGGTCCAGCCAGACGTGCGGGTCCTCGGCGGCCTCGCCGTGGGAGTGGCCGTGATCGTGGTCGTGGCCCTCGGCGGCGTGGTCGTGGTCCTCCTCGCCGGAGGTGCCGTGGACCTCCAGCTTGGTGAGGGTGGCCGCGTCCACGATGTTCTTCACGCCGGACTGGGCGATGGCCTTGTCGACGGCCGGTTGGAGCGACTTGAGGTAGAGGACCACGTCGGACTCGGAGAGCCGCCCGGTCTGCTTCGGGGTGATCTCCAGGTCGTGCGGCTCGACGCCCGGCTTGGTCAGGGTGTCGACCTTCACGTGGTCCCCGCCTATCTGCTCGGCGAGGAACTGCAGGGGGTAGAACGACGCCGTGACGTGCAGCTTTCCGTCCTCCGCGCCCGCAGCGCCGGCCGTGCCGGAGCAGGCGGTCAGGGCCGTCGCGCCCAGGGCGACGGCGGCGGCGAGGGCGGTCGTGGGTATGAGGCGTCGTACGTTCATGACATCCATTTTCATCAAAGATGGAAACCGTTGTCAAAAACCCAGGTGGGAGGGGTAGCGGGGGCCGCGGAAGGGCATACCCGATTTGAAAGGGGGGGTGCGGGCGCCGGTAACCTGAGGCATTCGCGTTCGTCCTCGTAATGAAGAGAGCACCGTGGCCGCCGACAAGATCGAAACCATCGTCAGCCTGAGCAAGCGCCGTGGCTTCGTTTACCCGTGCAGTGACATCTACGGCGGCTCCAGGGCTGCCTGGGACTACGGCCCGCTCGGTGTCGAGCTCAAGGAGAACATCAAGCGCCAGTGGTGGAAGGCCATGGTCACCGGGCGTGAGGACGTCGTCGGCCTCGACTCCTCCGTGATCCTGGCCCCCGAGGTCTGGGTGGCCTCGGGCCACGTCGCCACGTTCTCCGACCCGCTGACCGAGTGCACCTCGTGTCACAAGCGCCAGCGCGCCGACCACCTGGAAGAGGCGTACGAGGCCAAGCACGGCCGCCTCCCCGAGAACGGCCTGGCCGACATCAACTGCCCCCACTGTGGTGTGAAGGGCCAGTTCACCGAGCCGAAGCAGTTCTCCGGCATGCTGGAGACCCACCTCGGCCCGACCCAGGACACCGGCTCGAAGGCGTACCTGCGTCCCGAGACCGCCCAGGGCATCTTCACCAACTTCGCCATGGTGCAGACCTCCTCGCGCAAGAAGCCCCCGTTCGGCATCGCCCAGATGGGCAAGTCCTTCCGCAACGAGATCACGCCCGGCAACTTCATCTTCCGCACCCGCGAGTTCGAGCAGATGGAGATGGAGTTCTTCGTCAAGCCGGGCGAGGACGAGCAGTGGCAGGAGTACTGGATGCAGGAGCGGTGGAACTGGTACCGCGGCCTCGGCATGCGCGAGGAGAACATGCGCTGGTACGAGCACCCCGCGGAGAAGCTGTCCCACTACTCGAAGCGCACCGCCGACATCGAGTACCGCTTCAACTTCGGCGGCAGCGAGTTCTCCGAGCTCGAGGGCGTGGCCAACCGCACCGACTACGACCTGAAGGCGCACTCCGCGGCCTCCGGCACGGACCTGTCCTACTTCGACCAGGAGGCGAACGAGCGCTACACGCCGTTCGTCATCGAGCCGGCGGCCGGCGTCAACCGCGCCATGCTCGCCTTCATGCTCGACGCGTTCGTCGAGGACGAGGCCCCCAACGCCAAGGGCGCCATGGAGAAGCGCACGGTCATGCGCTTCGACCCGCGCCTCGCGCCGGTCAAGGTCGCCGTCCTCCCGCTCTCGCGCAACGCCAACCTGTCGCCGAAGGCCAAGGGCCTCGCCGCCGACCTGCGCAAGAACTGGAACATCGAGTTCGACGACGCGGGCGCCATCGGCCGCCGCTACCGCCGTCAGGACGAGATCGGTACGCCGTTCTGCGTCACCGTCGACTTCGACACCCTCGACGACAACGCGGTGACCGTGCGCGAGCGCGACACCATGAAGCAGGAGCGCGTCTCCCTGGACCAGATCCAGAGCTACCTCGGCAGCCGTCTGCTGGGCTGCTAGTTCCCGCTCGAAGACCGGTGGCCCGGTGCGCGATCCGCGCACCGGGCCACCGGTCTTTCGTGCGTCCGCCGCGGGCGTCAGGCCGCGGGGGCCTCCGCGGCGGCCGCGGCCGCCGCGCGCTTCTCCCCCTCGGCCTTGGTGCGCTTGACGAAGCGGACCGTCCAGAGGGCCAGGCCGCCGAGCGTCCCGTAGATCAGGAACGGGCTGAGGGCCACCATGGTGGAGGTGTCCAGCGCGTACGACAGGGCGACACGGACGGCCGCCTCGATGAGGTAGACCACGCCCCACACCAGCGTCATGCGGCGCTGCGCGTTGCGGAAGCCCTCGTACTGCCACAGGCCGTTGTAGTAGGCCACGCCCGCCGGGGTGCCGTCGGTGCCGAACTTCCGGCCGAAGTAGAACATCAGCGGACGCGGCGCGAGCAGCGTGGCCAGGCACAGGAGTCCGAACAGGCCGGTCACGGCGGAGTCCTTGACCAGCAGGGCCCGGGTGGACTGGGCGCCGACGAGCGAGACGACGGCCGTGATCACCAGGAAGACCAGGGTGATGACGGCGAACTCGTCCAGCTTGCGGCGCCAGGCCACCATGACCACGCTGTCGAGCACCGGCCAGATGCCGCTGGCCAGCAGCGCCGAGGCCTCGCTCCAGCCGTGGTCCTCGGTGAGGATGTTGTAGGTGAGGATCGGCGCGACCACGTTGAAGGCGATGGTCAGGAGCAAACCGATCGCGGCGGCCCCGCCGGACCGTGCGGGTGGTGCGGGCTGCGCTGCTGTGGACAAGGGGTCCCCCTGGACGTACCTGATGAGTGCGGTAAGGGGACCGTAAAGAACCGCCAGTGACATGTACAAGCCGACATGCCCCAAAATGATCGCCAAGCTGTCCGGAAGGGATGATTCCGGTCAACCGGGCCCGCAGCGGGGGCCGTTCAGGGGCGAAGGCCCCGGATGAGCAGCGCCGTGACGGCCTCGAACTCCGTGAGGATGCTGGGGGAGAGCCAGTCCGCCACGTACTGCGGGTCGTGGAACCGGCCCGTGGCGTCGAAGACGGCGCGGGCGGCCGCCGGGACGTCGGGCGCGACCAGGGTGCCGGCGGCCACGCCCTCGGCGATGATCCGCGTCAGCTGGTCGATCAGCTCGCCGAGGTGCGCCTCGACCACCCCGCTGTTCTCGCCGAGCAGCACCGTGTACGTCGCGAACAGCTCGGGATCGTCGCCCGCCTTGTGCCGCTTGGCCTCGAAGAGGGCCTCCAGCCAGGCCTCCAGCTTGGAGGGCGCGGGCTCCCCGGGCGCCGAGGTGATCTTTTCCAGCATGACCACGCTCTTGGCGAGCCAGCGGTCCGTGACCGCCTCGCGCAGCGCCGCCTTCGAGGGGAAGTGCCGGTAGACACTGCCGTGGCTCACCCCGAGGGCGCGCGCGACGTCCACCACGGTCGCCTTGGTGGGGCCGAAGCGGCGCAGCACCTCCTCGGTGGTCTCGAGGATGCGCTCGGGGGTCAGGGGCTCGGCGGCAGCGGAGGGCATGGGTACGACCGTACCGCCAGCTCAGTGCTCACTGTCGAGGTGGGCCATCTGCGCCGCCGGGTAGCGCTCGCCCGAGGCGGATCCCGCGGGGACGGCCTCCTCGATGGCGGCGAGGTCGCCGGCGGTCAGCTCCACGCGCATGGCACCCAGTGCCTCGGTGAGGCGGTCCCGGCGCCGGGCGCCGACCAGCGGCACGATGTCCTCGCCCCGGGAGAGCACCCAGGCGATGGCGGTCTGCGCGACGGTGACCCCCTTCTCCTGGGCGACCTTGCGCAGGGCCTCGACCAGGTCGAGGTTGCGGTGCAGGTTGTCGCCCTGGAAGCGGGGGCTCATCCCGCGGAAGTCGCCGGGGGCCAGGGCGCGGTCACGGGTGAAGTGCCCGCTGATCAGGCCGCGGGAGAGCACCCCGTACGCCGTGACGCCTATGCCGAGCTCGCGGGCGGTGGGCAGGATCTCGTCCTCGATGCCGCGCGAGATCAGGGAGTACTCGATCTGGAGGTCCGAGACCGGAGCGACGGCCGCCGCGCGGCGCAGGGTGTCCGCGCCGACCTCCGAGAGGCCGATGTGCCGTACGTGCCCGGCCTGGACGGCCTCGGCGATGGCCCCGACCGTCTCCTCGATCGGGACGTCCGGGTCCACGCGGGCGATCCGGTAGATGTCGATGTGGTCCCGGCCGAGCCGCTGGAGCGAGTAGGCCAGGAAGTTCCTCACGGCCTCGGGCCGGCCGTCGTAGCCGGTGAAGCCGCCCTCGACCGTACGGAGCGCACCGAACTTGACGCTGGTCAGCGCCTGCTCGCGGGCCGCCGTCGGCGCCGTGCGCAGGGCCTCGTTGATCAGCAGTTCGTTGTGGCCCATGCCGTAGAAGTCGCCGGTGTCGAGCAGCGCGTTCGTGCCCTCCGGGGCGGCCTCCAGGTAGGCGTGGATGGTCGCGAGCGACTCGGCCCGGTCCGCCTCGCCGTAGAGGGCGGACATGCCCATGCAGCCCAGCCCCAGGGAGAAGACGGCGGGGCCCGTGGTACCCAGCCGGCGGGTGGGGGCGGGGGCGGACGTGGTGGCGGTCGCGGTGTTCTCGTTCGTCGTCATGGAACGAGAATGGCATGACGGATGACAGATTTCAATATCTGTCATCCGTACGTGTGAGGAGACGGCCCGGGAAGGGAAGGAGCGGGAGACACGAGTGCGGCCGGACCCGCGAAGGGGTTCGGCCGCACGGGGACGCGCGTCGCGGGAGGTCAGCCGGCCGGGGCCGGACCCGTCGCCGGGGGCAGCCCGCCGTCCATCCGGGAGCCGGAGCCCGGAGCGGGGCCGGAGGCCTGAGCCGGCGGGGGAGCGGAAGGCGGGGCGGCGGGCGCTTCGAGGGACTGCGCCGTGCGCAGCGCGGTGGCGTGGGCCCACGGGCCGGTGGTCACCGCCCCGACCACGACGACCAGCAGCGCGCAGCCGGTGATGATCCACCAGGCCGGCCGGGTCGCCGTCGCGAAGTCCGCACCGCCCGCCGTGCCGGCCGCCAGCACCGCCCCGATCACGGCCACGCCCAGCGCCCCGCCGGTCTGCCGGCTGGTGGAGGCCACCGCCGCCGCCACCCCCGCCTGGGCGCGCGGCATCCCGGACACCGCCGTATTGGTGATCGGCGCGTTGACCAGCCCGAAGCCGATGCCGAACAGCACGTACCCGGTGAACATCAACGGTGTGGACGTCTCCGCCGAGAACGCCGCGAACAGCAGCCCGCTCGCCCCCATGGCCACGCCGGAGACGAGCAGCGACGGCCGCGGCCCGTGGCTGGCGACCAGCCGCCCCGACACCGGCGCGCACAGGAAGGCGAACGCGGCCATCGGCAGCATGTGCAGCCCGGCGTCCAGGGCGTCCAGCCCCCGCACCTCCTGGAGGTAGAGGGTGGTCAGGAAGAGGAAGCCGGACAGCGAGGCGAAGGTGCTCACCGCGATCACGGTCGCCCCGCTGAAGGGGGCGCTGCGGAAGAACCGGGGGTCGATCAGCGGGTCCGCCCGCCGGGACTCGTAGTACAGGAGCCCGGCCAGCGCGGCCGCCGCGCCGAGCGCGCACCCGAGGATCGGCGGCGAGCTCCAGCCCTCGGCCGGCGCCTCGATGATCGCGTACGTCACCCCGCCCAGCAGCGCCATCACCAGCAGCTGGCCCACCGGGTCCGCCCGGCGCGGCCGCTCGGACCGGGACTCGGGGACGTGCCGCAGGGTCAGCACCAGGGCGAGCAGCCCCACCGGCACGTTGACCCAGAAGATGGACCGCCACCCCACCGAGTCCACCAGCAGCCCGCCGACCAGGGGCCCCGCGGCCATCGAGATGCCCACCACCGCGCCCCAGACGCCGATGGCCCGGGCGCGTTCCTTCGGGTCGGTGAAGGTGTTGGTGATGATCGACATGGCGACCGGATTGAGCATCGCCCCGCCGACGGCCTGGAGCATCCGGAAGACGACCAGCCATTCCAGGGTCGGCGCCAGTGAGCAGAGCACCGATCCCGCCGTGAAGAGGACCAGCCCCCAGGCGAACACCCGGCGGCGCCCGATCCGGTCCGCCGTGGACCCGGCCAGTATCAGCAGCGAGGCGATGACCAGGGTGTAGGCGTCGATGGTCCACTGCATGCCCGAGACCGAGGCGTGGAACTCGCGGCGCATCGCGGGCAGCGCCACGTTCAGCACGGTGTTGTCCAGGCTGACGATCAGCAGGCTCATGCAGCAGATCGCGAGGACCAGCAGGCGGCGCCTGCGGCTCATGTGATCCACGACACTCGTGTGATGCATACCGCCGATAGTACGGCTAACTAACGAACGGCGCGTGGGCGAGAATGGAGGGATGACCACGCTCCCTCCGCCCCTCGCGATCGGCCCGCACACCGTGCAGCCCCCCGTGGTGCTCGCGCCCATGGCCGGCATCACCAACGCCCCGTTCCGTACGCTCTGCCGCGAGTTCTCGGGCGGCAAGGGGCTGTTCGTGAGCGAGATGATCACGACACGCGCCCTGGTCGAGCGCAACGAGAAGACCATGCAGCTGATCCACTTCGACGCGACGGAAAAGCCGCGCTCGATTCAGCTGTACGGGGTGGACCCCGTGACCGTCGGCAAGGCCGTCCGCATGATCGTGGAAGAGGACCGCGCCGACCACATCGACCTCAACTTCGGCTGCCCGGTCCCCAAGGTCACCCGCAAGGGTGGCGGCTCGGCCCTGCCCTACAAGCGCAACCTGCTGCGCGCCATCCTGCGCGAGGCGGTCGCGGGCGCCGGCGGCCTGCCGGTGACGATGAAGATGCGCAAGGGCATCACCGACGAGCACCTCACCTACCTCGACGCCGGCCGGATCGCCGTCGAGGAGGGGATCACCGCCATCGCCCTGCACGGCCGCACCACCGCCCAGCACTACGGCGGCACCGCCGACTGGGAGGCCATCGCCCGGCTCAAGGAGCACGTCCCGGAGATCCCGGTGCTCGGCAACGGGGACATCTGGTGCGCCGAGGACGCGCTGCGCATGGTCCGCGAGACCGGCTGCGACGGCGTGGTGGTCGGACGCGGCTGCCTGGGGCGGCCCTGGCTGTTCAACGACCTGGTCGCCGCCTTCGAGGGGCGCCCCGAGGACTTCCACAAGCCGAACCTGCGGGAGGTCGCCGCCACGATGCTGCGGCACGCGCAGCTGCTGGGGGAGTGGATCGGCGACGAGGCGCGCGGTGTGATCGATTTCCGTAAGCACGTGGCCTGGTACCTCAAGGGCTTCGCCGTCGGTTCCGAGATGCGCGGCAAGCTGGCCGTCACCTCCTCCCTGGCCGAACTGGACGCTCATCTGAGCGAGCTGGACCTGGACCAGCCCTGGCCTGACGGTGCGGACGGTCCGCGGGGCAGGACGTCCGGAAACAACCGAGTTGTCCTGCCGGACGGCTGGTTGAAGGATCCCTACGACTGCGCCGGCGTGAGCGAGGACGCCGAGCTGGACACGTCCGGAGGCTGAGAAATCGCCCTGCGTGCCGCGTGATATACGCCACGCATGGGAGAGGTTTCGCTCAGATGAGCGCGTAAGTCACGGGTAAGACTTTCAAAGGGTGGCACTGGGTGCCACCCTTTGTTCGTTCAAGAGTTGAACGCAAATGTATCGATGATCGCTCATCCGAGCGGGATCAAGCCTCAAACGGCTGCTCGGGCTTCGGCTTCTGAAGGCTCTTCGTGCGATCGCATTACCCATCGGTTACTTTCGATACGGTGGCGCACGGGTGGTTACGGCCCCATGACCGCCAAGTGGACGTACCGATAAGCCTTCGATCTGGGTATGTTCCTGGCCGTCAGGGCAGCCACCCGAGTCCTCGAGGAGTCGAGACCCGTGTCGGAAAACAAAGATCAGAAGTTCGTCTACGACTTCACCGAGGGCAACCGGGACCTCAAGGACCTTCTCGGCGGCAAGGGGGCCAACCTCGCCGAGATGACCAACCTGGGTCTTCCCGTCCCTCCCGGCTTCACCATCACCACCGAGGCCTGCAAGGTCTACCTCGACAGCGGTTCGGCCCCGGCCGAGCTCCGCGACGAGGTCAGCGCGCACCTCGCCGCCCTCGAGGCGAAGATGGGCAAGAAGCTGGGCCAGTCGGACGACCCGCTGCTGGTCTCCGTCCGCTCCGGAGCCAAGTTCTCCATGCCGGGCATGATGGACACGGTCCTCAACATCGGCCTTTCCGACGAGTCCGTCGTCGGCCTCGCCGCGCAGGCGGACAACGAGCGCTTCGCGTGGGACTCGTACCGCCGCCTCATCCAGATGTTCGGCAAGACCGTCCTCGGCGTCGAGGGCGAGCTCTTCGAGGACGCCCTCGACGAGGCCAAGGCCGCCAAGAAGGTCGCCGTCGACACCGACCTCGACGCCGCCGACCTCAAGAAGCTGGTCAAGGTCTTCAAGAAGATCGTCTCCAAGGAGGCCGGCCGGGAGTTCCCGCAGGACGCCCGCGAGCAGCTCGACCTCGCCGTCGAGGCCGTCTTCAACTCCTGGAACACCGACCGCGCCAAGCTCTACCGCCGCCAGGAGCGCATCCCGAGCGACCTGGGCACCGCGGTCAACGTCTGCTCCATGGTCTTCGGCAACCTCGGCCCCGACTCGGGCACCGGCGTCGCCTTCACCCGCGACCCCGCCAGCGGCCACGCCGGCGTCTACGGCGACTACCTGCAGAACGCCCAGGGCGAGGACGTCGTCGCGGGCATCCGCAACACGGTCCCGCTCGCGGACCTGGAGACCATCGACAAGGCCTCCTACGACCAGCTCATGACGATCATGACGACGCTGGAGAACCACTACAAGGACCTCTGCGACATCGAGTTCACGATCGAGCGCGGCCAGCTGTGGATGCTCCAGACCCGCGTGGGCAAGCGCACCGCCGGCGCCGCCTTCCGCATCGCCACCCAGCTCGTCGACCAGGGCCTGATCAGCGAGGCCGAGGCGCTCCAGCGCGTCACCGGCCACCAGCTGGCCCAGCTGATGTTCCCGCGCTTCGACGAGGGCGCGAAGACCACCCTGCTGGGCCGCGGCATCGCCGCCTCCCCGGGCGCGGCGGTCGGCAAGGCCGTCTTCGACTCGTACACGGCCGTCAAGTGGTCCCGCTCCGGCGAGAAGGTCATCCTGATCCGCCGCGAGACCAACCCGGACGACCTCGACGGCATGATCGCCTCCGAGGGCATCCTGACCTCCCGCGGCGGCAAGACCTCGCACGCCGCCGTCGTCGCCCGCGGCATGGGCAAGACCTGTGTCTGCGGTGCCGAGGAGCTGGACGTCGACACCAAGCGCCGCCGGATGACGGTCGGCGAGACGGTCATCGAAGAGGGCGACGTCGTCTCGATCGACGGCTCTACCGGCAAGGTGTACCTCGGTGAGGTACCCGTCGTGCCGTCCCCGGTCGTCGAGTACTTCGAGGGCCGCATGCACGCCGGCGCCGACGACGCCGACGAGCTGGTCGCCGCCGTGCACCGGATCATGGCGTACGCGGACCGCGTCCGCCGCCTGCGGGTCCGCGCCAACGCCGACAACGCCGAGGACGCGCTGCGCGCCCGCCGCTTCGGCGCCCAGGGCATCGGCCTGTGCCGCACCGAGCACATGTTCCTCGGTGAGCGCCGCGAGATGGTCGAGCGCCTGATCCTCGCGGACACCGACGGCGAGCGCGAGGAGGCACTCAGTGCCCTCCTGCCGCTGCAGAAGCAGGACTTCATCGAGCTGTTCGAGGCGATGGACGGCCTGCCCGTCACCGTCCGCCTGCTCGACCCGCCGCTGCACGAGTTCCTGCCCGACATCACCGAGCTGTCGGTGCGCGTCGCCCTCGCCGAGTCCCGCAAGGACGCCAACGAGAACGACCTGCGCCTGCTCCAGGCCGTGCACAAGCTGCACGAGCAGAACCCGATGCTGGGTCTGCGCGGCGTCCGCCTCGGCCTGGTCATCCCCGGCCTGTTCGCCATGCAGGTCCGGGCGATCGCCGAGGCCGCCGCCGAGCGCAAGAACGCCAAGGGCGACCCGCGCGCCGAGATCATGGTCCCGCTGGTCGGCACCGTCCAGGAGCTGGAGATCGTCCGCGAGGAGGCCGACGCGATCATCGCCGAGGTCGAGGCCGCCACCGGCACCAGCCTCAAGCTCTCCGTCGGCACGATGATCGAGCTGCCGCGCGCCGCGCTGACGGCCGCCCAGATCGCCGAGGCCGCGCAGTTCTTCTCCTTCGGCACGAACGACCTGACCCAGACGGTGTGGGGCTTCTCCCGCGACGACGTCGAGGCCAGCTTCTTCACGGCCTACCTGGAGAAGGGCATCTTCGGGGTCTCGCCCTTCGAGACCATCGACCGGGACGGCGTCGGCTCCCTGGTGCGCCACGCGGTCGAGCAGGGCCGGGCCACCCGCCCCGACCTCAAGCTCGGCGTCTGCGGCGAGCACGGCGGCGACCCGGAGTCGGTGCACTTCTTCCACGAGGTCGGCCTCGACTACGTCTCCTGCTCGCCGTTCCGGATCCCGGTGGCGCGCCTGGAGGCCGGCCGCGCCGCCGCCGAGGCCAAGGGCTCCGACAGCCGCTGAGACCCTCCAGGGGCCCTTCGGGGCCCCGCCCGGGCCCGTGAGGCCCCCAGGGCTCCCCGAGCCCCACAGACTGCGCCCTCCCCCGGTTCCCTGACTGCCGGGGGAGGGCGCATCCCATTTCGGGGGCGGGTGCGAGACCGCCCGTATCGCGAAATTTTCAACAATGTCATTACAGCGCCAGGCGGTGGACGGATCCCCACCCGTCCACCGCCTGCCGCCTATCCGCCAGGCACGTCGGCGCTTCCCGGTGCGACCGACCGCCAGGCCCCGCAAAGCCCCCCACGGCCTTCACGGAGCGTTTCGGTCGCACCGGAGTGTGCCTGGCGGAGTACAGGATTTCGCTTGTCACGCCTCCGCCGAAAGGGGTTTCAACTGTGGCCGAAAGGGCGTGGTGACCACGTGTGACGGCATGCATACTCGTGGGGCGGGGGGATTGCGGTTGCACAGGTGGGGGTTCGGTGCTTCGTATCCATTTCACTGGAGTGGACCTGGCACGCGTACGGATGGCAGGGCGTCCCGATGCGTTGTGGGAAACGATTCTTAGTTTTCATCGCTTAAGAGACCGGCGTGACGCCCGGTTCTTCGGCGAATGGCGCACGGAAACCCGGAGCAGGTTGAATGGTGAAACAAGGCTGCTGGGTGCGCTCATACCGGCTCGCGGCTATTTCCCCGATTTCCTGACCCCGGCCGAGGGCCAGTACGGGTGGGACCTCGGGCTCGACGCGCTGCGCGCGCTGCGCCCCGAGCGGCTGCGCCGGGAGCTGTCCCTCGTGGGCGCCGGCGCCGGGACCGGCTTCGGGGCCGCCTTCGGGACCCCGCCGCCGACCCGGCTGCGGGAGTTCATGGACGGCGGCACCAAACACCTGCCCCGGCTGCTGGGCGAGCTGCGCGCCTACCACCGGGCGGCCGTGGAGCCGTACTGGAGCCACATCCAGGCCCAGATAGAGGCCGAACGGGCGGCACGCGGCCGCGCGCTCCTCGACGGCGGCGCGGACGAGCTGCTCGCCTCCCTGCCGCCGATGCTGCGCTGGCGGGCCCCGGTGCTGGAGTGCGAGTACCCGGTGGACCGGGACGTACGGCTGCGCGGGCGCGGGCTGCTGCTCCAGCCGTCCTTCTTCTGCCGCCGTACGGCCGTGACCCTGCATGACCCGGAGCTGCCGCCGGTGCTGGTCTACCCGGCCGCCGCCCAGCTGGCCTCCGCGGCCGGGAACGGGGAGGCCGCCCGGCCGGCCGAGGAGCAGCGCCAGCGCACCCTGGGCAAGCTGGTCGGCCACACCCGCTCGGTGGTGCTGCGGGCCATCGGCGACGGGGCCACCACCAGCGAGCTGGCCCGCCGTGCCGGGGTCTCCCTGGCCTCGGCGAGCCAGCACGCCTGCGTGATGCGCGAGGCGGGCCTGGTGACGACCCTGCGCCACGGCAACGCCGTCCTGCACACGGTGACCCCGCTGGGCGCGGCCCTGCTCAAGGGAGGCGCGGTGGTCTCCTGAAGGATCGGTTCTCCGGACGCGCCGCGGCCCGGCGGGGAGGTCGGCTCCTCCCCGCCGGGCCGGGTGCCGGGCGGGCGCGTCAGACGCGGAACGGCCCGGTCACCTCGTAGGTGACGCCGCCGGTCGAGGAGCCGGTCGTGCCGCGCTGGCTGCTGAAGTACAGCCTGCTGCCGTCGGGGGAGAAGGCCGGGCCGGTGATCTCCGAGGAGGACTGGCCGGTGATCCGCAGGAAGGGCGCCACCACGTCGTCCGGGGTGATCACGCAGATCTCCATGGTGCCGCCGTCCTCGGCGACGTACAGGTCCCCGAACGTCGACCCGGTGACGTTGTCGACACCGGTCAGCGGCGCCGCGCCGCCGGGGACCAGGGAGTCGTCGTAGGCCAGCTCGTAGGTGCTGCTCGCCAGGTTGAGCTGCCAGACCCGGTTGTCGCCCTTGGTGGTGAACCACACGGTGTCGCTCGCGTAGTGGCAGCCCTCGCCGCCGTTGAAGTGCTTGGCGCCGGACACCTGGGTGCGGGTCGTGGTCGGGGAGCCGTCGGGGTCCGGCACGTTCTGCCAGCTGAAGGAGCCGGAGGTGCCGCTTCCGGCGACCATGACCTGGAGCGTGCCGGCGGACAGGCTGCCCCAGGTGGTGGGCACGAACCGGTAGAAGCAGCCGTTCGTCTCGTCCTCGGTCAGGTAGACCACCTGGCGGACCGGGTCGGCTGCCGCCGCCTCGTGTTTGAAGCGGCCCATCGCGGGCCGCTGCACGGCCGCGTTCACCCCGTACGGGTCGGTCTCGTAGATGTACCCGAGGCTGACCTCCTCGCAGGACAGCCAGGTGTTCCACGGGGTCTTGCCGCCCGCGCAGTTCTGCCGGGTGTTCGCCAGGATCCGGTACGCCCCGGTGACCGTGCCCGAGGAATTGAACTTCACCGCGCTCGCACCGCCGCTCGGGTTGATCTCCGAGTTCGACACGTAGATCCAGCCGCTGCCGTCCGCGAAGCACGCGCCGCCGTCAGGGGCGCTGTGCCAGGTGTACGACGTGCCGCTGACCGTCTGCGAGGAGCGGGCCACGACCCGGCTGGTGAACCCGGACGGGAGCATGATCCCGTTGGCGTCCGCCGCGCCGAGGGCCCCGTAGGGACCGGCGCCCGGCTGGGCCGGGGCGGCGTACGCGGCCCCGTGGCCGAGGGTTCCGGCGAAGGCGGCGGCGGAGGTGCCGATCACGGCACCGCGCAGGAAGGTACGACGTTCCACGGTCACTCCTGTGGGAGGAGGGCCCCCGCGACCGGCCGGGCGCGGGTTCGCATGCGTCGAGGAACCTAGGGGCGCGGCATGGACGGGACGCCAACTCCCCGTGACGCCGGGGCGACCGGTGCGCGGGCAGTCGCCCTACCCCCGCCAGGCAGCCGGACGCCGCCCTTCCGAAGCCTGTGAACTGCGGAAACGAGATCCCTGAAAAAACTCCGCCGGACAGCGATGAGTTCTGCCGGATCCCCGGGTCTACCCCTTCGACAAAGCACCACGCACCACGCCCCACCAGGGAAGAGGAACCGAGATGAGCCAGATGATCTTCGTCAACCTGCCGGTGAAGGACCTGGACGCCGCGAAGGCCTTCTGGGAGAAGCTCGGCTACTCCTTCAACCCCCGGTTCACCGACCACACCGCCGCCTGCATGGTCGTCAGCGACAGCATCTTCGCGATGCTGCTGACCGAGGAGAAGTTCAAGGAGTTCGCCACCAAGCCGGTGGCCGACGCCTCGAAGACCACCGAGGTCATGGTCGCGCTCAGCGCCGACAGCCGGGAGAAGGTCGACGAGGTCGTCGACGCCGCCGTCGCGGCCGGCGCCGTCGAACCCCGCCCCGTCATGGACCTCGGCTTCATGTACGGCCGCGCCTTCGAGGACCTCGACCACCATGTGTGGGAGTTCGTGTGGATGGATCCGGCCGCGGTCCAGGGCTGAGGCCCTACGGGGCGGGGGCGGTCCGTACCCGGTACGTCCGGACCGCCACCTCCTCGTCGTCCAGGCAGCGCCCCGACTCCAGGTCGAAGCGCTGCTTCAGCAGCGGCGAGGCCACGAAGGGCCGCCCCTGCGCACGCCCCACCAGCCCGCGCGACAGGACGTGCGCCCCGGTGAAGGGGTCCTGGTTGCCGATCGCGTACGGGCGCCCCGCGCGGTCGAGGAAGACCGCGGCCTGGCTCCCGTCGGGCAGCAGGACCGCGACCCCGCGCCCCGGGACCAGCGCCGACAGCGGGCATACCGTCAGCCACCCCCCGGCCACCTCCAGTTCGACGGTCATCGGGCCGCCCCTCCCACGGTCAGGACGGCCAGGTCGGGCTTGACCTGGTCGCGCTCGGGAACGAACCTCACGGTCGGGTCGGGCGCGCCGGGCGCGTTGACGAAGGACACGAACCTGCGCAGCCGCTCCGGGTCCGACAGGGTCTCGGCCCACTCGTCACGGTAGTGCGCCACGTGGTCGGCCATCAGGGCCTCCAGCTCGTCGCACAGCCCCAGCGAGTCGTGCACCACCACGTCCCGCAGGTGGTCCAGGCCGCCCTCCAGCCGCTCCAGCCAGGTGGACGTCCGCTCCAGCCGGTCGGCGGTGCGGATGTAGAACATCAGGAACCGGTCGACGAGCCGCACCAGTTCGGCGTCCGACAGGTCCTGCGCCAGCAGGTCCGCGTGGCGCGGGACCGCCCCGCCGTTCCCGCCGACGTACAGGTTCCAGCCGCTCGCCGTCGCGATCACCCCGAAGTCCTTGCTCTGCGCCTCCGCACACTCGCGGGCGCAGCCGGACACCGCCGACTTCAGCTTGTGCGGGGCGCGCAGGCCCCGGTAGCGCAGCTCCAGGTCGATGGCCATCCGGACGCTGTCCTGCACCCCGTAGCGGCACCAGGTCTGCCCCACGCAGGACTTCACCGTCCGCAGCGCCTTGCCGTACGCGTGCCCGGACTCGAAACCGGCGTCCACCAGCCGCGCCCAGATCCGCGGGAGCTGGTCCACGCGCGCGCCGAACAGGTCGATGCGCTGACCGCCCGTGATCTTCGTGTAGAGGCCGAAGTCGCGGGCCACCTCCCCGATCACGATCAGCTTGTCGGGGGTGATCTCACCGCCCGGGACGCGCGGGACGACCGAGTACGAGCCGTTGCGCTGGAGGTTGGCGAGGAAGTGGTCGTTGGTGTCCTGGAGGGCCGCCTGCTCCCCGTCCAGCACGTAGCCGCTGGCGCCCAGGGCCGGGGCCAGGGAGGCGATGATCGAGCCGACGGCGGGCTTGCAGACCTCGCAGCCGTCGCCGCCGCGCGCCTCCTCGCTGCCGTGCCCGTCCAGGATGTCCCGGTAGGAGGCCAGGCGCCGGGTGCGGACGATCTCGTACAGCTCGGCCCGGGTGTAGGGGAAGCAGCCGCACAGCCCCTGGCCGGCGGCCGCCGGCAGCAGCTGTCCGATCACCTTCAGGCAGCTTCCGCAGCCGGTGCCGGCCTTGGTGCACTTCTTGACCTCGGCCAGGGTGGCGCAGGCGGTGACGGCCTTCTTGGTGACGTTGTGGCAGGAGCAGATCACCGCCGTGTCCGGCAGCGAGGACGGGCCGAGCGCGACGGGCGCGCCGGCCCCGGCGGGCAGCACCAGCCGCTCGGGGGCGACCGGCGGGACGCTGCCGGTCAGCGGGCGCAGCAGCCCGTACGCGTCGGCGTCGCCGACCAGCACGCCGCCGAGCAGCACCCCCTCGGGGGAGACGACCAGCTTCTTGTAGACGCCGGAGCGGGAGTCCGACCAGACCACGTCCAGGCTGCCCTCGGCGGTGCCGTGCGCGTCGCCGAAGGAGGCCACGTCCACGCCGAGCAGCTTGAGCTTGGTGGACAGGTCGGCCCCGGTGAACTCCTTCTCCCGGCCCAGGAGGTCCTCGGCGGCGGTCTCGGCCATCTCGTAGCCCGGCGCGACCAGCCCGTAGACGCGGCCGTCGACGGCCTGCGCGCACTCGCCGATGGCGTACACGCGCGGGTCGGAGGTGCGGCAGCGGGCGTCGACGGTGATGCCGCCGCGCTCACCGACGGCCAGGCCGGCCGCGCGGGCCAGCTGGTCCCGGGGGCGGACCCCGGCCGAGAACACCACCAGCCCGGTCTCGACGGTGGAGCCGTCCGACAGGCTCATCCCGCACACCGAGCCGTCCTGGCCGGTCAGCACCTCCTGCGTGCCGACGCCGGTGTGCACGGTCAGCCCCATGGACTCGATGGTGCGCAGCAGGGCCGCGCCGCCGCCCTCGTCCACCTGGGCGGGCATCAGGCGCGGGGCGAACTCCACGACGCGGGTGGCGAGCCCGAGCCCCTGGAGGGCGCCGGCCGCCTCCAGCCCGAGCAGGCCGCCGCCGACGACGGCCCCGCTGGAGCGGGTCTTGGCGTACTCCTCGATCGCGAGGAGGTCCTCGATGGTGCGGTACACGAAGCAGCCCGGGGCGTCCCTGCCGGGGACGGGCGGCACGAAGGGGTGGCTGCCGGTCGCCAGCACGAGCACGTCGTACGGGACCACCCGCCCGGAGCGGGCGGTGACGGTACGGGCGGCCGTGTCGACGTGCTCGGCGGGGTCGTCGAGGCGCAGCTCGATGCCGTGCCGCTCCATGAAGCCGGCCGGGGTCAGGGAGAGGTCCTCGGGGGTCCTTCCGGAGAAGTACGAGGTGAGGTGGACCCGGTCGTATGCGGGCCGGGGCTCCTCGCAGAGCACGGTGATCCGGTGCGTCGCGGTGGCCCCGCGCTCGGCGAGGGCCTCCAGGTAGCGCTGGCCGACCATGCCGTGTCCGATGAGCACGATCGCGGGCAGGGGCTCGGGCACGGTCATCAGTGGCCTCCGTCGTCGGTGAGCAGGTGGAACGGGTCGTGCGGGGCGGTCAGGTACGCGTCGCCCTCCCAGGTGCGGGCGAGGGCCCCCACCGTGGAGAGCTCCCCGAGCAGCACCCCGCCGACGAGCCGGCCGCCGCGCAGGACGACCTTGCGGTAGGTGCGGCGGGTGGCGTCCGCGAGGCGGAGCACGTCGTCGCCGGGGAGCGGGGTGGGGTCGCCGAACGCGGCGAGGTCGAAGGGGCCGGGGCCGCCGGCCGTGGGGAGGGTGAGGCGGGTGAGGGCACGGGTGCCGGTGTACTCGGCGTCGTCCCCGCGCAGCACCGCCGCGAGGGCGTCGGCCTGCTCCAGGGCGGGACCGGCCAGTCCGTACACCCGGCCGTCGTGCTCGGCGCAGTCGCCGACGGCGTGCACGCGCGGGTCGCTCGTGCGCAGCCGGCCGTCGACCACGACGCCCTTGCGGACCTCCAGCCCGGCCGCCCGGGCGAGCCCGGTGCGCGGCCGGACCCCGCAGGCGAGGACGACGACGTCGGCGTCGAGCCGGTACCCGTCGGCCAGCTCGACCCCGCTCACCCGCCGGGGGTCCTGAGCGGGCCCTCTCAGCCCCGCCGGCGTGTGAGGCGCGGGGTCCGGGGCGGAGCTCCGGGGAACGGAGGAAGGGCGGGGCGGGGAGGAGGCCCCGCGCGGCGGCCCTCCGGGCGTGACCGAGTCCGTCGTGCTCAGGCCCCGCACGCGGCATTCGGTGTGGACCTCGACCCCGAGCGCCGTGAGGTGGTCCCGCAGCAGGGCGGAGGCGTCGGCGTCCAGCTGGCGCTCCATCAGGCGCTCCGCCTGCTGGGCGAGGACCACCCGCGCACCCCGCGCGGCCAGCGCACGGGCCGCCGAGACGCCCAGCAGCCCGCCGCCGATCACCACCGCCCGTACGCCCGGGCGTACGGCCGCCGCGAGGGCCAGGCAGTCGTCCATGGTGCGGAACGCGTGCACCCCCTCGGGGAGTTCCCGCCCGTCGGGGGCGAACAGCCCGCGCAGCGGCGGCAGCACCGGGTTCGAGCCGGTGGCCAGCACCAGCGTGTCGTACCGCTCCGCCGAACCGTCGTCGCAGTGGACGGTCCGGTCCGCGCGGTCGATCCGCACCGCCCGGACGCCCCGGCGCAGCGCCGGGCCGGGGGCCGGGAGCGCGGTGACCTCGGGGGCGTACCGGCCCGCCAGCACCTCGGCGAGCAGGACCCGGTTGTAGGGGGCGCGGCTTTCCTCCCCGAGCACGGTCACCGCCGCACCGGGGCCCAGCCGCGCGGCGAGCCGCAGGCCCGCCAGGCCGCCGCCGATCACCACCACACGCTGTTCCGAGGTCATGGCACGAGCGTGCGGGCGGGCTGTTTCCCCGCCGCATCGCCCCTGTTACCCGGACGGAACACCGGCCTCAGCGCCCGGGCCGGCGGCGCGTGAGGCCGCGCAACCTCAACCTTTGCGCAAGTTTCCGGGGATCGATGGTCCCTGCACCGATGCGGTACCTAGGGTCGTGGCCGTGCCTGACATATCAACGACCATGATCATCGTGCTGTGTGCGGCCGCCGCCGCGGCCGGCTGGATCGACGCGGTGGTCGGCGGTGGCGGACTGCTGCTCCTGCCGGCCCTGCTGCTCGGCCTGCCGGCCGCCCAGCCCGCCGCCGTCCTCGGGACCAACAAGGCGGTGGCCATCGTCGGCACCGCCGGGGCCGCCGTCACCTACGCGCGCAAGACCGCCGTCGACGTGAAGCTCGCCGTCCGCATCGGGCTGGCCGCGCTCGCCGGATCGATGGGCGGGGCCGCACTCGCCGGCGGGATCAGCAAGGACGCCATGCGGCCCCTGATCATGGGGGTGCTGGTGGTGGTCGCCGCCGTGGTCATCCTCAAGCCCGGCTTCGGCGCCGCCCCCTCCGCCGCGCCCGTCTCCCGCGGCCGCGTGCTCCTCACCATCGCCCTCGCCGGCCTGGGCATCGGCTGCTACGACGGCCTCATCGGACCCGGTACCGGCACGTTCCTGGTGCTGGCCCTGACCGCCCTGCTCCACCTCGACCTGGTCACCGCCTCCGCCACCGCGAAGATCGTCAACTGCTGCACCAACGCCGGCGCGCTCGCGATGTTCGCCTACCAGGGCATGGTGTTCTGGCAGCTGGCCGCCCTGATGGCGGTCTTCAACCTGGCCGGCGGCATGGTCGGCGCCCGGATGGCGCTGACGAAGGGCAGCGGCTTCGTCCGCGGCGTGCTCCTCACCGTGGTGGGCGCCCTGGTGGTCAAGCTCGGCCTCGAACAGTGGGGCTAGGGGAGCCCCTTCCCAGCCGGTCTCACGACACCCCGGTGAGGTGCGCGAAGACGACCACGTTGCCCTGGTAGCCGGTGCGCGGGGAGAACGCGCCGCCACAGGTGATCACCCGCAGCTCGGCGCGCGGCGAGGGCCCGTACACCCGCCGGTCCGGGAACGCCCCGGCGTCGTACACCTCGACCGCGTGCACGGTGAACACGGCCGTCCGCCCGTCCGCCCGGTCGACCTCCACCGCGGCCCCCCGGCGCAGCGCCCCCAGGTGGTAGAAGACCGCCGGGCCGCTGGCGTGGTCGACGTGCCCCGCGATCACCGCGGTGCCCGTCGCACCCGGAGTGGTCCCGTCCCGGTACCAGCCGGCGAGCTCCCGGCGGGCCGGCGGGGGCACTTCGAGGCTGCCGTCGCGGTCCAGGCCCAGACCGGTCAGCGGGGCGTCCACCCGGATCGACGGGATCCTGATCCGTACCGGCGGCGAGCCCGGGAGCGGGTCGATGCTCCCGGCGTAGAGGGGCTGCGCGCTCAACGCCTCCGCCGCGGAGGGCAGCGGGGGCCGCACGGTCACGGCCGAGCCGCTGCCGATGAGCCAGACCCCGGTGCAGACGGCCACCGCGACCAGCCCGGCCCGCGCCGCGAGCGCCCCGGCGGAGCCCCTCGCGCGGGCGCCGGGGCGTCCGCTCGCCCTGGCCGGGGGGCGTCCCCGCAGACCCGGGAAGCCGCCACGCATGCGCCGTACCCCCTCGTCTCGCCGTTCCTGCAGTGGCCGTCGCCCGGCCCCGCGAACGGGGGGACCTCGCGGGGCGGGCGACGGGGGGCGGTACCGGTCGGACCGCGGCCGCAGCCGCGGTGGGCGCCCGTCAGCTCCGCGTGCCGCTCGCCCGGCGACGCAGGAGCCAGGTACCGCCGACGGCGGCCGCGGCCAGCACTGCCGCTCCCGCCGTGATCTTGGCGGGGTCGGTGGCGGTGGTCGTGCCACCACCCACCCCGGTCCGTACGTGGCCCTGCGGGCCGCGTTCGGTGACGACCAGGTCGCCGGTGGCGAACTTGCCGTTCGCGCAGGTGGCGCCGATTCCGTAGGTGCCCGGCCGCAGGCCCTGACCGATCCGGAACCGGCCCGTGACCGCGTCCTCGCGGCTGCCCGGGGCCAGTTCGAAGCGGCCGCCCGCCACCGTGCTGGCGTCGCCCTCGGCCCGGCTGCCCCGGCCGCAGGCCTTGGTGTGCACGGTGACGGTGGTGCCCGGGGCGGCGGATTTCGGCCACACCTCCAGCACGGCGAAGTCCCCGGGCGCGAAGGGCGCCATGCCGAGCTCCGCGGCGGCCACCGCCCCGGCGACCGGACCGGCGAAGGCGACGGCGGTCAGCGCGGTGGCGGTGAGCACGTGGGCGGTGCTGCGGCGCATGGGTACTCCAGGGGACACGGGGTCGTGTTCCGAGGAAAACCGGCCCGCCCGCCCACCGCCTGCCGAAGTCCGCCCCGGATCCCGCCGCCGGCACCCCGTCGAACCGTATCCGTGCAGGTCAGGGCCGTGCTGGGGCATCCGTGTGCGCCCACGCCGTCCGGGTGACGTCAGGCCGGCGGCAGGGCCACCCACCTCGGGCCCGTCCGGCAGCGGCGCGGGCGGCGGCCGGCGGGTGCCTTTGCGTCATGAGGGGGTGCGGGGCGGGGTCGAGAAACGGGCGAACCTGACGTTATGGGGCGCCCGTCACGGGAGCCGGGAGATTGTGCAACAGCGGTGCGTACGGTGGTGGTGCGCGGCGATGAGGGGCCTTTGGGCCCGGACCCCGCACCGTCCAGTGGTAGTCGAGGGAGGGACCTGTGGCATCGGTCGATCGGCCGGGATCGGGAGCGGGAACCGGACCGGGCGTACTGCCGTTCTTCGTGTACGGGACGCTGCGGCCGGGGGAGGTCAACCACGACCTGTTCCTGAAGGGCCGGACGGCGGCCGAGGAGCCCGCCCGGCTGCCGGACGCGGCGCTGTACGAGGGGCCCGGCTACCCGTACGCCGTCGACCGCCCGGGCTCCGCCATAGCCGGGGAGCTGATCACCGCCGCGCCGGGGGAGTACGCGGAACTGCTGGTCGCGCTGGATCTGCTGGAGGAGTACGCCGGCCCGGGGCGCCCGGGGAACGTCTACGACCGCGTCGCCCGCGAGGCCGTGCGCCCCGACGGCGGCCGGGTCCGGGCCTGGGTCTACCTGGCGGCCGCCCCGCTGGCCCGCCGCCTCGCGCAGACGGGCACCGAGATCCCGGGCGGGGACTGGCTGCGCCGCTAGGGGGCGCCCGGCGGCCCGGGCCGGCCCTGCCCCGCCCGGGGTCCTGCCGGGCCGGTGGGGGTGCCCGGCGGCACGGCTCCACGGGGTGCGGCTGAGCGGGGGCCGGTCCGTTGCCGGGTCACCGCGGCCCGGTCCCGGCGGTCAGAGTCCTTCGGCGCCGCGGTTGCGCAGGCGCTGCCCGTACTGCTGGAGCACCCACAGCTCCTGCTGGATCGCCGCGTGCTGCTCCGGCGGGGCCTGCGGGCTGAGCCGGGTCAGGGCGCCCTGGATCTCCAGGACCCGGCGGTCGACGGCGCGCAGCCGGACCTGCACCAGCTGGACGCCCGCGTAGACCTCGTCCACCGTCTTGGCGTGGATGGCCTCCACCGCCAGCTCCGTGACCATCGCGCGGACGGTGTCGTTCGGCGCGGCCTCGCGGACCCGGGCCAGGTAGTCCTCGGTGCCCTGAGCGGCGCCGCCGGCGTCCTGGATGGCCTGGCGCACGGCCGCGTAGGGCGGGGCGGTGAACTCGTCGATCCCGTACGCGTCGAAGGCGGGGGAGACCAGGGCCGGCCGCTGGAGCGCCAGCTTGAGGAGCTCGCGCTCGGTGCGGTGGGCGGGGCTGCGCAGGTTCAGCGCGGGCCCGCCGCCGACGGCCGCCGACGGCGGTGCGGGGGCCGCCTCCTGGGGGCGGCCCCGGCCCTGCTGCTGCGGCTGGTTGCCGCGCTCGCGGGCCCAGCGCGCCAGCTGTGCCACCCGCTTGACCACGAACTGCTCGTCGAGGATGCCCAGCATCCCGGCCAGCTGGACGGCCGACTCGTGCTGGATCGAGAGGTCCTTGATGCTGGCGACGACCGGCGCCGCCTCGGCCAGCGCGGCCGCCCGCCCCGCCGGGTTCTCCAGGTTGTGCCGGCCCACGATGTGCCGCAGGGCGAACTCGAACAGCGGGGTGCGGGCGTCCACCAGGTCGACGACCGCCGCGTCGCCCTGTGCGAGGCGCAGGTCGCAGGGGTCCATGCCGCCCGGGGCGATGGTGATGGAGGTCTCCGCCGCGAACTTCTGGTCGTCCTCGAAGGCCCGCAGCGCGGCCTTCTGGCCCGCCGCGTCACCGTCGAAGGTGAAGATCACCTCGGCGGTGGCGTTGTCCATCAGCAGCCGCCGCAGGATCTTGATGTGGTCCCCGCCGAAGGCCGTGCCGCAGGTGGCGATGGCGGTGGTGACCCCGGCCATGTGACAGGCCATGACGTCGGTGTAGCCCTCGACGACCACCGCCCGGGAGGTCTTCGCGATCTCCTTCTTGGCCAGGTCGATGCCGTACAGCACCTGGGACTTCTTGTAGATCGCCGTCTCGGGGGTGTTCAGGTACTTCGGCCCGTTGTCGTCCTCGCGCAGCTTGCGCGCGCCGAAGCCGACCACCTCGCCGCTGATGTCCCGGATCGGCCACATGAGCCGGCCCCGGAAGCGGTCGATGGGCTTGCCGCTGCGGCTGTCCTGGGCGAGCCCGGAGAGGATCAGCTCCTTGTCGGTGAAGCCCTTGCCGCGCAGGAACCGGGTCAGGTGGTCCCAGCCGGCCGGGCTGTAGCCCACGCCGAAGTGCTGGGCCGCCGCCTGGTCGAAGCCGCGCTCCGCCAGGAAGCGGCGGGCGATCTCCGCCTCGGCGCCGCCGAGCTGGTCCGCGTAGAAGAGGGCGGCGGCCTTGTGGGCCTCGACCAGGCGGATCCGCTCGCCGCGGCCGCTGGTGCCGGCGGTGTAGCCGCCCTCCTCGTACCGCAGGGTGATGCCGGCCTGGCCGGCCAGCCGCTCGACCGCCTCCGAGAAGGAGAGGTGGTCGATCTTCATGATGAAGTCGAGGGTGTCCCCGCCGGCCTGGCAGCCGAAGCAGTGGTAGAAGCCCTTGCTGGGGCTGACCTGGAAGGACGGGGACTTCTCGTCGTGGAAGGGGCACAGGCCCTTGAGGTTGCCGCCGCCGGCGTTGCGCAGCTGGAGGTACTCCGAGACCACGGCGTCGATCGGGACCGCGTCCCGTACCGCCTTCACGTCATCGTCGTTGATCCGTCCTGCCACCCGTGAATTCTACGGCCGGGCGGCGGCAATCCCGTCAGGCCCCCTCCGCCGCCACCAGCGACTCAAGCGGAACCGAGGGGTCCGCCAGCCTCTCGCGGTCCACCGGCGCCTTCGACCTGATCAGGGCCTGGATGGGCTCGACGACGTCCCACACGTTCACGTTCATCCCGGCCAGCACCCGGCCGTCCGACAGCCAGAACGCGATGAACTCCCGCTTGCCCGCGTCCCCGCGCACCAGCACCTGGTCGTAGCCGCCCGCCGGCGCGTACCCGGAGTACTCCAGGCCCACGTCGTACTGGTCCGAGAAGAAGTACGGCACCCGCTCGTACGAGACCTCCTGCCCCAGCATCGCCCGCGCGGCGGCCGGGCCGCCGTTGAGGGCGTTCGCCCAGTGCTCCACGCGCAGCCGGGTGCCCAGCGCCGGATGGTGGGCGGCGGCCACGTCACCGACGGCGAAGACGTCCGGGTCGGAGGTGCGCAGCGAGGCGTCCACGGCGATGCCCCCGCCGTGCTCCCGGTCCACCAGCGCCAGCCCCGAGGTCTCGGCGAGCGCGGTGCGCGGCGCCGCCCCGATCGCGGCGAGCACCGCGTGCGCCGGGTGCTCCTCCCCGTCGTCGGTCCGGGCGGCCATCACCATGCCGTCCTGGCCGACGATCTCCGTCAGCCGCGCCCCGAAGTGGAACCGCACCCCGTGCTCGGTGTGCAGGTCGGTGAAGAGCCGGCCGACCTCCGGGCCGAGCACCGCGTGCAGCGGCGTGGCCAGCGGCTCGACCACCGTCACCTCGGCGCCGTACCCGCGCGCGGCCGCCGCGACCTCCAGGCCGATCCAGCCCGCGCCCGCGATCAGCAGGTGGCCGTTGTCCCGGCCCAGGGAGGCCAGCGCCTTGCGCAGCAGGTCGGCGTGGGCGAGCCGGCGCAGATGGTGCACCCCGGCCAGCCCGGTGCCCGGGATGTCCAGCCGGCGCGGCTCGGCACCGGTGGCCAGCAGCAGCTTGTCGTAGTGCATCAGCGTGCCGTCGCCCAGGCGCACCGTCTTGGCCTCGCGGTCCAGGTGCACGGCGGGCTGGCCCAGGTGCAGCTCGATGTCGGCGCCCGCGTACCAGGACGGCTTGTGCACGAAGACGCTGTCGCGCTCCTCCTTGCCCAGCAGGTAGCCCTTGGACAGCGGGGGCCGTTCGTAGGGATGGTCGCGCTCGTCGCCGATCAGGATCACCCGGCCCGTGAACCCCTCCGCCCTCAGCGTTTCGGCGGCCTTGGCCCCGGCCAGCCCCGCGCCGACGATGATGAACGTCTGGTTTGCGTCGACCACCTGATGCCTCCTCATAACCTCTCGGCCACTTGCGGCCACCTTGCGAGCGTCCCGCACCCAGCCTGCCTCGTGAAGGGGGAATGGCCCGATCGGCTCACCCTTCGGCGCGCCGCCCGCGCCGGGTGAGGCGTGCGTGCAGTGAACGGGCGGACGCGTCGGTCAGGCAGGCGATCTGGTCGATGACCGCGCGTTTGCGGGCCTTGTCGTCCGCCGCAGCGTCGAAGATCGCCCGGAACTGGGGGTCCAGGCCCTCCGGCGCGCGGGCGCTCAGCGCCTCCGCCAGTTCGGCCAGGACGATGCGCTGGTCGGCCCGCAGCCGTTCCTGCTCGTCGCGCTGCATCACGTACAGGTCGGCCACCGCCTTGAGGACCGCGCACTCGTTGCGCGCCTCGCGCGGCACGACCAGCTCCGCCGCGTAGCGGGTGAGCCGGCCGGAGCCGTACGCCTCGCGGGTGGCGCCCTCGGCGGCCAGGCAGAACCGGCCGATCAGCTGGCTGGTGGCGTCCTTCAGGCGGGCCTGCGCCACGGCGGACCCGTCGTAGCCGTGCGGCCACCAGTCCTCCTCCATCAGCCGGTCCAGCGCCTCGCGCAGCTCCTCCGGGGAGGTGCCGGCGGGCACGTAGCGGCCGATGGCGACCTGCCAGATGGCGGCCCGCTCGGGCTCGGCGAAGAGGAGGTTCGGGTCGAGGTGCCCGGCGTGCAGCCCGTCCTCGAAGTCGTGCACGGAGTACGCGACGTCGTCCGCCCAGTCCATGACCTGGGCCTCGAAGCACTTGCGGTCCGCGGGTGCGCCCCGCCGCAGCCACTCGAAGACCGGCAGGTCGTCCTCGTAGGCCCCGAACTTCACCGAGTCCGGGTCGGTGGGGTGGCCGCCGCGCGCCCACGGGTACTTGGTGGCCGCGTCCAGGCAGGCGCGGGTCAGGTTGAGGCCGACGCTGACCGGGTCGCCGGTGGCCGGGTCGGGCACGAAGCGCTTGGGTTCCAGCCGGGTCAGCAGGCGCAGCGACTGGGCGTTGCCCTCGAAGCCGCCGCAGTCCTTGGCGAACTCGTTGAGCGCCTCCTCGCCGTTGTGCCCGAACGGCGGGTGGCCCATGTCGTGGGAGAGGCAGGCCGCTTCGACCAGGTCCGGATCGCAGCCGAGGGCCGCGCCGAGCTCCCGGCCGACCTGCGCGCACTCCAGGGAGTGCGTCAGCCGGGTGCGGGGGCTGGCGTCCCAGTCGAAGGAACGCGTGCCCGGGGTGACGACCTGGGTCTTCCCGGCGAGGCGGCGCAGGGCGGCCGAGTGCAGCACGCGGGCGCGATCACGCTGGAAGGCGGTGCGGCCGGGCCGTTTGTCCGGCTCGGCGGCCCATCGCTCGGTGGCGGCCGGATCGTAGGACTCGTAGGCGGGGACGTGCGCGGTGCCTTCCATGCTGAGACGTTAACCGGAGTCACCGACAATCCGAGCAATCCGAACCTACGCGGCCTTTACGCGATGGCCGGTTCCGGCTCCCGCGCGCCGCGCGCGAGCGCTTCGTCGTAGCGGCGCAGCACCAGCCGGGCCAGGGCCGGGTGCGCGCCGAGCGGGGCCGCCGCCGGGCCGGTCGCGGCGGCCGCGCTCGCGGAGGCGAACCGGCCCGGGGCGGCGAAGTACGAGGCCACGGCGGCCCGGTGGTACCCGCGGGCGGCCAGCGCCCGGACGGCGTCCGGCACGCCCGGGGCGGCCGCCGAGGCGTACGCGGGGACCACGGGGACCCCGCCGAGCCGTTCGGAGAGCAGGTCGGCGGCGCGGCGGGTGTCGGCGGCGGAGTCGGGGTCGAGGGACCCGGCCGAGGCCAGCACGACGGCCGTGCCCGGGGTCCAGCCGGCCTCCAGGAGCCGTTCGAACAGGACCTCCACGAGCAGCGGGTGGGGGCCGAGCGGGGCGGCGATCCGGATCCGCAGGTGCCCGGCGCGGGCCGCGGCGGCGGGCAGGTCCCGCTTGACGTGGGTGCCGCGTCCGAGCAGCAGCGGCACGAGGACGGCCGCTCCGGCGGTGTCCCGCAGGGTGTCGGCCAGCAGCGGCCGGTTCAGTTCGACGTGGCCGAGGCGGACGTCGAGGGCGGGGCGGAGCTCGCGGACCCGTTCGAGCAGGGCGAGGACGGTGTGCGGGGCGCGCGGGTCGCGGCTGCCGTGGGCCACGGCGACGAGGGTGGGGTGCATGGGGGGACTCCGTGGTGCCGGGCGCGTGGCGGGCGCAGGCCGCTGAGCTGGGTGCCGAGCTGGTCGGTGATCCGCGTCAGCAGCTCGGCCGCGCTGCCGAAGGGGAAGGACTGGGTGGCGGGAGGGTGCACCGGCTCCGTCATGGACCGATCCTGCGGGGCCCGGGTTGCGTGGGCGTTGCGCGTGGGTGACGGGTGGTTTCCTGCTGCTCACTCGGTCATTCGTACGAGTGAAAGGGGGGTCGGGCGGAACTGGGGGGCGGGGGCGGTTCGTCAATCCGTGCGAAGGGCGTGCGGACGAGGGGGGCCGGTCATGGGACAGCAGGGGCAGGAGCAGGAGCAGGAGCAGGGACGGGGACGGGGACGGGCGGGGCGGCTCGGTGTCGGCCGCTGGAGGGTATGGCTGCGGACGGTGCGGGGGCGTCGGCGTGCCGTGCAGGCGGTGATGGTGCTGTGCGTGCTGGCCCTGCTGCCCTCGACGTGGACGCACGCCGCGGCCGCCGACCGGCTGCGGACCACCGCGGAGGCGCCCGACGCCGGGGTGGCGGTGGTCTTCGGGGCCGGCCTGTGGAAGGGCCGCCCGACCCCGTACCTCGCCTACCGGCTCGACGCGGCCGTGGAGCTCTACCGGGCGGGCAAGGTGAAGGTGGTCCTGGTGACCGGCGACAACAGCCGCACGGAGTACGACGAGCCGGGCGCGATGCGGACGTACCTCAGGGGGCACGGCATACCCGACGACCGGATCGTCAGCGACTACGCGGGATTCGACACCTGGGACTCCTGCGTGCGGGTCCGGGAGATATTCGGGGTGCGCCGGGCGGTGCTGATCAGCCAGCACTTCCACATCCACCGAGCGGTGGCCCTGTGCCAGGCGGCGGGAGTGGACTCCTACGGCGTCGGGGTGGACGACGAGCACGACGCCACCTGGTACTACGGCGGCGCCCGCGAGGTCCTCGCGGCCGGCAAGGCGGCCCTGGACGCGGCGTTCCAGCCGGAGCCGAGGTTCCTCGGCCCGAAGGAAGAAGGGGTGTCGCGGGTCCTGGCCGCTCTGACAGACTGACGCCTCGATCGGCGTATGCCGATTAGTCATATACCTATCTGTCTGCGTCAGGGGTGTGGATCGTGGCTGTGGTGGATCTCGGCGGCAAGGTGGTCGTCATCACCGGTGGGGCCCGGGGCCTGGGCGCGGCGGCCGCACGGGCGGTCGTCGACGGCGGCGGCAAGGTGCTGATCACCGACCTGCTGGAGGACGAGGGCGCCGAGACGGCCGCCAAGCTCGGCGACGCGGCCCGCTTCCTGCGGCACGACGTCACCAGCGAGGCCGACTGGACGGCGGCGCTGGAGTACGCGGTCGCCGAGTTCGGCCGGATCGACGGGCTCGTCAACAACGCCGGCATCCCGACCGGCGAGTTCCTGGAACACGAGAGCGTCGAGCACTTCCGCCAGGTCGTCGAGGTCAACCTGGTCGGCGTGTTCATCGGCATCAAGACCGCGATACCCCTGCTGCGGGCGGGCGGTGGCGGATCCGTCGTCAACATCTCCTCCGCGGCCGGCCTCACCGGACTCGCCCTCACCGCCGGGTACGGAGCCTCCAAGTGGGGCGTGCGCGGCCTGTCCAAGATCGGCGCCGTCGAACTGGCAGAGGCGGGGATCCGAGTCAACTCCGTCCACCCCGGCATGACCCTGACCCCGATGACCGCCCCCATCGGCATCCAGGCCGGCGAGGGCAACTACCCCGGCGCCCCCCTGGGCCGCGTCGGCGTCCCCGAGGAGATCGCGGCCGCCGTCGCGTTCCTCCTCTCCGACGCCGCCGGCTACATGACCGGCGCGGAACTCGCCGTCGACGGCGGCTGGACGGCCGGCCTCACGGTCAAGTACCTCACGGGCCAGTGACCCCTCCCGGCCTCACCGCGCGACCCGTGCCGGCGCCGGCGCGCGGCGGGTGGCGAACCATCCCTCCCGACACCCCCCGCGGCTGCCCGCCCCCTCACCGCCCCCGCCGGACCGGGATGAGGGTCAGCACCCCCGCCCGTAACGGGGGCGCGCGGCCTCCGTAACACCCGGACCACACCCTGAGGGGCATGCACAGCTCCCCGGAAGCCACCGCCACCCACTGCCCCTACTGCGCCCTGCAGTGCGGCATGAACCTGCGCCCCGCCCCCGCGGGCGACGCGGTGACCGTCGAGGAGCGCACCGGCTTCCCCGTCAACCGGGGCGCCCTGTGCGGCAAGGGCCGCACCGCCCCCGCCCTGCTCTCCTCCCGGGTACGCCTGACCGAGCCGCTCATCCGCACCCACGCCGGCGGCCCGCTCGTCCCGGCCACCTGGGAGGAGGCCCTCGACGCCGTCGCCGCCGGCCTCGCCCGCACGCGCCGCGCCCACGGCCCCGACGCCGTCGCCGTCTTCGGCGGCGGCGGCCTGACCAACGAGAAGGCCTACGCCCTCGGCAAGTTCGCCCGCGTCGCCCTCGGCACCTCCCAGATCGACTACAACGGCCGCTTCTGCATGTCTTCGGCCGCCGCCGCGCACCAGAAGGCCTTCGGCCTCGACCGCGGACTGCCCTTCCCGCTGGAGGACATCCCCCGCACCGGCTGCGTCGTCCTCGTCGGCTCCAACCCCGCCGAGACCATGCCGCCGTTCGTGCGCTACCTCACCGAACTCAAGGCGAACGGCGGCACCCTGATCGTGGTCGACCCCCGCCGCACCCGCACCGCCGAACTGGCCGACCTGCACCTCGCGCCGCGCCCCGGAACCGACCTCGCCCTCGCCCTCGGCCTGCTGCACCTCGTGGTCGCCGAGGGCCGCACCGACGAGGCGTTCATCGCCGAACGCACCACCGGCTGGGAAGACGCCCGGGCCGCCGCCATGGCCCACTGGCCCGAACTCGTCGAGCGGATCACCGGCATCGCCCTCCCGGAACTGCGCCGCGCCGTCGACATGTTCTGCGCCCCCACCGCCGCCATGGTCCTCACCGCCCGCGGCCCCGAGCAGCAGTCCAAGGGCACCGACACCGTCGGCGCGTGGATCAACCTCTGCCTCGCCACCGGCCGCGCCGGCCGCCCGCACTCCGGCTACGGCTGCCTCACCGGCCAGGGCAACGGCCAGGGCGGCCGCGAACACGGCCAGAAGGCCGACCAGCTCCCCGGCTACCGCAAGCTCACCGACCCCGCCGCCCGCGCACACGTCGCCCGCGTCTGGGGCGTCGACCCGCGGAGCCTGCCCGGCCCCGGCCGCAGCGCCTACGAACTCCTCGACGCCCTCGGCGGCGACGTCAAGGCCCTCCTGCTCATGGGCTCCAACCCCCTCGTCTCCGCCCCCCGCGCCGCCCACGTCGAAGACCGCATCCGCTCCCTGGACTTCCTCGCCGTCGCCGACGTCGTCCTCTCCGAGACGGCCGCACTCGCCGACGTCGTCCTACCCGTCACCCAGTGGGCGGAGGAGACCGGCACCACCACCAGCCTGGAGGGCCGCGTCCTGCTGCGCCGCCGCGCCCTCACCCCACCCCCCGGCGTCCGCGGCGACCTGGACGTCCTGCACGGACTCGCCGCCCGCCTCGGCGTGGAGAAAGGCTTCCCCACCGACCCCGAACAGGTCTTCGCCGAGCTGCGGCGCGCCTCCGAAGGCGGCCCCGCCGACTACTCCGGCATCTCCTACGCCCGCATCGAAGCCGAACAGGGCGTCTTCTGGCCCTGCCCCGAAGGCTCCCCGGGACAGCCCCGTCTCTTCCTCGACCGCTTCGCCACCGACGACGGCCGCGCCCGCTTCACGCCCGTCTCCCACCGCGACGCCGCCGAGGTCCCCGACGCCGACTACCCGCTGCTCCTCACCACCGGCCGGGTCGTCGCCCAGTACCAGTCCGGCGCCCAGACCCGCCGCGTGCCCGAACTCAACGCCGCCGCCCCCGGCCCCTTCGTGGAACTCCACCCGCGCCTCGCCGCCCGCCTCGGCGTCACCGACGGCACCCCGCTCGCGGTCACCTCCCGCCGCGGACGCGCCGTCGCCCCCGCCCGCGTCACCGACGCCGTCCGCGCCGACACCGTGTTCATGCCGTTCCACTGGTACGGCGAGGGCCGCGCCAACACCCTCACCAACCCGGCCCTGGACCCCGTCTCGCGCATGCCCGAGTTCAAGGTCTGCGCGGTCCGCGTGGAACCCGCGTGACTCCGGTCGGACATGAGTCCGATCCGCATCGGGATTCCCGCCAGGGGGTAACCATCCGTCACGCAGCGGGCTCAGAAAGTGCTCGCACGCCCCTCGTGGCAGCGATGTGTCGTACCCCACACTGAGGTGCGGTGCCACCGTCCTCGGAGCCCTGGAGGTCGCCCCCGTGCAGACCCAGACCCTGACCGTGAACGCGAGCCGCCCCGCCGCAGACGCCTCCGATCCGGATCCCGAGGCCGAGGCCGACACGGTGGAGGACGCCGGCGACGAGGAACCCGAGGTCCTCGAACTCATCGAACCGGTACCCCCGCAGCGCGCCCGCGACAACGGCGCCGGGACCGGGCCCTCGGCCGACCTCTTCCGCCAGTACCTGCGCGAGATAGGCAGGATCCCGCTGCTCACCGCCGCCGAAGAGGTCGAACTCGCCCGGCGCGTGGAAGCGGGACTCTTCGCCGAGGAGAAACTCGCCGGCGCCACCGACCTCGACTCCCAGCTCGCCGTCGACCTCGACAAACTCGTCGTCATGGGCCGGATGGCCAAACGCCGGCTCATCGAGTCGAACCTGCGGCTCGTCGTCTCCGTCGCCAAGCGCTACGTCGGCCGCGGACTGACCATGCTCGACCTGGTCCAGGAGGGCAACCTCGGCCTGATCAGGGCCGTCGAGAAGTTCGACTACGCCCGCGGCTACAAGTTCTCCACCTACGCCACCTGGTGGATCCGGCAGGCGATGTCACGGGCCCTCGCCGACCAGGCCCGCACCATCCGCGTCCCCGTCCACGTCGTCGAACTCATCAACCGCGTCATCCGCGTCCAGCGCCGCATGCTCCAGGAACGCGGCTACGAACCCACCGCCGAGGAAGTCGCCGTCCACCTGGAACTGACCCCCGAGCGGGTCCTGGAAGTGCTCCGCCTCGCCCAGGAACCCGTCTCCCTGCACGCCCCGGTCGGCGAAGAGGACGACGTCGCCCTCGGCGACCTGATCGAGGACGGCGACGCCGCCTCCCCCATGGAGTCCGCCGCCTTCTTCCTGCTGCGCGAACACCTCGAAGCCGTCCTCTCCACCCTCGGCGAACGCGAACGCAAGGTCGTCCAGCTCCGCTACGGCCTCGCCGACGGCCGCCCCCGCACCCTGGAGGAGATCGGCCGCATCTTCGGCGTCACCCGCGAGCGGATCCGCCAGATCGAGTCCAAGACCCTCAACAAGCTGCGCGACCACGCCTTCGCCGACCAGCTGCGCGGCTACCTCGACTGACCCGCGCCGGCCGCGGAACGGAAGAGGGGGCGTCCCGAAGGACGCCCCCACCCGCACACCGCCGGCCGGTCAGTCGACCTCGGCCACCGCCTGCGCGAACTGCGCCGCGTACAACCGCGCGTACGCGCCCTCGGCCGCCAGCAGCTCCTCGTGCGTGCCCTGCTCCACGATCGAGCCGCTCTCCATCACCAGGATCACGTCCGCGTCGCGGATCGTCGACAGCCGGTGCGCGATCACGAAGGACGTACGGCCGTGCGCCAGGCGCGCCATCGCCTTCTGGATCAGCACCTCGGTACGGGTGTCCACCGAACTCGTCGCCTCGTCGAGCACCAGGATCACCGGATCCGACAGGAACGCCCGCGCGATGGTGATCAGCTGCTTCTCACCCGCGCTGACACCCGCGCCCTCGTCGTCCAGCACCGTGTCGTAGCCGTCCGGCAGCGTGCGGATGAAACGGTCCGCGTGCGCCGCCCGCGCGGCCTCCTCGATCTCGCCGCGCGTCACCTCGCGGGACGCGCCGTAGGCGATGTTCTCCGCGATCGTCCCGCCGAACAGCCAGGTGTCCTGGAGCACCATGCCGATCCCGCCGCGCAGCTCCTCGCGGGTCATCTTGGCGATGTCCACCCCGTCCAGGGCGATCTCCCCGCCCGTGACCTCGTAGAACCGCATCAGCAGATTGACCAGCGTGGTCTTGCCGGCGCCCGTCGGGCCGACGATGGCGACCGTCTGCCCCGGCTCCACCGTCAGCGAGAGGTTCTCGATGAGCGGCTTGTCCGGCTCGTAGCGGAAGGCCACCTTGTCCAGGGTCACCTGACCGCGCAGCTCCCGCGGACGCTCCGGGACCTCCGCGTCCGGCTCCTGCTCCGGCGCGTCCAGCAGCTCGTACACCCGCTCCGCCGAGGCGACGCCCGACTGCACCAGGTTCGCCATCGACGCCACCTGCGACAGCGGCATCGAGAACTGGCGCGAGTACTGGATGAAGGCCTGCACGTCACCGATCGACAGGGTGCCCGAGGCCACCCGCAGACCGCCGACGACCGCGACCAGCACGTAGTTGATGTTCGAGATGAAGAACATCACCGGCTGCATGATGCCACTGACCAGCTGCGCCTTGAACGAGGCCCGGTACAGCTCCTCGTTCTGCTCGGCGAAGACCGCCGCCGACTCCTGCTGCCGCCCGAAGACCTTCACCAGCGCGTGGCCGGAGTACATCTCCTCGATGTGGGCGTTGAGCGCGCCCGTGGTCTTCCACTGCGCCACGAACTGCGGCTGCGACCTCTTGCCGATCCTCGCCGCGACCACCACCGACACCGGCACGGTCAGCAGCGCGACCAGCGCCAGCAGCGGCGAGATCCAGAACATCATCACCAGCACGCCGACGATCGTCAGCAGCGAGTTCAGCAGCTGGCCCATCGTCTGCTGGAGGGTCTGGCCGATGTTGTCTATGTCGTTCGTCGCCCGGCTCAGCACCTCCCCGCGCTTCTGCTGGTCGAAGTACGACAACGGCAGCCGCGACAGCTTCGCCTGGAGCTCCTCGCGCATCCGGTAGACGGTGCCGTTCATCACGTGGTTCGACAGCCGCGTGGCGACCAGCATCAGCAGGCCCGCCAGGACGAACACCAGCAGCGCCCACAACGCCGTCACCCCCACGGCACCGAAGTCGATGCCCTGCCCCGGGGTGAAGTCGGTGCCGGACAGCATGTCCGCCATGCCGCCCTGGCCCCGCTCGCGCAGCCCGTCCAGCGCCTGCTGCTTGGTCAGGCCGTCCGGCATCTGCCGGCCGACGATCCCCGCGAACACCAGGTCGGTGGCCCCGCCGAGGATCTTCGGCCCGAGCACGGCGCAGCCGACACTGCCGACCACGGCCGCGACCATGCCCCACAGCTTGCCCCGGTCCTGCGCCAGCTGGCGCAGCAGCCGCTTGCCGGACCCCTTGAAGTCCATGGACCGCTGGGCCGGCCCCATCATCATCCGTCCTCCGGGCCCGCTCATGCGGCCTCCGCCTCCGTCAGCTGGGAGAGCACGATCTCCCGGTAGGTCTCGTTGCCGGCCATCAGCTCGTGGTGGCGGCCCTCGCCCACCACCCGGCCCTCGTCGAGGACGATGATCCGGTCGGCGTCGCGGATCGTGGAGACCCGCTGGGCGACGATGACGACCGTCGCGTCCTCGGTCTCCCGGGCGAGCGCCGCGCGCAGCGCCGCGTCCGTCGCGTAGTCCAGGGCCGAGAAGGAATCGTCGAACAGGTAGATCTCCGGGCGCTGCACGAGCGTGCGGGCGATGGCCAGACGCTGGCGCTGGCCGCCGGAGACGTTCGTCCCGCCCTGGGTGACCGGCGCCTCCAGACCGCCCTCCAGCTCGGACACGAAGTCCTTGGCCTGGGCCACCTCCAGGGCCCGCCACAGCTCCTCGTCGGTCGCGTCCGGGCGCCCGTAGCGCAGGTTGGAGGCGACCGTCCCGGAGAACAGGTACGGCTTCTGCGGGACCATGCCGACCGTCCGCGCCAGCAGCTCCGGGTCGATCCGGCGTACGTCCTCCCCGTCGACCAGCACGTCACCGCCGGTCGCGTCGAACAGCCGGGGCACCAGGCCCAGCAGCGTCGACTTGCCGCTGCCGGTGGAACCGATCACCGCGGTGGTCTCGCCGGGGCGGGCCACCAGGTCCACCCCGCGCAGCACCGGGGCCTCGGCGCCCGGGTAGCGGAAGTCGGCGCCGCGCAGCTCCAGCTGCCCGCGCCGGGAGAGCGTACGCACCGGGTCGACGGGCGGGACCACGCTGGACTCGGTGTCCAGGACCTCCTGGATGCGCTCGGCGCAGACCTCGGCGCGCGGCACCATCATGAACATGAAGGTGGCCATCATCACGGCCATGACGATCTGCATCAGGTAGGCGAGGAAGGCGGTCAGCTGACCGATCTCCATGCCGCCCCCGTCCACCCGCATCGCACCGAACCAGATGACGGCGACGCTGGAGATGTTCACGACCAGGATGACGACCGGGAACATCAGCGCGAGCAGCTTGCCGGAGGCCAGCGAGACCGCGGTCAGCTCGGAGTTCGCCCGGCGGAAGCGCTCCTCCTCGTAGCCGTCGCGGACGAAGGCGCGGATCACGCGGTTGCCGGTGATCTGCTCGCGCAGCACCCGGTTGACGACGTCGAGGCGTTCCTGCATCAGGCGGAACAGCGGTCGCGTCTTCCAGACGATCGCGCCGACCGACACGCCCAGCACGGGCACCACCGCGAGCAGCACGCCCGACAGCTTCACGTCGAGCGAGAGCGCCATGGCGATGCCGCCGACGCACATGATCGGCGCCGAGACCATCAGAGTGAAGGTCATCAGCACCAGCATCTGGACCTGCTGGACGTCGTTCGTCGTACGGGTGATCAGCGACGGGGCGCCGAACTGGCCCAGCTCCCGCGCCGAGAAGCTCTGCACCCGGTCGAAGACGGAGGCGCGCACGTCGCGGCCGAGCGCGGCCGCCGTGCGCGCCCCGTAGTAGACGGCCCCGACGTTGCAGACGAGCTGGACGAGGGAGACCCCGAGCATCAGCGCGCCGAAGCGCAGGATGTAGCCGGTGTCCCCGTTGACGACACCGTTGTCGATGATGTCCGCGTTGAGGGTGGGCAGGTAGAGGCTCGCACTGGTCTGCAGGAGTTGCAGCAGCACCAGTGCGGCGATGGCTTTCTTGTACGGACCCAGGTGGGTCCGCAGCAGTCGTATGAGCACGCGCAGGCTCCGGTAGGCAAGATCGAGGGGGGTTCACTCCATCTTCGGCCAACGCAGGGCCGAACCCCACCGGATTTCGCAAAGGCCGGTCAAAAGGACCAGGAGCCCGCGGCCTCCGTCCTAGAACCCGAACGCCCCCGGGTGCATTTGCTCCCGTGTGGTGACGTACTGCTGGCGGACGGCCTGCCAGGCCGGGTAGTCCTCGCCCGGCTCGAACACCTGGGCCGGCGGGGCCGGCCACAGCGGCGGGACGTGCGGGGCCAGCGTGCCCTGCCGCACCCCCAGCGCCCAGGCCGCCTGACGGGCCGCGCCCAGCGCCGCGTAGTCCGCCGGAGCGGGCACGACGACCTGCGTCCCGAACAGCCCCGGCGCGGCGGCCTGTACGGCGGGCAGCTCGGCGGCGGCCCCGAGCAGGAACACCCGGCGGATCCCCACGCCCCGGTGCCGCAGCACGTCGAGGGCGTCGACCAGCCCGCACAGCATGCCCTCGAAGGCGGCCCGCGCGAGGTGCTCGGGCTTCATCGAGTCCCGGCGCAGCCCCGACAGGGTCCCGGCGGTGTGCGGCAGGTTCGGGGTCCGCTCTCCCTCCAGGTACGGCAGGAGTACGAGGCCGTGTGCACCGGGGGTCGACTTCAGCGCGAGCGCGCTCAGCCCCTCCAGGTCGGTGCCCAGCATGTCGGCGGTGCCGCGCAGGGCCCGTACGGCGTTGGAGGTGTTCACCACCGGCAGGTGCATGCCGCCCGCGTCGGCGAGGGAGGTGATCAGGCCGCCCGGGTCGGACAGCGCCTCGTGGTGCACGGCCATCACCGAACCGGAGGCACCCAGCGAGACCACCGCGTCGCCCGGGCCGATGCCCAGCCCCAGCGCGGCGGCCGTGGTCTCCCCGGTCCCGGCGGAGATCAGCAGCCCCTCGGGGGTCATCCCGGCGGCGTCGGCGGGGCCGAGCACCTCGGGCAGCAGCGCCTGGTGCCCGAGCGCCAGCTCGACCAGGTCGGGACGGTAGGAACCGGTGGCCGCCGACCAGTACCCGGTGCCCGAGGCCCCGGCCCGGTCGGTGGTGCGGCGCGCGGGCCGGCCGAGCAGCTGCCAGACCAGCCAGTCGTGCGGGGACAGCACCACCGCCACCCGGCGCGCCGCCTCGGGCTCGTTGCGGGCCAGCCAGGCGAGCTTCGTGATCGGCTGCGCGGCGTGCGGGACGGCGCCGACGGCGGCCACCCAGGCGGCCTTGCCGCCGAGCGCCCCGATCAGGTCGGCGGCGACGACCTGACCGCGCTTGTCGTTGCCGATCATGGCCGGGCGGACCAGGGCGCCCTGCGAGTCCAGCGGCAGCAGGCCGTGCTGCTGCGCGGAGACGCCGATGGCCTGGACGCCCTCCAGCAGCCCGCCCCCGGCGGCTTCGCCGAGGGAGAGCAGCCAGGCCTGCGGGTCGGTCTCGTGGGGGACGGCCTCGCCGGCGGGCTGCGGATGGGGCGCGTAGCCCTGGCGCAGCACGGCCCCCGTGTCCGTGTCGCAGACGACGATGCGAGTGAAGGCGGAAGAGCTGTCCAGCCCGGCGACTATCCCCATGCGGAGAATTCTGCCGCACGCCGGGCCGGAACCATCCGCCTCAGGTGTTGCTCGTGCCCCATTCGTCGTCGGTGCCCTGCCCCCGCTCGCGCAGCGACCGCACGTGCTTCGCCACGGAATCGGGAACGACGTCGCCGACCTTGTCGCCGACCGCCGCGAACGCCTTGCCCGCGAACTGCCGTCCGGTCTGCCCGGCGGTCTCGGCGGCGTTGCGCACCGCCGGGTTCTGCGCGATGCGCCGGGCGGACTTCTTCAACTCCTCGTACCGCTCGCGCCCCGCCGCCGTGCCCACGACGTATCCCAGGGCTACCCCGGCGAGGAACGTGACCTTGTAGCGCATGCCTGCCACCCTTCGTTGTCTCGGTGCCCGGCCTGCTGCGATACCGATTGGCGGAGCACCCCCCTGCTTGCGCTAATCTATGACTCGCAACGGGCGCTCGCCCCCCGGCAAGGCCGGAGGTGGGCTGTTCGGTGCACCGCAGCAATCCCCTGTAGCTCAATTGGCAGAGCAGCCGGCTGTTAACCGGCAGGTTACTGGTTCGAGTCCAGTCGGGGGAGCGCGGTCCCCTGTAGCTCAATTGGCAGAGCAGCCGGCTGTTAACCGGCAGGTTACTGGTTCGAGTCCAGTCGGGGGAGCATTGAAGAGGAGAGGACCCGGGAGGGTCCTCTTTCTTTTTGCCCTGATCCGGGAACCGGGCAGCCCTCGGTACGGTCTCTCTGAACAAGCGCAGCCGATCATGCGGGGCATCCGAGGCAGGAGATCGTATGAGCGGCTATGCTGCGGCAGACGGCGCGCACACATGTACGCGCCACGCCGTAACGGGGCGGTAGCTCAGCCGGTTAGAGCAGCGGACTCATAATCCGTCGGCCGTGGGTTCGAGTCCCACCCGCCCCACCGCAAGCCGCAGGTGCAGAAACGATTGCACCTGCGGCTTCGGCGTTCCCGGGGAAGGGGAACGCGGGCGGGGGTGTGGCGTACGTCACGGCAGGGGAGGGGTGGTCGGTCCCCGCTGCCGGTCCTCGCCCGTTCGGCGCCGCCCTCCGTCCGGCGCCGAACGGGGAATCAGTCCCAGCCGATGATGCGCTTGTCGGTGGTGGCCGACCCCACGCCGACCGCCAGGGGGCTCGCCGCCCGCACCGAGTCCCACCCGATGATGCCGGGGGCCGTGGCCGCCTGGACCGAGTCCCAGCCGATGATCTCCGGCCCGGTGGTGACGGCGGCGGTGCAGGACAGCAGGGCGGTCAGACCGGCGGCGGCGATCAGGCGAGCGGTGCGAGACATGGATCCCCCTGGACGTGAGCGGTATCGGCGTGGTGCGGCTGGGGCGCGCTGCACCGGTCCGGCCTTTCGGCCCTGGCCTGGGGTGGGGCTCCGTGTGCCCCGCCGTCCCGGTGAACACCATCCTGCAAGCCCGCGTATGGACGCAGAAGAGGAAACGGATGGCACCAAGGTGACAGGCACCAAGGTGCCGCGACGGCCGGATCGAACAAGATCGAAAGAGACTGCCTATGGCCCCACCTGCGCACCTTTAAGATCAAGACAACGGCGGGAAATCATCCGCCTGACCGACTGGCCGGGGGGCACGAGCATGCTGGAAGCGTTGGGACTGGACACCCTCGTAGAGGCCGTCTACCGGGAGATGCTCGCCGATCCGACCGGCGGAGTGGCCGAACTGGGCGCACGGCTGGGGATCACCGAGGCGGAGGTGCGCGAAGGACTCGACCGGCTCGTCGACCTCGACCTGCTCACCCCGTCCCGCGACCACGCGGGCGGGCTGCGGGCCGTCAGCCCCGAGGCCGGGCTGGAGCAGATCCTGCGCCGTCAGGAAGAGGAACTGCTCCGCCGCCAGCAGGAACTGGCGGCCAGCAAGGCGGCGGCGGCCCGGGCCGTCGCGGAGTTCGCGGGCCTGCGGCCCAACACCCAATCCGACGGCGCCGAACGGCTCGTGGGCCTCGACGCCATCCAGTCCCGGCTGGAGGTCCTCGCCCGGGACCTCACCGCCGAATGCCTCTCCATCATGCCGGGCGGCGCCCAGTCCCAGGCCAGCCTGGACGCCTCGCGGCCGCTGGACGAGGATGCCCTGCGGCGCGGGATCCAGCTGCGCTCCGTCTATCAGGACAGCGTCCGCAACGACCCGGCCACCCTCACCTACGTCCAGTGGGCGACCGACCTCGGGGCGCAGGTCCGCACCAGCCCCGTGCTGCCGCCCCGCCTGGTGATCTTCGACCGGAAGACCGCCGTGGTCCCCATCGACCCCACGAACTCCAAGCTCGGCGCCCTCTGCACCACCGCCCCCGGAATCGTCGCCTCCCTCGTCACCCTCTTCGAACAGACCTGGGAGCAGGCCGTCCCCCTCGGCGCCGCCCGCGAACAGGCCACCGAGGACGGCATCACCGCCGCAGAACGCGAACTGCTGAAGCTGCTGGCCTCCGGCCTGACCGACGAGGCCGCCGGCAAGCGGCTCGGGGTCTCCCTGCGCACCGTCCGCCGCCAGATGTCCGCGCTGATGGAACGCCTCAACGCCACCAGCCGCTTCGAGGCCGGACTGCGCGCCGCCCAGCGCGGCTGGCTCTGAGACGGTCCGCGGCCGCGGACGCCCCGAACGGGCACCCGCGGCCGCGGCGGCCGGAACGGACGGGCCGGACCGGCTAGAAGTTCTCCGTCTCCTCCACCAGATGGCGCAGCACGTCCGTGAGGTCCCCGCGGCGGGCGAAGGCCGTCCGCTGCCGCGCGGCCCCCGACCCGTCGCGCAGCAGCCCGCCCAGGGTCTTCGCCGCGTGGTCCAGGTCACCCACGGCGGCCAGGTCCGGGGCGACCAGGTCGAGCAGCGCCTCCGCCAGGTCCGCCGCCGGCACCTCGGCACCCGTGTACGGGTCCAGGCCGAAGCCCTCCAGGCCGTCGTGCGCCGCCCGCCACCGCGCGAGACGCAGTACGTCGTCCCGTGCGGGCGGATCCGGCCGCCCCTCCGCGATGGCCCGCAGCGCCGACGCCACCAGGGCGCGCCCCAGCTCCGCCTGGAGCACGGCCGTGTCGATGTCCGGGGACATGTCGGGCGCCCGGATCTCGAGCGTGGGCCAGTTCCCGGAGGGGCGGAGGTCCCAATAGACCATCTTGGTGTCCAGGGCCGCCCCGGAGCCGAGCAGGGTCTCCACCGAGTGCCGGAAATGGGCCGTGGACGTGAAGTGCGGAGGCGGCCCCGCGGAGGGCCAGCCCGACCAGGCCATGGCCCGCCAGCTGGAGTGCCCGGTGTCCCGGCCGCCCCAGAAGGGGGAGTTGGCGGCCAGCGCGATCAGCGTGGGCAGCCATGGTCTGACCCGGTTGGACACGGCCACCGCGGTGTCCACGTCGAGGGTGCCGATGTGGATGTGGCGGCCGCAGCTCACCAGGGTGTCCGTCAGCGCGCCGAACCGCCGGTGCTGCTCCCGCTGGCGCGGCTCGTCGTCGGTCAGGTGCAGGGGCCCCTCCACCGCCACGACGGGCGAGGGCGCGGCCAGCAGACGGCAGCCGTGCGCACGGGCCGCCGCGGACAGCGCGCGCCGCAGGACGGCGAGCTCCTCGCGGAGGGTCACCGCCGAATCCGCGACTGGGGTGGAGATCTCCACCTGGTACCGGGTCCCCTCGGCGTGCAGCTGCTGCGGGAGTCCGGCGGCGGTGGCCAGGACGAGCGGTGCGGCCGGGACCACCCGCAAGGTGGTCGCGTCGACGAGCAGGAACTCCTCCTCGACGCCGACCGTGAGGGGGGCGGGAACTCCGCTCACGGTGGTGCTCGTTGTGCTGTTGCCAGGTTCGATCACTACGCCTCCCTGGACATACGAGTCTTTTCATCATGAGCGGACAGGGGGCGTGGAGGGTACGCCGATTTGGTCAAATGTCTGGAGACAGTGGCGGGTTAGCGGCAAGGGCGGCCCCCCTCTGGGGCCCCGGATCCTCGTGGTGAGGGCGTTGCGGGTGTGTGAACGCTCCCCGGTCTCCAGAGCCGCCCCAGCGGGACCTGGTTAGGATCCCGTGTGACCGGAACCGCCTCCCCGCCGCGACAGAAGCGTCGCCTCTTCGCCGACCTGACCCCGCTGCGCACCTCCGCCGATTACCGGCGGCTGTGGGTGGGCGGCACCATCTCCTGGATGGGCCAGGCGATGACCGCCCTCGCGATCTCGCTCCAGGTCTACGAGATAACCGGCTCCAGCTTCTCCGTCGGCCTGGTCGGGCTGTTCTCGCTCGTCCCGCTCGTCGCCTTCGGCCTGTACGGAGGTGCCATCGCCGACACCGTCGACCGGCGCAAGCTCGGCCTCCACAGCCAGATCGGGCTCACCGTCCTCTCCGTCGGCCTGGCCGCCGCCGCCCTGCTCGACTACCACCGGGTCTGGCTCCTCTACACCGTCGTCGCCCTCCAGGCCGTCTGCGGGGCGCTCAACGGACCCGCCCGCTCGGCCATGATCCCCAAACTGCTGCCGCCCGAGCAGCTGCCCGCCGCCAACGCGCTGAACTCCGTCACCATGACCTCCGGCACGATGCTGGGCCCGGTGCTCGGCGGCGTGATCGTCGGCTGGTGGGGCTACCAGGCCGCGTACCTGATCGACGCGGTGACCTTCGTCGCGGCCCTGTACGCCATGTGGCGGCTCCCCTCGATGCTGCCGGAGGGGCGCACGGGCGGGCGGGCCTCCGTGATGGACGGGCTGCGCTTCCTCGCGACCACGCCCAACATCCGGATGACCTTCTTCTCCGACATGGCCGCGATGGTCTTCGCGCAGCCGAAGGCGCTGTTCCCCGCCGTCGCCGTCCTCTGGTACGGCGGCGACGCCAGGACCGTCGGCCTGCTGGTCGCCGCCCCCGCCGTCGGCGCGCTGCTCGGCGGGCTGTTCTCCGGCTGGCAGGGACGGATCCGGCGGCACGGGCTGGCGATCCTGCTGTCCGTCGCGGCGTGGGGGCTGGCCATCGCCGTGTTCGGCCTGACCCGCAACCTCTGGCTCGGGCTGCTCTTCCTGGCCCTCGCCGGGTGCGCCGACACCATCTCGATGGTGTTCCGCTCCACGATGATGCAGACCGCCACCCCGGACGGGATGCGGGGCCGTCTCCAGGGCGTGTTCATCGTCGTCGTCGCGGGCGGGCCCCGGCTCGGGGACTTCCTGGCCGGCACCGCCGCCGACCTCACGTCCCCGGCCGTGGCCATCACGGGCGGCGGCCTTACGTGCGTCCTGGTGCTGGCCCTGCTCGCCGCCCGCTGGCGCTCCTTCGCCCGCTACGACGCCCGCACGCCGGAGCCGTAGCCCCGGGCCGCGGGGAGGGGCAGGCTCCGTGCAGCGGCAGCCCCGGAGACGCCCCCCGTGTGAACGGGAGTTGGCGAGTTCGTTGCCACCGCGCCGCCCACCCTTCCCTTTTGTTTCGGTCAGGCATATGACAGTTCGGCAGGGTCCCCGTCCGGTCCCGGTCCAGCTCCGTACCCCCGACCCGTCCAGGAGGAAGGCCGCATGCGCCTTCGCACGCTCGTCACCACCGCGGTGGCCACCGCAACCCTCACCGGGGCGCTCGCCCCGACCGCCACCGCCGCCGGACAGAACCCCGCCGAGGATCCCGCCAAGCCCGCGGCCTGCTCCCCGTACGTGTCCGTCGCCGGTTTCTCCGACTCGCTCGACAAGACCCTGCTCGACGGGAAGCTCGTCGGCGGCATCTCCGGCCTCGCCCTCGACCGGGACGGGAGCGTCGCCGCCGTCTCCGACAAGTCGGCGCTCTACCGCCTGGAAGTGGCCCGCGGGAACACCCCCTCCGCCAGGGCCACCGCCCGGCTCCCGCTCACCGACGGCGCCGGGAAGGTCACCGACTCCGAGGGCGTGGTCGTCGACCGGGACGGCACCTACCTCGTCACCGACGAGACCGCGCCGGCCATCCGCCGCTACAGCCGCACCGGCCATGTCCTGGCCACCCTGCCGGTCCCGCCCGCCTTCGCCCTCGCGCCCCAGGGCCGGGCCACGGCGAACCAGACCTTCGAGTCGCTCACCCTCCTCCCCGGCGGGCACACCCTCGTCGCCGGCCTGGAGGGGCCGCTCGCGGGCGACGGCAAGGACGCGAAGGGCCGCACCCTCCAGCGCATCCAGACCTGGGAGCGGCGCGCGAGCGGCGAGTTCGTCCTCGGCCGGCAGTACGCGTATCCCGTCGACCCGGGCCACGGCCTCGCCGAGCTCGCGGCGACCCGCGACGGCCGGCTGATCGTGCTGGAGCGCGGCTTCACGCGGGAGTTCGCGATCACGGCCAGGCTGTACCTCGCCGACCCGCTCGGGGCGAGCGACACCTCGAGGACGCAGGCACTGGCCGAGGGCCCGGGACTGCGGACCGCCCGCAAGACGCCGCTCGGCGACTTCGACGACTGCCCGACGCTGGGCGCCCCCTCGAAGCTGCCGCAGAACCACCCGCTGGTGGACAACATCGAGGGCATGGTCGTCACCGACCACGACGGCCGCGGCCGCGTACGGCTGCTGCTGGCCAGTGACGACAACGAGTTCCCGCAGCAGATCACCCGGCTGTACACGGTGGACCTCCGGCTGCCGGCCCGCCGCTTCGGCTGACGGGACCGGCCCGGCGGCCCGGCCCGGCGGCCCGGCCGGTCAGGCCGGCGGCTCGGGGTCCAGCCGGAGCACCTCGGCCGGCCCCGCCCGGAACGCGGCGCAGGCCACGTCGGACTCGGCCATGTGCGGAGCGGCGTCGTGGGCGTCCAAAGCCGCCTGCGACGCCCACCGCTCGATGAGGACGAACCGGTCGGGATCGCCGCTCACCCCGTGCAGGTCGTAGCGCAGGCAGCCCTCCTCGGCCCGGACGACCGGCGCGAGGCGGTCGTACGCCTCGACCTGCTCGGGCCCCCGGCCGGGAAGGGTGGTGATCAGGACGAGGAGCTGCACGGGCTGGGACATGTGGCGGAGCGTACGTCGCCAACTCCGGAGGCCGGAAGGCGCGTTCAGTGGGTGAGACCGGCGGGCGGCGACAGCCGCCGGGGTCAGCCCGCGGGAGGAACGATTCCCCGGGCCACGCCCAGCGCGACCAGGTCCTGCGGCCGGATGCGCAGCTGCTCCGCCGTGGCGGGGGCCTCCTCGACGGGACGCTTGAGGATGGCGGCCGCCAGCTCCGGGGCGATCACCGAGAAGTAGCTGTCCGGGGTCACCCAGGTGTTCCCCGGCGCGGCCAGGGCCAGCGCCCCGCCGGAGCCGCCCTCCCCGATCAGCAGGGTGGTCACCGGCACGGAGGCCTCTGCGAGCGCCGCGAACGTGTCGGCGATGGCCGGCCCGGCACCGGCGTGCTCGGCCGCCGCGTCGTTGGCCGCGCCCGGGGTGTCCACCAGGGTGAGCACCGGGATCCCGAGCCGGTCCGCCAGCCGGATCACCCGGACCGCCGTACGGTAGCCCGCCGGACGGGTGGCCGTGCCGCACTGGGCGGCGTACGCGACCGCCCGCCCCCCGCGCAGCCCGAACCCGCACAGCATCCCCGGGTCGGCGGCCCCGGCCCGGTCCCCGCGCAGCGGGAGGCGCAGCTCGAAGTACGCGTCCAGGTACGCCTGCGCCCGCGGGCGGTCCGGGCGCCGGGCCTGCCGGACGGCGTCCCAGCCGGTCTCCGGGGGCGTGACGCCGGCCAGCGCGGCCGGGGGCTCGACGGGCGTGGCGGGCCCGGCGGGCCGGGGCGCGCCCAGCACCCGCAGCCAGTCCGCCACCGTCCCCGGAAGCTCCGCCGGGGGGACGACGGCGTCGACGTGCCCGGCCCCGTACTGCCCCTCGGCGGTGTACGCCGCCGGATCGGCGTCCGCCGGCCGCACCCGGGACCCGGCGAAGCCGACCTGCGCCCCCGGCAGCGCCAGCACGACATCGGCCCCCGCCCCGAGGGTGGCCCACCCGCCGCCGGTGGTGGGGTCGCGCAGCACCGCGATCTGCGGCAGCCCGGCGGCCCGGGTGAGCACGCACTGCCGCGCCACCCGCTGGAGCTGGGTCAGCGCGAGCATCCCCTCCTGCATCCGCGAGCCGCCGGTCGCGATCAGGGACACCAGCGGCAGCCGCTGCTCCCGAGCGTGCGTGTACGCGGCTTCGAGCCGGTCTCCGGTGCGCTGCCCGAGGGATCCGCCGAGGAAGCCGAACTCGAAGGAGATCACGGTGGCCGGCCGGCCCCCGACGAGGGCGGTGCCGATGACCACCGACTCCGACTCGCCGGTCCGCGCACCGGCCCGGGCCCGGGAGGCGTCGTACCCGGCCCAGCCGATGGGCCCGTCGGCGGGCGACTCCGCACGCGGGACGGGGAGTTCGGCGAACGAGTCGGGGTCGATGAGGGCGGCGATGGCGGCACGGGCCGACAGACGGGTCGTCACCCGCCCACCCTAGGCGCAGCGGGCACGCGGGGCCATCGACTGGCTCTCGGCGGGGGCCCGCTATCTCCCCCTCGACCCCGTGGGGTGGGGCGGGGGTTGCCCACCCGCCTCCCTGGGTGCGGGGCGGTGGTGCGGGGGCGGGATCCCCTCGCCCCGTCTCAGAGCCGGTTGGGGGCTTCCCGTCAGTCCCATCGTCCTTCCGGTTCGGGCCGGCCTGTCAAGGGCGCTCCTTCGTCGCGTCGCTTCGCGATGGCCTTCGGCCACCCTTGACAGGCCGACCCGAACCGGAAAGCCGAAAGACTGCCGGGAAACCCCCAAAGAAACGGGACGGACGATCCTTGGAGGGGCGGGCGTCTCAGCGCTGAGACGAGGAGCCGGTGGCCGGCCCGCCGGGCATCCGGGCCCTCAGGAGCGGCAATTCCGGACCGGGTGCGCGGCTACCCGCACGAGAGGTTGATCAGAGCCCTCTCCAGACCACCCAGACGCGACAGATCGCTACGCGCTTCTCTTTCCTCAGCGTCCGGCGGCCGTCTTGGGCTGATCCGGCGCGGGTTCGACGTTGGTGGCGGCAGTGGTGAACTCGCGACCAGAGGCGTTGCGGATGTAGGCGAGCTCCATCCAGCGTTCGATGCCGGTGTCGGATACGTTCTCATTGATCACAGCCATCAACACGCCTTCGGTGCCGGAGGCGATGTCACGGACACGACGGCGGAGGAGGCGGTGGGGGACGTACTCGTAGCAGTCACTCATCGGACGCCGCCTCAAGGCTGCTGAGGAAACGCTCCCAGCCGGCACGGGCCCGGTCGAGGAGTTCCGCGCTGGGCTCAGCCGGTGTTACAGGCTGCTGCCATGGGACATCCCTGGCGCCATGGGCATTGAGAATCTTCATCACTCCTCCAGTTCAGGTGGCGTCGAACCGATCGTGGATCCCACGTGGGGGCGTTTCCACTCCGTTTGCGGGACGTTTGGGACGGTTCGCCGCTAGCGTCTCCTGCGTCCCGGACGGCCTGTGGAGAGACCTTTGAATCACGCACTCCGCCGCGCGATGGCGAATGCCAAGATGACGGAAAAGCAACTCGCAGAAGCCTGCGGGGTGGACGCGAAGACGGTCGGACGGTGGATCACAGAGCCGCACCGCGTTCCTCACGCCCGCCATCGATGGGCAGCCTGCGAGGCACTAGGAGAGGAGGAGACGGCCTTGTGGCCCAACGCCGTTCGATCGGCTCTCACAAGCGGCCCTGACAAGGAGATAGTTCAGGTCTTTCCCTACCGGTCTGCCGCTCCCTCAAGCCTGTGGCGCTCACTGGTCACGAAGGCGCAGCACGACCTGGTGTTCGCTGGATACACCAACTACTTCTTGTGGCTGGAGCAGGCCAACTTCGCAGGTGCTCTGCGCCGGAAGGCCTTGGGTGGCTGTCGCGTCCGGTTCCTCATCGGAGATCCCGACAGCCCCGTCACCGCAGCCCGGGAAGCGGAGGAAGGTGTCCCGCTGACGCTCTCGACTCGGATTTCCGTGACCTTGAACGAGTTGTCGAAGCTGAGTGATGTCAGCGGCATTGAAGGACGGTTCGAGACGGGGCACGTGAACCTCTCGGTGTTCAGGTTCGACGACGAGATGATCGTGACCCCCATCCTGGCCCGCCAGATTGGCCACGATTCGCCCATGATGCACCTGCGACGTCGTCAGGCGGACGGCATGTTCGACCGGTTCTCTGCACACGTCGAGGAGCTGTGGCGCCGCGGCACCGACATCAGGGAGAGCAATGCCCAGGCGTGACTACGAAGACGACCCCAGCGCCCCGCCGGCCAACAGCCTCGTGCCCGCCGCATCCGCCGTCGTGGTGGACGACGACGGCCGAGTGCTGCTCCAGCGCCGCAGCGACAACGGGATGTGGGCCCTTCCCGGCGGCAAGATGGAACTCGGCGAGTCCATCGGCGACTGCGCGGTCCGGGAAACCTATGAGGAGACCGGCATCACGGTTGAGATCACCGGCATCGTCGGCACCTACACGAACCCCGGCCACGTCTTCGCCTACGACGACGGCGAGGTCCGTCAGGAGTTCTCCATCTGCCTCCTCGCCCGACCCACCGGCGGCACCCTCCGCACGTCCGACGAATCCTTCGAGGTCGCCTGGTTCGCACCCCACGAGACCGACGGACTCCCGATGGTTCCCAGCATCCGCAAACGCCTGAACGACTGGCGAGCCGGAAACGGCCCCGTCATCCGCTGAGTCGACCGCACACTGCTCTGGTCGGCACGTGGTGCAGGTATCAGCCCAGGACGGCCGCCGGACGCCGAGATCCGAGGAGCGCGTAGCGATCTGACGCGCCGGGCGGCACCTCGGGCTGCTCGGTTCGTCCTTTGGTGCGGGGATCAGCCACGGACGGTCGTCGGACGCCGAGAATGAGGAGCGCGTAGCGATCTGTCGCGTCTGGGTGGTCTGGAGGGGGCCCTGATCAACCTCTCGTGCGGGTAGTCGCGCCCTGGCCCGGAAACATGGATCGGGGGCCCGGATGCCCGGCGGGCCGGCGCCCGGCCCCTCGTCTCATCGCTGAGGGACCCGTTGCTCCAACGATGGACCGTGCCGTTTCTTTGGGGGTTTCCCGGCAGTCTTTCGGCTTTCCGGAGCGGGTCGGTATGTCAAGGGTGGAGCGAAGCGACATCGCGTAGCGACGCGACGAAGGAGCGCCCTTGACAGGCCGGCCCGAACCGGAAGGACGATGGGACTGACGGGAAGCCCCCAACCTGCTCTGATCCGGTCCAGGGGGCTACCGCCCCCGGCCTCCGGCCCGCAGACAGGGAGGCGGGTGGGCAACCACCGCCCAGCCCTGGTACCTCGCGGGGGAGATAGCGGGCCCGCGCCGTGGGGACGCCCCCTACAGCCCCGCCTCCCACACCACCGTCGTTCCCCGCGTGCCCGTTTCCGTGCGGCCGTCGTCGGAGACCGTGAGGCGGACGCGGGAGGGGGTGGCGTCGACCTCTACCTCGATCGACGTGACCTCGCTGCGGCGGTGGGCCGCTGCCAGGGCGCTGCGCAGGGTGGAGAGGAGGGCCGTGGTGACGGGGTCCGGGAGGAGGGCGTCGACCGCGCCCGCGAAGTGCACCGACGGCTGGAAGCCCAGCAGCACCGCGGCTCCGCCCGTCTCGCGGAGCACCCGTCCGCGGAAGGTGGTGGGGGCGTCGCTCGGGGGTTGCTGGAGGGCGAAGATGGCCGTGCGGACCTCCTGGATGGTGGAGTCCAGCTCGTCCACCGCGCGGCCCAGTTCCTCCCCGACCTCGTCCCCGGCCCCGTCGTCGCCGGCCGCGGCGTTGGCCGAGCGCCGCCGGGTGCTCTCCAGCATCATCTCGGTGGCGAACAGCCGCTGCACCACCAGGTCGTGCAGGTCGCGCGCGATGCGGTCCCGGTCCTCGTAGACGGCCAGCTGCTCGCGGTCGTGCTGCGCGTCGGCGAGGACCAGGGCCAGCGCGGCCTGGGAGGCGAACTGGGAGGCCAGCAGCCGGTCCACCGCGTCGTACGGCTGGCCGCCCCGGGCCCTGGGCAGGGCGAGGGTGCCGATCAGCTGTCCGCCGCTCTGTAGCGGCAGCATCATGCTCGGCCCGAAGCGTTCGCGCACGTGGGTGGTCATGCGGGGGTCGGTGGCGGAGTCCTCTATGAAGACGGGTTCGCCGCCCAGCAGTTGGACCAGCACCGGTGAGCCGGGTGCGATGGCGGTGCCGACCAGGTCGCCGGGGTCGCCGTGGGTGGAGGCGGCGACGATCTCCATGCCGCCCTCCGGGGTGGGCTGGAGGATGACGCCGGCCGCCGCGTCCGCGAGCAGCCGGGCGCGTTCGGCGACGCACATCAGGGCGTCGGCCGCGGGGCGTCCCGCCAGCAGGGTGGTGGTGACGGCGGCGGCGCCCTCGATCCAGCGTTCGCGTCGGCGGGCGGTCTCGTACAGCCGGGCGTTGCCGATCGCTATCCCGGCCTGCGAGGCCAGTACGCGCATCAGGGCGAGGTCCTCGTCGGTGAAGGGGCCGCCGCCGCGCTTCTCGGTGAGGTAGAGGTTGCCGAAGACCTCGGTGTGCACCCGGATGGGCACGCCGAGGAAGCTGCGCATGGGCGGGTGGCCGGGCGGGAAGCCGGCCGAGCGGGGGTCCTTCGTGAGGTCGTCGAGCAGCAGTGGCCGGGGGTCGCTGATCAGGGCTCCGAGCACGCCGGAGCGGCCGTCGGGCAGGCGGGGGACGGCGGCCCGTTCGGCTTCGGTCATTCCGGAGGTGAACAGCTGGGTCAGCCGGGCGCGCTCGGGGTCGACGACCCCGAGCGCTCCGTACCGGGCCCCGCACAGCTCGGTGGCGGAGTCCACGACGTGCTGGAGGGTGGTGCGCAGCTCCAGTTCGGAGCCGACGCTGAGCACCGCCTCCAGCAGGACCGGGAGGCTGCTCGAAGGCGCACCGGCCCCACCGGAGCCGGCACCGTCGTCGGCTCCGGCGGGTCCGTCCAGGGTCATCCGGCCAGCGGGTTGAGGACCATGGGGGCGATCTTTCCTTCCAGCATCGCGCCGAGTCCCAGCACGGCGCACACGTCTGGCCGTTCGGCGATGGCGACGGGCATTCCGGTGGAGTCCCGCAGCATCTGGTCGAGGCCCGGCAGCAGGGCGCTGCCACCCACCATCATGATCCCCTTGTCCGTCAGGTCGGCGACCAGGTCGGGCGGGCAGTCGCGGAGCACCTTGCCGATGCCGTCGAGGACGGCGGTGAGCGGGGTGTGGATGGCGTCCCGGACGGCGGCGGTGTCGACGTGGACGGAGCGGGCGAGCCCGGTGGCCACGTCGCGGCCGTGGATCAGGGTGGAGGCGGGGCCTTCGGGGGTGATGCCGTTGCCGTGCAGGGCCAGCTGGAGGGGGCGTACGGCCTGGCTGGGCAGCATCAGCTCGTGGGCGTGGCGCAGGTGCTGGACGACGGCGTGGTCGATGGCCTCGCCGCCGACGGGGATGCGTTCGGCGGTGACGATCGAGCCGAGGGAGAGCACGGCGATCTGGGTGGCGGCCGCTCCACAGACCATGATCATGGTCGCGGTCGGCTGTTCCACGGGCAGGCCGCAGCCGACGGCGGCCGCGATGAGGGTGTCGACGAGTTCGACGCGCCGGGCGCCGAGGCCGACCATGGTCTCCACGGCCGCCCGCTGGGCGAGCGGGTCGGCGTCGTGCGGGGTGCAGCAGGCGGCGCGCAGGCGGGGCTTGCGGCGCAGGGCGCGGCGCAGTTTCTCGCCGAGGAGGTGGCGCAGCATCCGCTGGGCCATCTCGATGTCGACGACGGTGCCGCCGGAGACGGGGCGCACGACGCGGATGTAGTCGGGGGTGCGTCCGGTCATCCGTTCGGCGAAGGTGCCGACGGCGATGAGGGCGCCGGTGCGGGTGTTGACCGCGGCGACGCTGGGCTCGTCGACGACCAGTCCGGCTCCCTTGACGTAGACGCGGGTCCTCGCGGCTCCCAGGTCGACGGCGACGTGGCAGCGGCGCAACTGCTCAAGACTGACGGTCACGGCAGATCCTCCCGAGAGCGCTGACGAAGGATGAGACCGGCAGCTGCCGATCGCACTCCACATCTTCTCGGATAAATAGGTCATATCGCCCGTTGGAATGCTCCGGGTGGGGCGTGTCGTACGGGCGGTGGGTGCTGCACGGGGGTGGATTTCTGTACCGACAGGCAGCAGCATGCGCGGACCATCCGCGCTACTCGCCCGTAACAAGGTAAAGGGGACCCGATGCTGACGCCCCGCCAGAGAACGCTGGCGTTCCTGACCCTCTGCCCGGCCCTCCTGGCGCCCTTTCCGGCCCGGGCGGCCGCCGGACCGGCGGCCGACACGCCCACCGCCCGCAATCCCGTGGTGCTCGTCCACGGGTACAACGCCGACCCGGGGGTCTGGGGGTCCCTGCGCGAGGACCTGAGGGCCGACGGCTACGCGGACTCCCAGCTCTTCTCCTTCGGCTACGACACCCACCAGTCCGTCAACGAGGTGCTCTCGGGCCGCCTCGCCGCCTACGTCGACCAGGTGCGCCGGCAGACCGGCGCCGCGCGCGTGGACGTCGTGGGGCACTCCTTCGGATCGCTCGTCAGCCGCTGGTACGTCAAGTACGGCGGCGGCGCCGCGACCGTGGACCACTGGATCTCGCTGGCCGGCCCCAACCACGGCACGTCCACCGCCTGGGCCTGCGCCCTGTGGGACCAGGCGTGCCGCGACATGACCCCCGGCTCGTACGTGGTGAAGAACCTGGCGGCGGGCGACGAGACGCCGGGCGCGGTCAAGTACGCCACCTTCTGGTCGGACTGCGACGAGGTGGTCAACCCCGACAGCAGCGTCCCGCTCTCCGGCGCCCTCAACACGCCGGTCGGCTGCCTGAAGCACAACGACCTGCTCGGCGACGACACCACCTCGGCCGGGGTCCGCGCCTTCCTGCGCAGCTAGGCCGTCCCCTCCGCTAGGCCGTCCCCTCCTCCACCCGCTGGAGCAGCCCGTACGTGAACTCCGCGACCAGCGGCCGGCCCGACTCGGTGAACGCGAGCCGCCAGCGCGTCGGCGCCGTGCCCTCCATCGGCCGCGCCGGCGCGAAGGCCCGGGCCACCTCGTCCACCGTCGCCGACCAGGGCAGCAGGTCCCCGGCCGTCTCCAGTACGGGCCCCCGCGCGCCCGGGGCCCGGACCAGCCACTCGTTCCACACCGCCCCGTCCGGTGCGGCCAGCACCTCGAACCGCAGCTCCGGCCACAGCGGAACCGGCCACAGCAGGGCCTCGCACTCCAGGTCCCCGATCCGGCGCGGCTGCGCGGCCTCCGGCGGCCCCAGCACCGACCGGTAGCGCGCCAGGGCCCCGCGGGAGCGGGGCGAGCGCACCATGGCCTGCCAGCGCCGGTTGGCCTCCCGCTGCTCCGCGAGCGAGGCGCCCAGGCGCAGCCGGGCCTCCTCGGCGAGGCCGGGCTGGAAGTCGGCCATCCTGCGCAGCAGCACCAGCTGGAAGGCGGCCGGCCCGAAGGTCGCGGGCCGTCCCGGATTCGGGGTCGCTGTCATGGACGTAACGATTCCACACAGGATCCTTACGATCCCGGAATGCTTATGTTGCCGGGGACCGCATAGTTTGTGGGCGCCATGAACTACTTCTGTCCCGCATGTCAGAGGCACCTCAACGGCGCGCTCGCCTGCGCCGGGTGCGGAACGCCGGCCGAGCACCTGGAGGTCGCGGCGCCCAGCGCGCCGGGCCGGGGTCCCGAGCCGCAGCCCGCGCTGGCCGAGGTGTTCGCCGATTCGCTCGTCGTGCTGTCGGGCCCCCCGGAGGGCCGGGCGGGCACTCGCAAGCGGGCCGCCACCCGCCGCAGGCGCGGCCGGGGCGTGCTGGCGCTCGGCCTGGGGGTGGTGCTCGCGGCCGGGGGCTCGATCGCCGTGGCCCGGATCGTCGGGGACGACGAGGGCGTCGACCGGGCCGACAAGGTGGTGCTGACCGACAGCGGGCCCAAGCAGCCCGACGCGGTGCCGAGCGTGGCGGGGCCCTCCGTGCCGGCGGTCCTGCCGAAGGCCTCCGGCGGGGCGGCGAAGACGGCCCGGCCCAGCGGGAGCCCGAGCGGCTCGGCGACGCCTTCGGCGAGCGCGAGCGCCTCCGCCTCGGCGGCGACGCCCTCGCAGAAAGGTTCCGGCGGGGGGACGTCCGTACAGCCGTCCAGGTCGGAGCAGCCCGCGCCGGGCCCCACGGGCACGGTGAAGCCGTCCCCGGCGAAGACCAAGCCGGGCAAGCCGAAGCCCGAGCCGACAGAGGAATGCGTCTTCTGGATCTTCTGCTGATCGGGCCCGCCGGTGGCCCGGCGGCCCGGTGCGGCGGTAGAGGGCCCGGCGCGGTCTGCCGGCACCGGCCCCCGGCCGGCGTTCGGCCCGTCCGTCCCGGCGTCCCTGCCCGCCCGGCCCGGCTGGCCGGTACCCGGTTCAGGCCAGCATGCGCCTGAGCAGGTCGCGGAGCGCCGTACGCTCCTCCTCCGAGAGGCCGGCCAGGGGCTCGCGCGCGAAGTCCAGGGACTCGCGCAGCCGCTCCGCCGTCTCGACGCCCGCCTCCGTGGGGGCGGCCAGCTTCACCCGGCGGTCGGCCGGGTCCGGGCGGCGTTCGACCAGGCCCCGGGTCTCCAGCCGGTCGATGATGCCGGTCACGTTCGAGGGCTCGCAGCGCAGCTTCTGCGCGATGCGCCGCATGGGCAGCGGCTCCAGGGAGAGCAGGTTCAGCACCTTGGCCTGGGCCCCGGTGAGCTGGTGGCGGGCGGCCGCCTCCTCGTACTCCATGTGGTAGCGGGCCACGACGTCGCCGATGAGCTCGACGACCTCGACGGTGACTGGGTCTGCGCGACGACTGGGCATGGCTCCAGGGTACCCGTTTACTTGACAACATGAAATATCCAGGCGCATGGTTGTTTCACGTTCTGAAGTAAATCTTCGTTCCCCCAGGAGTCCCTCATGTCTCAGATCCCCGCCGTCAGCCGCGAGTGGCACCTCGTCCGCCGTCCGCAGGGCTGGCCCGTGGCCGAGGACTTCGCCCTGCGCGAGGTGCCCGTCTCCGCCGAGCCCGCCCCCGGCCGGATCCTGGTGCGCAACCTCCACATGTCGGTGGACCCCTACATGCGCGGCCGGATGAACGAGGGCAAGTCCTACATCCCGCCCTTCGAGCTCGACCAGCCGATGCAGGGCGGAGCGGTCGGCGAGGTCGTCGCCTCCGCCGCCGAGGGCTTCCAGGCCGGCGACCACGTCCTGCACCCCCTGGGCTGGCGCGAGTACGCCGACGTGGACGCGCAGCACGCCACCAAGGTCGACGCCTCCCTCGCCCCGCTCTCCGCCTACCTCGGCGTCCTCGGCATGCCGGGCCTGACCGCCTACGCGGGCCTCTTCGAGGTCGCCTCCTTCAAGGAGGGCGACTCCGTCTTCGTCTCCGGCGCGGCGGGCGCGGTCGGCAGCCTCGTCGGCCAGTTCGCGAAGATCAAGGGCGCCTCCCGGGTGATCGGCTCCGCCGGCTCGGACGAGAAGGTGACCCTCCTCACGGAGAAGTACGGCTTCGACGCCGCCTTCAACTACAAGAACGCCCCCGTCGCCGAGCAGCTCCCCGCGGCGGCCCCCGGCGGCGTCGACGTCTACTTCGACAACGTCGGCGGCGACCACCTGGAGGCGGCCATCTCCGCCATGAACGTCCACGGCCGCGCCACCCTCTGCGGCGCCATCGCCGGGTACAACGACACCGTGCCGGCCCCGGGCCCGAGCAACCTCATGATGGTCATCGGCAAGCGGCTGCGCCTCCAGGGCATCCTCGTCGGCGACCACTACGGACTGCAGCAGCAGTTCGTCAAGGACGTGGCCGGATGGCTGGCCTCCGGCGAGCTCCGCTACGACGAGACGGTCGTCGAGGGCGTCGAGAACGCCACCGAGGCCTTCCTCGGAATGCTGCGCGGGGAGAACACCGGAAAGATGATCGTTTCCTTCTCGGGTTAGGCTCACCCCACGACCGTCGCGATCGTGGGCGCGCATCGCGGCGATTCATCTGGAGGAAGTCTTCATGTCCATCACGCAGACCGACGTCGCGTACACGGCCGTCGCCACCGCCGAGAACGGCCGTGACGGCCGCGTCGCCACCAACGACGGCCAGCTCGACGTCGTCGTGAACCCGCCGAAGGAGCTCGGCGGCAGCGGCGCCGGCACCAACCCGGAGCAGCTGTTCGCCGCCGGCTACAGCGCCTGCTTCCAGGGTGCCCTCAGCGTCGCCGCCCGCAACGAGAACCTCGACGTCACGGGCTCCACCGTGACCGCCGAGGTCGGCATCGGCAAGAACGACGAGGGCTTCGGCATCATCGTCAAGCTGACGGCCTCCATCCCGAACGTGGACGCCGCCACGGCCAAGGACCTGGTCGAGAAGGCCGACCAGATCTGCCCGTACTCCAAGGCCACCCGAGGCAACATCACGGTCGAGCTGAACGTCGCCTGACGTCTGTGACCGCGTCACACGCCTGGTGAAGGCCGCACCCCCCAGGGGGTGCGGCCTTCGCCGTACCCGGCCCATAAACTGGCCCCATGCGTGATCTTGCGGGGGGCTTCCGGTACTTGCTGGCCGGACAGAGATGGGTGTTCCGGAACGGCCGCTGGCTGGGCTTCGGCCTGTTGCCGGGCCTCGTCGCGCTGGCGCTGTACGCCGCCGCGCTCGTCGGCCTGCTCTACGGCGCCGACGACTTCGTCCGGTGGGCCACGCCCTTCGCCTCGGACTGGTCCTCGGGCTGGCTGAAGGTGTTCCGGGGCTTCCTGACGGCCGTGGTCGTCTCCCTCGGGCTCTTCCTCTCGGTGATCACCTTCACCGCCGTGACCCTGCTGGTCGGGCAGCCCTTCTACGAGTCCCTCTCCGAGCAGGTCGACCGGACCGAGGGCGGCGAGGTCCCCGAGTCGGGGCGCTCGTTCTGGGAGGACGTGTGGATCTCCGCCCGGGACAGCGCGCGGCTGCTGGTGCGGGTGATGCTGTACGGGATCCTGCTCTTCGCCCTCGGCTTCATCCCGGTGATCGGACAGACCGTGGTGCCCGCGATCGGGTTCTGCGTGTCCGGCTTCTTCCTCACCCAGGAGCTCACCTCCGTCGCCCTCCAGCGGCGCCGGGTGGACCTGGCCGAGCAGCTGGTCCTGCTGCGCGCGCGGCGGGCGCAGGCGCTGGGCTTCGGCGTGCCGCTGGTGCTGCTGTTCCTGGTCCCGTTCGTCGCGGTGTTCCTGATGCCCGGCGCGGTGGCGGGGGCGACGCTGATGGCGCGGGAGCTGGTCGGAGCGGATTCCTCCGAGGACGGGTCCGAGGACGGGCCGGACGGCGACGACGGGCCCGGCGGGCAGCAGTACGGCACGGGCCCGGCGGCGCCCCAGGGGCCGTACGGCCAGCAGCCGTACGGGCAGTCCCAGGCGCACGGCCCTTACGGCCAGGCCCCGCACGGTCAGGCCCCGAACGGGCAGGCTCCGTACGGGCAGGCCCCCTACGGTCAGGCCCCGAGCGGGCAGGCCTCGCACCGTCAGGCCCCCTACGGGCAGGGCGCCAACCCGTACGCCCAGGGTCCCGGGCCCCACGGGCAGGCCGCCAACCCCTACGCCCAGGGCTGACCGTGGCTACCGGCGCCGCAGCAGGGTGATCGCCCCGGTGGTGTCCTCGCCCGCGTGGGCCGCCGGGTCGGCCTCCAGGCGCTCGCGCATCAGGTCCAGGTACGGGCGGACCAGCTCGGCGCTGACCCCCTGCTCGGCGGAGGCGCGCAGCAGGGTGCCGCTGCCGGCGACCTGCATGGCCAGGTTGGACACCACCCCGGTGGTGAAGTCCCGGCAGGCCAGCCGGTCGGCGGCGTTGCCGACGAAGAAGCCCATCGCGCCCAGCCACTCCGACAGCAGCGGCGCCAGGGACCCGGGGGCGATCTCCTCGCCCTCGATCAGCGCGTAGGCGTGCGAGACCCCCGCGAACAGCCCGTACATCGCGCTGAGCAGCGCCACGTCGTGCAGGGCCGCGTGCCCGGGGTCCTCGCCGACGAAGCGGGCCCCCGCCGGGACCTCGAGGGTGGCCCGGTGGGCGTCGAAGAGGGCGCGGCAACCGCTGTGGAAGACGTACCCGCCGGCTTCGGGGACGCCGATCATCGCGGGCGTGGCCATGATCCCGGAGTCCAGGAAACGGGCTCCGCGGGCCTCGGCCCAGGCGGCCCGTGCGCGGCCCTCGGCGGGGGTGCCGGTGGTGAGGTTGACCAGGTCCTTGCCGGTGAGGTCGATGCCGTCGAGGGTGGCCCCGACGCTGGCGTCGTCGAGCAGGCAGAGCACGACGAGGGTGTTCGCGGCGACGGCCTCGGCGGGGCTCGCGGCGACGGCGGCGCCCTCGGCGGCCAGGGCGTCGGCCTTGGCGGCGGTGCGGTTCCAGACGGTCAGGGGGTGCCCGGCGGCGAGCCAGGTGCGGGCCAGGGCGGTGCCCATGTCGCCGAGGCCGAGCAGGGTGAGCGGACGGTTCGTCACGTGTGTGTCGGTCATGCCGTTTAGCCTGGTTGCGGGCGGTGGAGCGCTCAAGTACGCACTTCGGAGTGGGTGGTTACCCCGAGGTGAGCGAGCAGGTGGGAGGGGTGTGCGCGATGGCGGTGGTACGGAGGCCGGGGGCGGATCACTGCGGGATCGCCGCGGCGATGGCGGTGATCGACGGCAAGTGGAAGGTCTCCCTCTTGTGGGAGCTGGAGCGTGGTCCGCGCCGCCGCTTCGGCGAGCTGCGCCGGCTGGTCCCGGGGGTGTCGGAGAAGGTGCTCGCGGCGCAGCTGCGCGAGCTGGAGACCGACGGCATAGTCCACCGCGAGGTGTACGACGAGGTCCCGCCGCGCGTGGAGTACTCCCTGACCCCGCTCGGCGAGGAGCTGAACGGGGCCCTGGAGGCGCTGGGGGAGTGGGGCGCGAAGCACCTCCTGCCGGACGCGGCCGGGGGCCGTCTTCCGGAGCGTGCCGGGCCCGCCTAGGCTTCGGCGTCGCGAGGACCTGCCCGCTCCCGGCACCCTGAGGCGGCGCCCATGCCCGGCTGGATGGACCTGGCGTACACGACGGCCGGCGGCGTCGTCGGCGCCGCGGTGACCCACCACCTGTCCAGGACCCAGGAACGCCGCGAGCTGCGGGCGGCGGTCATGCAGCAGCTGCTCCGCGTCACGGCGGTGCGCGACGAGGTGTACGGTATCGCGCCGAGCCGGCGGGAGGGCCCGGCGCGGCAGCCGGCGGGGGTGCGGGCGCCCGTCGCGGCGCGCTTCGGAGCGGTGGCGGTCCTGGAGGACGGCCGGGACGCCGAGCGGGCGCAGCGGGAGGCGGTCGCGGAGCTGGTGGTGGCCGCCCTCTCGGCCGGTGTGCCCCGCCGGGTCCTGGACTTCGCCGGCGGCGGCGCGGAGCATGCCCTGCGGTGCGAGGTCCTCCGGGCGGTCGACGCCCGGCTGGGCGGTGTGCTCGGTGCGCCGCTCGACGAGCTGACGGTGGCCTGCGAGGAGTACCGGCAGGCCACCGCCCAGTTGCTGCTCGGGGCGCTGTGGCAGCCCTGGCGGACGCGGCCGCGGTTGCGCGTGCGCCTTCGCGCGCTGCGCCGGGACGCGGCCGCCCTCCACCGCATGCAGGAGGCGGTGGTGTCCGTCCTGACGGGCCCGCAGCACCTCGACGCCCTCGCCGAGCGGCTCCGCGCCGGTCATCCGGGCCAGAGCCCGCCCCGCACCGGCGACGGCCCGGGGCCCGCGGCGTAGACCGGGCGGGGACGCGGAGGGGGACGGCCCGGGGCCCGAGCGGCTCCCAGGGGGAAGGCCCCGAGCTCTCAGGCCGCGGGGACGACGGCCGTGACCACGTCCGGGCCGTCGGCGCCCGCCTCGGCGAGGAGGGTGCCGTCCGGGGACCAGACGGCCGCGCCGCCGCAGCCCGTCCAGGGGCCCGCCGGGCCGACGTGGTTGGCGAGGACCACGTACAGGCCGTGCTCCTTCGCGATCCCGGGGTACACGGTGGCCCGCTCGGCGATGCCGTCGCCCGTGCCGTACAGGGAGCTCGCCAGGTGCACCGTGCAGCCGTCGGCCGCGGCCCGGCCCGCGAGGTCCGGGAAGTGGTTGTCGAAGCAGACCCCCAGCGAGAAGCGGACGCCGCCGAGCTCGAAGCGGCCGTCGGCGGTGCCCGCGGCGAAGGCGCCCTGCTCGTGCTGGTAGAGGTGCTGCTTCGCGTACGTCGTCACGTGCGCGCCGTCCGCGTCGTACACCAGGGTCGCGAGGGCGGGCAGCGGCCCGGCGGTGCGCAGGGCGGCGTTGACCGCCACGGCGATCCCGGTGGAGCGCAGCCCGTCCAGGCGGGGGTCCTCGGCGTCGGCCAGCCACAGGCCGGGGTCGGCGGCGAGGGCCTCCAGCTGGTACCCGGTGAGCGTGAGTTCCGGGAACACCACCAGCTCCGCGCCCCGCTCGCGGGCCCGGTCGGCGAGGGCGGCGGCGCCGGCGCAGTTGGCGGTGACGTCGGCGGGGATGCAGGTGAGCTGCGCGGCGGCGATCTTCATGGCCTCAGGATGCCAAGGCCCGCGGGGTCTCCTCGGCCCGGCCCCCGGGGAGGGTGCCCTGGCGGCGCACCAGGCCCAGCTCCGCCAGGTTGAGGGCGGTGACGAGGAGGGTCAGCAGCGCGAGCGCCCCGAGGGAGGGCAGCAGCGCGGCCACCGGCAGCAGGGCCAGCACGGCCGCGGCGGCCGCCAGCCGGGTCACCGACCAGGAGCGGAACAGGTGCCAGCGGGTGTACCCGAAGGTGGCGAGGTAGAGGGCGCAGCCGCCGTACAGCAGGGCGGCGACGCCGAGCGGCAGCCGGGCCCCGGGGTGGGCGACGGCCTCGGCCATGCCGACGGCCACCGCGATGATCGAGGCGATCAGGGAGAGGTGGCCGTACGACAGGACCTGCCGGGCCACGTCGGCCCGTACGGCGGCGGTCTCCAGCCCGTGCCGGACGGCTCCGGCGGCCAGGTGGAAGTACACCCACCACAGGCTGCAGACGAGGACGAAGGCCAGGGCGACGGCCGTCAGGGTGCCCGTGTCGAGGTCGGGGGCGGTGGCCACCGGGGCGCCGACGGCGACGATGGATTCGCCGAGCGCGATCATCACGAACAGGCCGAACCGCTCGGCGAGGTGGCCCGAGTCGAGGTTCAGCCGGACCATGCTGGAGCGGGTCAGGCGGGGCGCGGCCAGGTCCACGGCGGCGGCCAGGGCCCACAGTCCGACGCGGAGCCCACCGTCGAGGAAGGCTCCGGCCAGCATGAGCGGCCCGCTGACCAGCACGGACAGGGTCACGGGGGTGGGCCGCAGGCGGCGGCTGCGGCCGTGGGCGAGCGCGGCGAGCACCAGGCGGGCGCAGAAGTAGGCGCCGGCGAGGAGGATCCCGCGGTCCCCGAAGGCCTCGGGCAGGGCGAGGGCCATCAGCAGGCCGCACAGCCCGGCGGCGAAGAGCGCGATGCGGTTCAGCGGCCGGTCCGCGTCGTGGGTGTTGGCGTGGACGGTGTTGCCGACCCACACCCAGTAGACGGGCACGAAGACGATCAGGGCGCGGCCGGTGCCGGCCCAGCCGTGGTCGTGGTGCAGCAGGGCGGAGACCTGGGTGACGGCGAAGACGAGCACCAGGTCGAAGAAGAGTTCCGACCAGGCGACCTTCTTCTCGGGCTGCTCGTGCGCCCCGGCCGCCGGGTGTCCGGTCGGCTCGTGTGACTCCATCTCGTGTCCCCCCACTAGAAGTTCGGGGAAAGGATGCCCGCTCGGGCGGCGCGACTATGCGCCGGGGCCCCTCAGGAGGGTGATGAACGAGCGGAACGCGGCGGGCATGTCCACCGATTCCGGGGCGAGCAGCCACTGGTACTGGAGGCCGTCCATCACCGCCGTCAGCAGCGGAGCGGCCTGCTCCGGGGTGAGGCCGGAGGGCAGCCGGTCGCCGAACTCGGCGCGCAGCAGCGCGCCCATCTCCGCGCGCACCTGCGCGTACCGGTCGGTGAAGAAGTCGCGGGCCGGGTGCCCGTCGGTGACGCTCTCGCCGAGCAGGGCCGAGAAGGTCTGCACGATGCCGGGGCGCATGGCGTTGTACTCGACCAGCGATTCCAGCAGGTCCAGGCGCCAGGTGCCGGCGGCGGCGCGCGAGCCGCCCCCGGTGTCCCAGCGGTCGCGTTCCTCCAGGACGGCGACGAGCAGGGCCTCCTTGGTGGGGAAGTAGTGCAGCAGCCCCTGCTGGGTGAGACCGACGCGTTCGGCGACGGAGCCCAGGGAGGCGCCCCGGTAGCCGCGCTCGGCGATCACCTCGACCGCCGCGCGGACGATCTCGCCGCGCCGCTCCTCGCTCTTCGCCCTGGCCATCGCCGGCACCCCTTCCGCTCACACCTGCCAGCAGGACCGTACGACATGATGACATCACGAAGAGATTACAAGCCCTACCGTTCTACAGGTAGCAGGTCCACGATGGGGCCCGACCGCACCGCACCCGCACCCCATCGACGAGGAGGCACGGCCGTGACCGATGCCGATCAGGTACGCCAAGAAGGCAGCGACGAGCAGGCCCGCGAGGACGCCGTGGAAACCGCGCTGGGCAAGCTGGACCTCGACACCAAGGCCCGCCTGCTGTCCGGCCAGGACATGTGGACCCTGCCCGCCCTCCCCGGCATCGGGCTCGGCTCCCTGGTCATGTCCGACGGCCCCGTCGGGGTCCGCGGCGTGCGCTGGACCGCCGACGACCCCTCGATCGCCCTGCCCTCCCCGACCGCCCTCGCCGCCTCCTGGGACCCGGACCTCGCCCGCCGCGCCGGCCAGCTGCTCGCCCAGGAGGCCCGCCGCAAGGGCGTCCACGTCCTCCTCGCGCCCACCGTCAACCTGCACCGCTCCCCGCTCGGCGGCCGTCACTTCGAGTGCTACTCCGAGGACCCCCACCTCACCGGCGCCATCGGCAGCGGCTACGTCAACGGCGTCCAGGACGGCGGCGTCGGCACCACCGTCAAGCACTTCGTCGGCAACGACGCCGAGACCGAACGCTTCACCGTCGACAGCGTCATCGCCCCCCGCCCGCTGCGCGAGGTCTACCTCGCCCCCTTCGAGGCCATCGTCAAGAACGCCCGCCCCTGGGGCGTCATGACCGCCTACAACCGGGTCAACGGCACGACCATGACCGAGCACCACCACCTGGTGAACGAGGTCCTGCGCGGCGAGTGGGGCTTCGACGGCTGCAACGTCTCCGACTGGATGGCCGCACGCTCCACCACCGGGGACATCCTCGGCGGCCTCGACGTGGCCATGCCCGGCCCGCAGACCGTCTACGGTCCCGCCCTCGCCGCCGCCGTCCGCGCCGGGGAGGTCCCCGAGTCCGCCGTCGACACCGCCGTGCGCAACGTCCTGCGGCTCGCGGCCCGCGTGGGCCTCCTGGAGGGCGCCCCCGCCGCCGTCCCCCGGCCGCCGGCCCCGGTCGACGGGCAGGCACTGGCCCGCGAGCTGGCCGCCCGCGGGTCCGTCCTCGTACGCAACGAAGCCGGCGCCCTCCCGCTGGACGCCGGCCCCGGCCGCACCGTCGCCCTGATCGGCGCCGCCGCCCGCGACGCCCGCGTCCTGGGGGGCGGTTCCGCGACCGTCTTCCCCGAGCGGGTGCTGTCCCCGCTCGACGGGCTCACCGCCGCGCTGCCCGAGGGCGCGCTCACCTTCGCCGTCGGCGCCGACCCGAGCGACGAACTCGTCCCCGCCGGGCAGGGCTTCGAACTGCGCGCCGTCTGCCGTGACGCCGCCGGGGCCGTCGTCGGCGAGGGCGGCCTGCCGAGCGGGCAGGTGCAGTGGATCGGCGACGACCTGCCCGAGGGGGCCTCGTACGAGACGATGGCCTCCATCGAGGTCACCGGTACCTACGTGCCGCGGGAGAGCGGCGAGCACGCCTTCGGCACCCGCGGCCTGGGCGCCTTCACCCTCGCCGTCGGCGGCCGCGTCCTGTGGGAGGGCGTCCAGGAGATGGGCGACGAGGCCGACCCCTTCGAGGCCTTCTTCGGGGCGCCCAGCGAACGTGCCAGGGTCCTCCTCACCGCGGGCGAGCCGGTCGAGGTGTCGCTGACTTACCAGGTGCCCGACCTGAGCGCGCTGCCGCTGCGGGCGGTCATGTTCTCCCTGCTCCACCTGGGGCCGCGGCGCGACGCCGACGAGCTGATCGCCGAGGCGGTGGAGGCAGCGCGCGACGCCGACACGGCCGTCGTGGTCGTCGCCACCACCGAGCGGGTGGAGTCCGAGGGCTTCGACCGGCGGGACCTGGCCCTGCCCGGCCGCCAGGACGACCTGGTGCGGGCCGTCGCCGCCGCCAACCCGAACACCGTGGTCGTCGTCAACGCCGGCTCCCCGGTGGAGCTGCCCTGGCGCGGGGAGGTCGCCGCCGTGCTGCTGACCTGGTTCCCCGGGCAGGAGGGCGGGGCCGCGCTGGCCGACGTACTCCTGGGCCGGGCGGAGCCGGGCGGGCGGCTGCCCACCACCTGGCCCGCCGCGCTCGCCGACGCGCCCGTCACCGAGGTCGTCCCCGACGGGGGGCGGCTGGAGTACCACGAGGGGCTGTTCATCGGCTACCGGGCGTACGAGGCGCGGGGGGTGGAGCCCGCCTACCCGTTCGGGCACGGCCTGGGCTACACCGACTGGGCGTACGAGTCCCTGGAGGCGGGCCCCGACCGGGTGCGGGTCCGGCTCACCAACACCGGGACCCGGCCGGGCCGCGAGGTGGTCCAGGTCTACCTGGCGCCCGCCGACGACCGCGACGGCCGCCCGGCGAGCTGGCTGGCCGGCTTCGCGGCCGTGGAGGCCGGCCCCGGCGAGAGCGTCGAGGCGGAGATCGAGCTGCCCGCCCGGGCCTTCGAGATCTGGGACGAGCAGGCGCACGCCTGGCGCCGGATCGGCGGCACCTACGAAGTCCGCGCGAGCCGCTCGCACGCCGACACCCGGCTGACCGCCACCCTCGGCCTGTGACCGCGGGCCGCCACGACACGCCGTAGCGCGCAATTGGCCGGAAACAACCCGTGAACCGGGCCGGAGGCGAACCCTGACAGCGCCTCCGGCCCTCCGCGCGTCAACGCGGCGGCGCCGCCGCCGTCACCTGTCGGTGCGCGAGTTCGGCGAGCCGCGCCTGCCCGTCCCGGCCCGGGTGGAACCAGTCCCAGTGGCTCAGCTGCTCCGCCCCGAACGGGTACTGGAAGACGGCCCCGCCGTCGTAGCGGCACAGCGCGTCGGCCGCGCACACCTCGCGCAGCACCTCGTTGTACTCGACCACCCGCGCCCGCACCTTCTCCCGGCGGGCGGTGGCCCCCGCCTCGGCCGACAGCGGTTCGGCCAGCATGGACTGACAGATCCCCAGCTTCCAGACCTGCCGGACGAGCGGGTCGTCCTTGCCCTGCTGCCACAGCCGCTGGAGGTCCGGCACGGAGGACACGTACACCTGGGACTGCGGCGACGCGCCCCGCAGTTCCTTCAGGGCGCGCTCGAAATCGGCGCGGAACTCGGCCACCGGGGTCATCGACGAAGGCGTGGGCCGGCAGGCGTCGTTCGAGCCCACCATGACCGTGACCAGGCCGGGCTTGTGCTGCGCGGCCGTGGCCACCTGCCCCGGTAGGTCCGCCATGCGCGAGCCGGTCACCGCGTAGTTCCAGCTCCGCGCGGGCACCTCGGCGTCGCCCAGCAGCCGGGCGGCCAGCGAGCGCACGGCGGGATCGCTGCCGGTGGCCCAGGAGACCTCCGGGCAGTCGGCCAGTACGGAACAGGCGTCGAAACCACGGGTGATGGAGTCGCCGACGGCGGCGACCGAGGCGGGCGCGGTGTTCCAGCGGGGCGCGGCCTGCGCGCCCCGGTCACCCCCGGCCGGCGGGGCGGTGGAGTCACAGCCCGTGACCGTCGCGGCCAGGAGGGCCACCGCCAGGCCCGCGGACGTCCGGCGTGCGCGACGGCGGACGGCGGTGGTGCGCATCGGGTGGTCCTCCCTCGTCGCCCCCGTGCTTCCGGGGGCGTCCTGCTGAGTGAATGCTCTGCGTTTACGGGCCTCGGAGCGACCGTACGTCACACCATGACCCCTGGCGCACGGTAGCTTTTTCCCGTGGCGTTTCGGCCGCAGGTGCCGTAGCGCAATGTCAAATAATTTCCGTTACATTACATCACGTCACATACTGTCCGTTTTCTGGAGTTTATTCCCGACCTCGTCCCACACTGGAGGTCCCGGTGACGACACGTGGAGTTCTGTACGTGCATTCCGCACCGCGTGCGCTCTGCCCGCACGTGGAATGGGCCGTTGCGGGCGTGCTCGGGGTGCGGGTGAACCTCGACTGGATCAGGCAGCCCGCCTCCCCCGGTACCTGGAGAGCCGAGTTCTCCTGGCAGGCCGAGGCGGGTACCGCCTCGAAACTCGCCTCCGCCCTGCGCGGCTGGCACCTGCTCCGCTTCGAGGTGACCGCCGAACCCTGCCCCACCGCCGAGGGCGAGCGCTACAGCTCCACCCCGGAGCTGGGCATCTACCACGCCGTCACCGGCATGCACGGTGACATCCTGATCCCCGAGGACCGGCTGCGCGCGGCGCTGGCCCGGTCCACGCGCGGCGAGACCGACCTGGAAGCGGAGATCGCCAAACTGCTCGGCAAGCCCTGGGACGACGAACTGGAGCCCTTCCGCTACGCGGGCGAGGGCGCCCCGGTCCGCTGGCTCCACCAGGTCGTCTAGCCGCCCCGTACCACGACGAAGGCCCCGCCCGGCAGCTGCCGGGCGGGGCCTTCGTCGTGGTACGGGATCAGACGGTGCGGAACGCGAGGCTCACGTTGTGGCCGCCGAAGCCGAAGGAGTTGTTGATCGCGGAGATCGGGCCGTCGACGGGCAGCTTGCGCGGCTCGCCGAGCACGATGTCCGCGTCGATGTCGTCGTCCAGCTCGTCGACGTTGATCGTCGGCGGGGCGATCCGGTGGTACAGCGCCAGCACGGTCGCGACGGTCTCGATGCCGCCCGCGCCGCCCAGCAGGTGACCGGTCATCGACTTGGTCGCGGAGATCGCGATGTGGTCGAGGTCGTCGCCCAGGACCTTGCGCAGGGCCTTCACCTCGGCCGTGTCCCCCTGCGGGGTGGACGTGGCGTGCGCGTTGACGTGGACCAGCTCGGACGGGTCCAGCTGCGTGTTGTCGAGCAGGTTCTGCAGGGCGGCGGCGACACCGCGGCCCGTCGGCTCCGGCTGCGCGATGTGGTGGCTGTCCGCGGACAGGCCCTGGCCCAGCACCTCGCAGTAGACGCGGGCGCCGCGCTTGGCCGCGTGCTCGGCGGACTCCAGCACCACGACGCCGGCACCCTCGCCGAGGACGAAGCCGTCGCGGCCCTTGTCGTACGGGCGGGAGGCCGTGGTGGGGCTCTCGTTGTTCTTGGACATCGCCATCATGTTGGCGAACGCCGCGATCGGCAGCGGGTGGATCGCCGCCTCGGTACCGCCGGCGACGACCACGTCGGCACGCCCGGTACGGATCATCTCGACGGCGTAGCCGATGGCCTCGGCGCCCGAAGCGCACGCGCTGACCGGGGTGTGCACACCGGCGCGGGCGTTGACCTCGAGGCCGACGTTGGCCGAGGGGCCGTTCGGCATGAGCATGGGAACGGTGTGCGGGGAGACCCGGCGCACACCCTTCTCCTTCAGTACGTCGTACTGGTCGAGCAGGGTGGTGACACCGCCGATGCCGGAGGCGATCACGGTGCCCAGGCGCTCGGGGACGACGGCTTCGTCCTCGCCGGCCGGGGCGGTGTAACCCGCGTCGGCCCAGGCCTCGCGGGCCGCGATGAGGGCGAACTGCGCCGAGCGGTCGAGCTTGCGGGCCAGCGGGCGGGGGAGTACCTCACCCGGGTCCACAGCGGCCTGGGCGGCGATGCGGACCGGCAGTTCGGCGAAGCGCTCGCCCTCCAGGGGCGAGACGCCGGACCGGCCGGCGAGCAGACCTTCCCAGGTCGAAGCGCTGTCGCCACCCAGCGGAGTGGTTGCGCCGATACCGGTGACGACCACGGTGCGATTGGTCGGGCTCACAGGAATTCTTTCTCCACGTCTAAGGGGGTGCTGAATTGTCACGGCGCCACCGCCGGGTGGCGACAAACGCTCGTCAGGCTCAGGCAGCCTGGTGCTTCAGGATGTAGTCGGCGGCGTCGCCGACCGTCTTGAGGTTCTTGACGTCCTCGTCGGGGATCTTGACGTCGAAGCGCTCTTCGGCGGCGACGACGACCTCGACCATGGACAGCGAGTCGACGTCCAGGTCGTCGGTGAAGGACTTGTCGGTCTCGACGTCCTCGACCGGGATGCCCGCGATCTCGTTGACGATCTCCGCGAGACCCTCGACGATTTCTGCCTGCGTGGCGGCCATGTGGCGCTCCTTCTGTAGCTAACTGGTGGATCAGGGTGGGAAGTGATCCCGGCCCTAGGGGAGGGTAACGACCGTCGCGGCGTAGACGAGCCCCGCCCCGAAGCCGATGACGAGCGCGGTGTCGCCGCTCTTCGCCGCTCCGGTCGCCAGGAGCCGCTCCATGGCGAGCGGAATCGAGGCGGCCGACGTGTTGCCGGTGGTTTCGACGTCACGGGCGACCGTGACGTGCTCCGGCAGCTTGAGAGTCTTCACCATCGAGTCGATGATCCGCATGTTGGCCTGGTGCGGGATGAAGACGTCCAGGTCGTCCGGGGTGATCCCGGCGGCGTCGAGCGCCTGCTGGGCCACCTTGGCCATCTCGAAGACGGCCCAGCGGAAGACCGCCTGACCCTCCTGCGTGATGGCCGGGAACTTCTGGGCGGTGTCCGTGCTGCGGAACTCGTCCCACGGCACGGTCTGCTTGATGGTCTCGGACTTGTCGCCCTCCGAACCCCACACCGTGGGGCCGATGGCCGGCTCGTCCGAGGGGCCGACGACCACGGCGCCGGCACCGTCGCCGAACAGGAAGGCCGTCGCGCGGTCCTCCAGGTCGGTCAGGTCCGAGAGCCGCTCGACACCGATGACGAGCACGTACTGGGCGGAACCTTCCACCACCAGGCCCTTGGCGAGCGTCAGGCCGTAGCCGAAGCCGGCACAGCCCGCCGAGATGTCGAACGCGGCGGGCTTGCCCGCGCCGATCCGGTGCGCGATCTCCGTCGCGACCGCCGGGGTCTGCTTGAAGTGCGAGACCGTCGAGACGATCACCGCACCGATCTGCTCGGGGGACACGCCGGCGTCGGCGAGCGCCTTGCCGGAGGCCTCCACCGACATCGCCGCGACCGTCTCCTGGGGCGAGGCCCAGTGCCGGGACGCGATGCCCGAACGGGAGCGGATCCACTCGTCGGAGGAGTCGATCGTCTCGAGGATGACCTCGTTGGGCACCACCCGGGTCGGGCGGTAGCCGCCGACACCGAGGATGCGGGCGTACGGGGAGCCCTTGGCCGGCTTGATCTTGGACATGCTGTGTGGGCTCCTTCTCTCAGGCCGTCTGCTCGGCGATGAGCGCCTTGGCCTTGTCGAGATCGTCCGGCGTCTTCAGGGCCACGCTGGGCACGCCCTTCAGCGCGCGCTTCGCCAGACCCGTCAGGGTGCCGCCCGGGGACAGCTCGATGATCCCGGTGACGCCCAGCTCGGCGAACTTCTCCATGCACAGGTCCCAGCGGACCGGGTTCGCGACCTGGCCGACCAGGCGGGCGACGACGTCGGCACCCGAGGCGACGACGAGGCCGTCCTTGTTCGAAACGTACGTCAGCGCCGGGTCCGCCGGAGCGAGGGCCTCGGCGGCCTTCTCCAGCGTGGCGACCGCCGGGGCCATGTGGTGCGTGTGGAACGCGCCCGCGACCTTGAGCGGCACGACCTTCATCGAGCCCTCGGGCTTCTCGGCGACCAGCGCCTCGATCTGCTCCGCGGTGCCGGCGGCCACGATCTGGCCCGCGCCGTTGATGTTGGCCGGGGTCAGGCCGAGCCTCTCCAGGTGCGCGACGACCACGTCCTGGTCGCCGCCCAGCACCGCGGCCATGCCCGTCTCGGTGACGGCGGCGGCCTCGGCCATGCCCAGACCGCGGGTGCGGACGAAGGACAGCGCGTCGCCCTCGCTCAGCACACCTGCGACGGCGGCGGCGGTGATCTCACCCACGCTGTGGCCCGCGACGGCACCGAAGGCCGTCGGCGAACCGAGCGCGGAAGCGGACAGCAGGCCGGCCGCGACCAGCAGCGGCTGGGCCACCGCCGTGTCGCGGATCTCGTCCGCGTCGGCGTTCGTGCCGTAGTGGGCGAGGTCGAGCCCGATGGCGTCGGACCAGCCCGCGACGCGGTCGGCGGCGCCGGGGAGTTCGAGCCAGGGAGTCAGGAAGCCGGGCGTCTGAGCGCCTTGGCCGGGAGCGACGAGTACGAGCACCCTCACACTCTCTCTTGTTGATGGTCTCCGCCGCCCGTGGGGACAGGGACGAAGAACCGTCGGGCTAATTGTTGATGTCCGACAAAAGTCTAGGGCTGCTGATCGCCGTCGGCCAGACGCCCGAGGATCAGGGCGATCCGCAGCGTGAACGCCGAACGGACATCGGACGGCGACCAGCCGGTGACGTCGGTCACACGTCGGAGCCGGTAGCGCACCGTGTTGGGGTGCACGAACAGCATCCGCGCCGCCCCCTCCAGGCTGCTGGCCTGCTCCAGGTAGACGCTCAGCGTCTCCAACAGCGCCGAGCCCGCCTCCTCCAGAGGTCTGTAGATCTCCTCCACCAGCTGCTCCCTGGCCGAGGGATCCGAGGCGATGGCGCGCTCCGGCAGGAGATCGTCCGCCAGCACCGGGCGGGGCGCGTCCTGCCAGGCCGTGCAGGCCTTCAGCCCGGCGGCCGCGGCCTGCGCCGACTTCGTGGCGTTCAGCAGGTCGGGGACCACCGGCCCCGCCACCACCGGACCGGCGGCGAACGGCCCGATCAGGGACTTGGCCACCTGCATCGGGTTGTCGCTGCCGCCCGCGATCACCACCAGGCGGTCGCCGAGCACCCCGGTCAGCACCTGGAGCTTGTGGTGGCGGGCCGCCCGGCGGATCGCCTCCACCGTCAGCTCGCTGTCCCCCTCCGGAGCGGTGCCGAGGACCACGCACACGTGCTCCGGGGAGTTCCAGCCGAGCGCCGCCGCCCGCGACAGCGCGCCCTCGTCGGCCTCGCCCGACAGCACGGCGTTCACGACCAGGGACTCCAGCCGGGCGTCCCACGCGCCGCGCGCCTCGGCGGCCTGCGCGTACACCTGGGCGGTCGCGAAGGCGATCTCCCGGGCGTACACCAGCAGCGCCTCGCGCAGGATCGACTCGTCGCCGGGGGCGGCCACCTCGTCGATCGCGGCCTCCATGACCTCGATCGTCGTACGCACCATCTCGACGGTCTGGCGCAGCGTGATCGCCCGGGTCAGCTCGCGCGGAGCCGTCCCGAAGACGTCGGTGGAAATGGCCTGCGGGGTCTCCGGGTGCCGGAACCACTCCGTGAAGGCCGCGATGCCGGCCTGCGCCACCAGACCGATCCACGACCGGTTCTCCGGTGGCATCGCCCGGTACCAGGGCAGGTTCTCGTCCATCCGCGCGATGGCGTTGGCGGCGAGCCGGCCGGAGGACTTCTCCAGCCGGCGCAGCGTCGCGGCGTGCGGGTGGACCGGATGCGCGGGACGCACCTCGGGGGACTGCTCACGTTCGGGTTGGGGCACGGGACAAGACTGCCTTATCGGCGGCCCGGCTCGGACTCGGGTCCGCGCCGAGGGCCCCGGGCGGCGGCTACGGTGGCCCACATGATCGATGTACGCCGCGCCGCCGACCGGTACGCCGGCGGGGATCCGGACGCCGGGATCACCACCCGCCACGCCTTCTCCTTCGGCTCCTTCTACGACCCCGACAACATCCGCTTCGGTCCGGTGCTGGCCTGCAACGAGGAGAGCCTCGCGCCCGGCGCGGGCTTCGACGAGCACCCGCACAGCCACACCGAGATCGTCACCTGGGTGGTGGAGGGAGAGCTCACCCACGAGGACAGCACCGGCGGGCACACCGCCGCCGTCCGGCCCGGGGACGTGCAGCGGCTCGGTGCCGGATCCGGGGCGCGGCACGTCGAGCGCAACGACGGCGGGGTTCCCCTGCGGTTCGTGCAGACCTGGCTCGCGCCGCTGACGGCGGGCGGGGAGCCGTCGTACGAGGTCGTGCGGGACCTCCCGGACGGCACCCCGTACGAGGTCCCGGCGGCGGGCGCGGTGCTGCACGTGCGGCGGCCGGGCGCGGGCGAGCGGGTCCCCGTACCGGAGGGCGAGCGGGTCTACCTGCACGTGGTGCGCGGGGACCTGCGGATCGACGGGCAGGAGCTGGGCCCCGGGGACTCGGCGCGGATCACCGGCGAGAAGGGCCTGGAGATCACCGCGGGGTCCCCGGGGGAGCTGCTGATCTGGGAGCTTCCGGCGTAGCGGCCCGGCGGCCTAGCCGGCGCGCAGTTCCGCGAGGACCGCGTCGGTGAAGGGCGTCCAGGCCTCGACGGCCCAGGGCCCGAAGGCGCGGTCGGTCAGGGCCACGCAGGCGGCGCGGACGTCGGGGTCCACCCACAGGAACGTGCCTGACTGGCCGAAGTGGCCGAAGGTGCGCGGGGAGGAGGTCAGGCCCGTCCAGTGCGGGGACTTGCCGTCACGGATCTCCAGGCCGAGGCCCCAGTCGTTGGGCGACTGGTGCCCGTAGCCGGGCAGGACGCCCTTGAGGCCCGGGTGGACCACGGAGGTGGCCTCGGCGACGGTGCGCACGTCGAGCAGCCGGGGCGCCTGGAGCTCGGCGGCGAAGCGCACGAGGTCGGCGACGGTGGAGACGCCGTCCTTGGCGGGGGAGCCCTCCAGGCTGGAGGCGGTCATGCCCAGCGGCTCGAAGACGGCCTGGTGCAGGTACTCCGCGAAGGGGATCCCGGTGGCCTTGGCGAGGTGGTCGCCGAGCACCTCGAAACCGGCGTTGGAGTAGAGCCGGCGCTGCCCGGGCGGGGCCGTGGCGCGGTGCTCGTCGAAGGCCAGGCCGCTGGTGTGGGCGAGGAGGTGACGGACCGTCGACCCCTCGGGGCCGGCCGGCTCGTCCAGTTCGAGCGCACCCTCCTCGTACGCGACGAGGACGGCGTACGCGGCGAGCGGCTTGGTGACCGAGGCGAGCGGGAAGCGGCGGGCCGTGTCCCCGTGGGAGCCGGCGATGCTCCCGTCGGCGCGTACGACGGCCGCCGCGGCGGCGGGTACCGGCCACGTCTCGATGGTCCGCAGGCTGTGCATGGTCTCCATGAGGCCGAGCCTACTTGCTTGGAGTGCACTCCAGGGTTCTAGCGTATGGGCATGGACCTGACGGAGACGCGGTACACGATCAGCGAGGTCGAGGCGCGGACCGGTCTGACCCAGCACACGCTGCGCTGGTACGAGCGGATCGGCCTGATGCCGCACGTGGACCGCTCCCATTCGGGGCAGCGGAGGTTCACCGACAAGGATCTGGGCTGGCTGTCCTTCGTGGGCAAGCTGCGCGCGACGGGGATGTCGGTGGCGGACATGGTCCGCTACGCCGAGCTGGTCCGCGAGGGGGACCACACCGTCGACGAGCGCCGTGAGCTGCTGGAGCGCACGCGCCGCGAGGTACGGGCGCGGCTCGCGGAGCTGACGGACGCGCTCGGCGTCCTGGACTTCAAGATCAACATGTATGCGATGAACACGATCAGCACGACGAGCGCACAGACGACGAGCACACGGGCGACGGGTACACGGGCGACGAGCGCCTGAACGGTCGCGGGGAAGGCACGGACATGACGGAGCACGGCACCACCCCCATCGAGCGGGCCGAACTGGGCAAGGGCGGACCGGTGGTCGGCGTCCAGGGCCTCGGCTGCATGGGCATGAGCGAGTTCTACGGGGAGACCGACGAGACGGCCGCCCGCGAGACCCTGGACGCGGCGCTGGCCGCCGGGGTCACCCTCTTCGACACCGCCGACGTCTACGGGCGGGGCGCGAACGAGGAGTTCCTGGCGCCCTTCGTGGCCGCCCACCGGGACGAGATCACCCTCGCCACGAAGTTCGGCATCGAGCGCAACGACGACCCGGCGTACCGGGGCGTCCGCAACGACCGGGCGTACGTCCGCCGGGCGGTCGAGGACAGCCTGCGGCGGCTCGGCGTCGACGTGATCGACCTGTACTACATGCACCGCCGCGACCCGCGGGTGCCGCTCGCCGAGTCGGTGGGCACCATGGCCGAGCTGGTGCGCGAGGGCAAGGTGCGCCACCTGGGCCTCAGCGAGGTCACCGGGCCCGAGCTGCGCGAGGCGCACGCCGTGCACCCCGTCGCGGCGGTCCAGTCGGAGTGGTCGCTGTTCAGCCGGGGCGTGGAGCGCAGCGTGGTCGGCGCGGCGGCGGAACTGGGCGTGGCCCTGGTGCCGTACTCCCCGCTCGGGCGGGGCTTCCTGACGGGCGCGTTCGCGGACGCGGCGGCGGAGCTGCCGGCCGACGACTTCCGGCGGCACCAGCCCCGGTACTCGGGCGAGAACGCCCGGGCCAACGCGGCCCTGCTGGCCCCGGTCCGGGAGATCGCGGCCGCGCACGGGGCCACGCCGGCGCAGGTGGCGCTGGCCTGGGTGCAGCAGCGGGCGGTGGTGCACGGGCTGACGGTCGTCCCGATCCCCGGCACGCGCAAGCCGGGCCGGCTGCTGGAGAACACCGCCGCCACCCGGATCACGCTGACCGACGCGGAACTGGCCCTGCTGGAGCCGCTCGCCGGGCAGGTGGCGGGCGCCCGCTACCCGGACATGACCTTCACCTCGGACTCCCGCGAGGCGTAGGCCGTGCTAGGCCGTGTCTTCCGGATCTTGCCTGACCCGCGCCGCCCGGCACCGCACCTCGCCGCGTTGGCGGAGCACCCGAGTACGTCCAGTACAAGGGCGCCCCGCCAACGCGCCGAGGCACGGCACCGGACAACGCGGGCTTAACCGGCAAGATCCGAAAGACACGGCCTAGGCGCCGGCGGTGAAGCTGGCGCGGAGGGTCGCGTACTCGGCGTCCGTCAGCAGGCCCGTGCTGTGCAGTTCGCTCAGGTGCGTCAGGCGGTCGTCGGACGCCCGTGCGCGCGGGACCGCGGCCACCGGCGCCCGTCCGCGCAGCGCGGCGAGCACGGCTGCCGCGAACGGCAGCGACTCGTGCACCGCCCCGTACCCCGTGCCGAAGACCGCGGCCGCGAGGTCGTGGTCCGGCGGGGCGGGGTCCGCGGCGGTGTCCCGGGGCCGCAGCCGCAGGTACCCGCCGCCCGGGCGGTCCGGGGAGGCCCACTCGACGCCGGACAGGTCGGCCAGCGCGAAACGCTGGTCGCCCGCCCGCCACTTGGCGCTGCTGGCACCCGTACGGGACCAGTGGAAGGTGACCGCGGAGCCGTCGAAGCCCAGCCGGGCGTCGTACGCCTTCAGCTGGAGCGGCGGCTGCGGCACCTCGACGAGGAAGCGGTCGGCGGGTTCGGCGCGGTCGGGCGCCAGCCGCTCGCGCACGGCGTCGGCGAAGGCGGCGGCCTGTGGCGCCCGGTCCCCGGGCAGCACCAGCCGGTACGGGTCGCAGCCCTCCTTCAGCTGCCCGGCGGCAGCCTCCATCAGCGGATCGGCGCCCGCGCGCGGGACGGCGCGCAGCACCACCGTCTCCCGTCGGCCCATCGCCCCGGCGGCGGCGCTCACGTCCACCCCGGACAACGCTTCCAGGGGGATCCGGCGCTCGCCCAGCGCGTGCCAGAGCCGTGGAGTTCGCATCCCCCGTGCGAAGCGGATGAGCACCGAGTCCGAGTCGAACTCCCAGACGGCATGATTTCCGGCCAGTACGTCACCCATGCGGCACATGGTAAAGGGACGCGCCCCCGCGCGTCCCCCTCGTCTTCCGACCCGGTTTTTCTGCTTGCTACGGGTCCGCGGCGGGGATGTCCCCGTCAGTCACCGTGCGTGGCGGAAATTCCGAGGCGGCAGTCCTCGCTCCCGTTCGCGCACGCGACGGAACCGAAGGTGCCGGTTCCGATCTTGGCGAAGTTGTCCAGCGAGGCCGTGCCTGGCTCGAAATAGCCGGTGTGGCTCCTGGCGCCCTCCGAGGACAGCAGCCGAGAGCCGAAGGCCGGGGAGACCGGGTCCGCGCCGTGGCCCAGCCCGCCGACCTCCATGTGCGGTACGCCGGAGATCCAGTCGCCCTCGTCGCGCATCGCCCAGACCCGGGCCGAGGTGTGCAGCCCGGCGACGTTCTCGGCGCGCATGCCCGGGCTGCCGGCCACCACCAGGTCGGTCACCCGGCCGGGCAGCCGGTGCGCGGCCACGCCGCACACCACCGATCCGTAGCTGTGGCAGAACAGGGCCACGCTCGCGTCCCCGGGCAGGGCCGCGGCCAGGGCCTCCAGCCGTGCGGCGCCCTGGACGGCGAGCCTGCCGGTGGCGGCGTCCACGCCGACGCCGGTGGGGGCGGTGTAGCCGGCCCAGGCGATGACGGCGGTGCGGCCGGCCGGCGCGGCCGACAGCTCCGCCTCGTAGAGGGAACGGCCCATGCCGGCGGGGGCGGTGAGGCGGCGCTGGGAGCGCTCGAAGGTGAGCGCGTCGGTGTCGACGCCGGGGACGACCACCGACACCCGGCGGGCCGCCGAGAGGTCGCCGAAGACCTCGGCGACGAGGCCGCCGCCGGTCGGGTCGAAGACGAGGATCTGCCGGCCGGGCTCGGCGAGGGACTCGAAGCGGTGCGCGCGCCGGACGGCGGTGCTCCGGTCGGCGGGGGTCAGGGCGACGTCCCGCCCCCGGGACTCCTCCAGGCGTGCGGCCAGCGCCAGGGAGCGGCGGTTGGCCCGGTAGCGCAGCTCGGCGGGGACCCCGTCGAGGTTGCCGACCACCAGCGGGTAGCCGTCGACGAGGTGGCTGCGCTGGGCGCCGTCGAGGTCGGCGAAGAACCGGGCGACCGTGCGTACGGGGGCGTCGGCGGGCGGTACGGGCCGGCCGTCGATCCGGGCCGAGGCCCACGCGACGAGCTCGGCGGCCCGCGCCTGGATCCCGGCGTCGGGTCGGTGCACGGCGGTCCAGCCGGTCGTCGCCAGCATCAGGAACACGACGCCGAGCGCGAGCAGCATGCGCAGGGCGGCGGGGCGCTCGGGAGCGTCCGGGGTGGTGGGGGCGGGGCGGCCGGGCAGGTTCACTGGAGCCAGACTAGGAGACCGGTGGAGGCTGCGGCGCGCCGGGTGACCGGGCTCACGGCCGGTCGTGGGACACATCTCCCCGCCGATCACGCTCTGTTGCGGCTCCGGTGGCCCGCGCGGGCCCGGCGGGTGTGCCCGGAACCACTCCCGCAACCCCTCCTCGAACCCCTCGCGCGGCGCCTCCCGCGCCCCCGGTCCGCGTCCGCCCCAGCCAGGCTCGCGGCCACCCCGGACCCCGTCGGCCTGCCCGCGGTCAGCCCGCCAGGGGCGCCCGGCGCCAGTCCTGCGCCAGGGCCGGGCCGATCTGGTCGAGGTAGGCCACGGTCATCCGCCGGATCGCGGCCACGCTGGTGTCCTCGCCCTGCCCCCAGAGCCGCCCCGTGACGCGCATCACTCCGCTGAACGCCGCCACCGCCACCCGGGGCCGCGGGTCGGCGTCCAGGTCGAGCCCCTCCCGGGCGGCGATCAGCCGGGCGATCTCTTCCTCCAGCTCGGTGGAGCGCCGCAGGTGAACGGCGAGCAGGGCGGGGGTGGACTCGATCAGCCGGTAGCTGCGCATGTAGAGGTCGACCGGCACCACGTCGGAGAGGGCCTCCTCGACCGTGTCCCAGGAGGCGAGCACGGCGTTGCGCAGGGCCTCCAGCGGGGCCTCGGACGCCGGCCGGGTCCGCAGGGCGGCCAGGAAGTGGGACTCGACCACGTCCTGCACGGCGAAGGCGACCTCCTCCTTGTTCGCGAAGTACCGGAAGAAGGTGCGCTGCGAGACCTCGACGGTGTCGGTGATCTCGTCGACCGTGGTCCGCTCGTAGCCCTGTGAGACGAAGAGCATCAGGGCGGCGCGCAGCAGCGCGTCCCGGGTGCGGCGCTTCTTGCGCTCGCGCAGTCCGGCCGCCGGCGCGGGCCGCTGGTCGGTCATCGCCGCGGGGTCCCCTCTGATCCTGATCTGACGCTGAGTAAGCGGTCAGGGTACCTGTGACGGACCTGACAGCCGCTGTCGCGTTAAGCCGTTTGTGAAGTGTCAGCGACTGTCACTAGCCTGTTCGCATGACGAATCAGATCACGCTCGCCAAGGAAACGGGCCCGGATCCGGCAGCGCGCGCCGGTCTGCGCGGCCACCCCTGGCTCACCCTGTTCGCGGTGGCCGTCGGCGTCATGATGGTCACCCTCGACGGCACGATCGTCGCCGTCGCCAACCCCGCCATCCAGAAGGACCTCGGCGCCAGCCTCGCCGAGGTGCAGTGGATCACCAACGGCTACCTGCTGGCCCTCGCGGTCTCCCTGATCACCGCCGGCAAGCTCGGCGACCGCTTCGGGCACCGCCAGACCTTCCTCGTGGGCATCGCGGGCTTCGCGCTCTCCTCGGCGGCGATCGGCCTGTCCACCGGCGTCGGGCTCGTCATCGGCTTCCGCGTCGCCCAGGGCGTCTTCGGCGCCCTGCTGATGCCGGCCGCCCTCGGCCTGCTGCGCGCCACCTTCCCCGCCGAGAAGCTCAACATGGCCATCGGCATATGGGGCATGGTCATCGGCGCCTCCACCGCCGCCGGCCCGATCGTCGGCGGCCTGCTCGTCGAGCACGTCAGCTGGCAGTCCGTCTTCTTCATCAACGTGCCGGTCGGCGTGATCGCACTGGTCCTCGGCCTGGTCATCCTGCTCGACCACCGCGCCGAGAACGCCCCGCGCTCCTTCGACCTGCCGGGCATCGTGCTGCTGTCGGCCGCGATGTTCTCCCTGATCTGGGCGCTCATCAAGGCAGCCGAGTGGGGCTGGGGCGACACGAAGACCCTGCTGTTCCTCGGCGCCTCGCTGCTGTGCTTCGTCCTCTTCGCCGCCTGGGAGACCAGGGTCCCCGAGCCGCTGATCCCCCTCGGCATGTTCCGCTCGCTGCCGCTGTCCGCGGGCACCGTGCTGATGGTGCTGATGGCCTTCGCCTTCATGGGCGGCCTGTTCTTCGTCACCTTCTACCTGCAGAACGTCCACGGGATGAGCCCGGTCGACAGCGGCCTGCACCTGCTGCCCCTCACCGGCATGATGATCGTCGGCTCGCCGCTGGCCGGCGCCGCCATCACCAAGGTCGGCCCGCGGATCCCGCTCGTCGCCGGCATGGTCGCCACCGCCGTCGCCTGCTTCGGCATGGCCCGGCTCACCCCCGCCACCGGCACGCTCACCATGTCGCTCTGGTTCGCCCTGCTCGGCCTGGGCCTCGCCCCCGTCATGGTCGGCGCCACCGAGGTCATCGTCGGCAACGCCCCGCTGGAGCTGTCCGGTGTGGCGGGCGGCCTCCAGCAGGCAGCCATGCAGGTCGGCGGCAGCCTCGGCACCGCCGTCCTCGGAGCGGTCATGGCGGCCGAGGTCAGTCACACGTTCGGGGACAACTGGCGGGGCGCCGGCCTGCCCCCGCTCACCCCGGAACAGCTCGACCTCGCGGAGAAGGGCGTACAGGTCGGCATCGCCCCCGTCCCGCCCGGCGTGCCCGAGCCGGTGGCGCGGACCATCGCCGGCGTCGCGCACGACACCTTCGTGTCCGGCATGAGCACGGCCTTCACCTGCGCCGCGGTCGTCGCCGTCCTCGCCGCGGTGGTGGCCTGCTTCACCAAGCGCGGACAGAACGCCGAAGCCGGAGCGGGCGCGGCGGCCCACATCTGAGCGGCGCGCCGACGCGTTACGGGTACGTCAACCCCGCGCCCGCCACAGCCCCGCCGGACGGTTCCGGCGGGGCTGTCGCCTATCCGGGTGGACCCGCCCGCAGCCCCTTCCGCCCGGCCGTCACCGCAGGTCAGCGTGGTGTCGACGGAGCACCGGAAGGAGTCCGGAGCCCGTCCGTCAAGGAGGAGTTGACCCCGTCATGCGTACGTGGAGCACCGCACGAGCCACCGCCCTCGCCGCCGCCCTGCTGGCCGCCGCCACCCTCGTCCCCGGCACGGCCGGCCAAGCCCACGCGGCCGGGCCGCCCTGCGCCACCGGGCAGCTGTGCCTGTGGGCGAAACCCGACTTCAAGGGCACCAAGCAGGTGTACGACCTGAGCACCCTCGACATCAACAGCTGCACGGCCCTGCCCGCCGGCCCCGCCTACCAGTCGCTGATCAACCGGACCGGGCGCCCGGTGACCACGTACCAGTCGGCCGAGTGCGCGGAGACCGGAGAGTTCCAGACCTACCCGGGCGACGGCACCTGGCTGCCGCAGTCCGCCTTCCAGATCAGGGCGTTCAAGATCTGGGAGCGCTAGGACACGGCCTGGCCCGCCTGCTCCCCGGCGGAGGCACCGGAGGGGACGCCGGGGGCGGCCTGGGCGGGCATCGCGCCCTGGCCGCCGCCCAGCAGCGCGACCTCGGCACGCAGCGCCCGTACCTCCTCCTGGAGCTCACGGATCGCCGCCAGCTGGAGGCGTTCCGCCTGGTCGTCCCGTTCGAAGCGGGCGATGAACCAGGCGGCGATGTTGGCCGTCACCACACCGAGCAGCGCGATCCCCGACAGCATCAGCCCGACCGCCAGCACCCGGCCCAGACCGGTGGTGGGGGAGTGGTCCCCGTACCCGACCGTGGTCATCGTGGTGAAGGACCACCACACCGCGTCGCCCAGGTTCTTGATGTTCCCGTCGGGGGCGTCCCGCTCCACGCTCAGCACCGCGAGCGAGCCGAACATCAGCAGCCCCACCACGGCCCCCGCCACATAGGTGGTCAGCCGGATCTGCGGAGCCATCCGCGCCCGCCGCCCCACCAGCAGCAGGGTCGCCACCAGCCGCAGCAGCCGCAGCGGCTGCACCAGCGGCAGCACCACCGCGGCCAGGTCCAGCCAGTGCGTCCGCACGAAGTGCCGCCGGTCCCGCGTCAGGCCCAGCCGTACGAGGTAGTCGACGGCGAAGGCACCCCACACCGCCCACTCCGCGTACGTGCAGGCCCGGTGCACGGACGGGTCGGCGTCCGGGGCGACGATCGGCACGGCGTACGCGGCGGCGAAGGCCACCGCGAGGACGAGCAGCGGGGTCTGGCTCCGCCGCTCCCACAGCAGCTGGCGGGAGGTTTCCTTCATGCGGAGCATCGTAGGGAAAGGGTGCAAGACGGGCGCCCGGCGGATCGGGGAGCACCCGGACGGGGGGCCTCACGCGCGCGTGCCCCGCCCGGAACATCCGGACGGGGCCCACGCTCACCGGCTCGCCGCAGGCGTCAGGCGTCGCCGCCCGCCGCGCCCGGGTCGGCCGCCGCCACGTCCAGCAGCTGGTACCGGTCGACGGCCTGCTTCAGCACCGAACGGTCGACCTTGCCCTCCCGGGCCAGCTCGGTGAGCACCGCCAGGACCACCGACTGGGCGTCGATGTGGAAGAAGCGCCGCGCCGCGCCGCGCGTGTCCGCGAAGCCGAAGCCGTCCGCGCCCAGCGAGGTGTAGGCGCCCGGCACCCAGCGCGAGATCTGGTCCGGCACCGCGCGCATCCAGTCCGAGACCGCCACGAACGGCCCCTCCGCACCCGACAGCTTCCGCGTCACGTACGGGACGCGCTGCTCCTCCTCCGGGTGGAGCAGGTTGTGCTCCTCCACCTCGACGGCCTCGCGGCGCAGCTCGTTCCAGGAGGTCGCCGACCAGACGTCCGCCCGGACGTTCCAGTCGGCCGCCAGGATCCGCTGGGCCTCCAGGGCCCACGGCACCGCCACGCCGGAGGCCATGATCTGCGCCGAGACCGCGCCGGAGGTGCCCTGCGAGACCCGGTGGATGCCCTTGAGGATGCCGTCCACGTCGACGTCCGCCGGCTCGGCCGGGTGCTGGATCGGCTCGTTGTAGACGGTCAGGTAGTAGAAGACGTCCTCGGCGTCGGGCCCGTACATGCGCCGCAGCCCGTCCTTGACGATGTGCGCGATCTCGTAGCCGTAGGCCGGGTCGTACGCGACGCAGCCCGGGTTCGTCGACGCCAGCAGCAGGGAGTGACCGTCGGCGTGCTGGAGGCCCTCACCCGTCAGGGTGGTCCGGCCGGCGGTCGCGCCCAGGACGAAACCGCGCGCCAGCTGGTCGGCCATCTGCCAGAACTGGTCACCGGTGCGCTGGAAACCGAACATCGAGTAGAAGACGTAGACCGGGATCAGCGGCTCGCCGTGCGTCGCGTACGCCGAACCCGCGGCGATCAGCGAGGCCGTGCAGCCCGCCTCCGAGATGCCGTCGTGCAGCATCTGGCCGGTCGGGGACTCCTTGTACGCGAGGAGCAGCTCGCGGTCGACCGCCTCGTACTGCTGCCCCAGCGGGTTGTAGATCTTGGCGCTCGGGAAGAACGCGTCCATGCCGAAGGTGCGGTACTCGTCCGGGGCGATCAGCACGAAGCGCTTGCCGATCTCCTTGTCTCGCATCAGGTCCTTCAGGATGCGGACGAAGGCCATCGTGGTGGCGATCGACTGCTGCCCGGAGCCCTTCTTGGCCGCCGCGTACGTCTTCTCGTCCGGCAGCTGCAGCGGCTTGGCCCGCACCACGCGCGTCGGCACGTAGCCGCCGTGGGCGCTGCGCTGGTCGTGCATGTACTGGATCTCGGGCGAGTTGCGGCCCGGGTGGTAGTACGGCGGGGCGCCGCTCTCCAGCTGGGCGTCCGTGACCGGGATGTGCAGGCGGTCCCGGAAGCGCTTGAGGTCGTCGACCGTCAGCTTCTTCATCTGGTGCGTGGCGTTGCGGCCCTCGAAGTTCGGGCCGAGCGTCCAGCCCTTGACCGTCTGCGCCAGGATCACCGTCGGCTGGCCCTTGTGGGCCTTGGCGGCCGCGTACGCGGCGTAGACCTTCTTGTGGTCGTGACCGCCGCGGCCCAGGTGCTGGATCTGCTGGTCGGTCATGTTCTCGACCATCGCGCGCAGCCGCTGGTCGCCGCCGAAGAAGTGCTCCCGGATGTACGCGCCCGACTCGGTGGCGTACGTCTGGAACTGCCCGTCGGGGGTCGAGTTCATCTTGTTGACCAGGATGCCGTCGCGGTCCTGCGCCAGCAGCGGGTCCCAGGAGCGGTCCCAGATCAGCTTGATGACGTTCCAGCCGGCCCCGCGGAAGATCGACTCCAGCTCCTGGATGATCTTGCCGTTGCCGCGCACCGGGCCGTCGAGGCGCTGGAGGTTGCAGTTCACGACGAAGGTCAGGTTGTCCAGGCCCTCGCGCGCCGCCAGCGACAGCTGGCCCAGCGACTCCGGCTCGTCCATCTCGCCGTCGCCGAGGTACGCCCAAACGTGGGACTTGGAGGTGTCCGCGATCCCGCGCGCCTCCATGTACCGGTTCATCCGCGCCTGGTAGATCGCCCCGAGCGGGCCGAGGCCCATCGAGACCGTCGGGAACTCCCAGAAGTCCGGCATCAGCCGCGGGTGCGGGTAGCTGGACAGGCCGTGCGGGGCCTTCGACTTCTCCTGCCGGAACGAGTCGAGCTGCTGCTCGGAGAGCCGGTCCAGGAGGTAGGCGCGGGCGTAGATGCCCGGGGAGGCGTGGCCCTGGAAGAAGATCTGGTCGCCGCCGTCGCCCTCGTCCTTGCCCCGGAAGAAGTGGTTGAAGCCCACGTCGTAGAGGGAGGCGGAGGAGGCGAACGTGGCGATGTGGCCGCCGACGCCGATTCCCGGGCGCTGGGCGCGGGAGACCATGACCGCGGCGTTCCAGCGGGTCGCGTTCAGGACCTTGCGCTCGATCTCCTCGTTCCCGGGGAAGAACGGCTCGTCCTTGGTGGCGATGGTGTTGACGTAGTCCGTGCTGCGCATCTCCGGAACGGCCACGCGCTTCTCGCGGGCCCGCTCGATCAGCCGCAGCATCAGGTAGCGGGCGCGCTCGCGGCCCCGCTCGTCGACCGCGGCGTCGAGGGAGTCGAGCCACTCCTTCGTCTCCTCCGGATCGAAGTCCGGGACCTGGCTCGGAAGACCGCCAATGATGATCGGGTTGCGATCGGATGCGGAAGCCACGCTGTTCCTTCGCTGTCGGGGGAGTCGTGCCCTGGGTCGCCGCCTCCCATGGTCTTACGCCCGGCCCGAATCTTCACCTCTACCACTGGGTAACACCTCGAGCGGCGAAGGAGCGGCCGGTGTGCCCTGGCCGGCTGCCGGGCCGAATCGCAACCTTACGCCCAAGGCGATCACCCGGATCGTAAGGACGTTCGTCGCTCAAACAGGTAGGAAAGTCCTCATGCGATGCCGAATGAGCTGGAATGGTGTGGGATGAATCACCGGTGGTCCATCAGGGAAGCCTGAAAGTTGCGGCGAGACGGCCGTAATCGTCACCGTTTAGACGGTCTCGGCGGCCGGGTACTTGCGCGATCCGCCGCGCCCGTGTGGACTACGCCCAATGCTGCGCGTACGCGCGCCGCCGAAAGACATTCACCGAACATGAGCAGGAGGCACCCCGTGAGCGCGACCGCGGACCACGCGGAGAGCCTGGCCGCCCGGCTGGGTTTCCAGTCCGAACAGGTGGTCCAGGAGATCGGCTACGACGAGGACGTCGATCAGGAATTCCGTGACGCCGTCGAGAAGCTCGTCAGCGAGCTCGCCGACGAGGAATACGACGACGTCGCCGACGCGGTGCTGTTGTGGTTCCGCGACGAGGACGGCGATCTGACGGACGCCCTGGTCGATGCGACCGAGCTGGTCGAGGACGGCGCACTGATCCTGCTGCTGACCCCCAAGACGGGCCGTGACGGATACATCGAGGCCAGCGACATCAGCGAGGCCGCCGAGACGGCCGGACTGTCGCTCGCCAAGGGCGGCCCCGTCGGCAAGGAGTGGACCTCCACCAAGCTGGTGACGCCGAAGGCGGCCAAGTCCAAGCGCTGATCTGCGCCCCGCAGCCAAGCGGAACGCACACCCCGCCGACCGGGACTCCCCGGCCGGCGGGGTGTGCGCGTTCAGGGACCGGGCGCCGGCGCGGGCGGCGCGGGCGGTACGTCCCCGCGGCCGCCGGCGCGGGCGGCGCTTCCGGCGCGCCGCTGCGGTCCGCCCCGCGGGGGCGGGCCGTAGGCTGGGTCTCACCCGAACGGCCCCGTGCGGGGACGCAGGAAACGAAGGGATGCGAGAGATGGCGATCGAGGTCGGACACAAGGCCCCGGACTTCGAGCTCAAGGACAACCACGGCGCCACCGTGAGGCTCTCCGACTTCCGCGGCGAGAAGGCCGTGGTGCTGCTCTTCTACCCCTTCGCCTTCACCGGCGTCTGCACGGGTGAGCTGTGCGAGCTGCGCGACCAGCTGCCCCGCTTCCAGAACGACGACGTGCAGCTGCTGGCCGTCTCCAACGACTCGGTCCCGACCCTGCGCGTCTTCGCCGAGCAGGAGGGCCTGGAGTACCCGCTGCTGTCCGACTTCTGGCCGCACGGCGAGACCTCCCGCGCCTACGGCGTCTTCGACGAGGACAAGGGCTGCGCCGTCCGCGGCACCTTCGTCATCGACAAGGACGGCATCGTGCGCTGGACCGTCGTCAACGGCCTGCCCGACGCGCGTGACCTGAACGAGTACATCAAGGCCCTCGACAGCCTCTGAGGCGCCCCGACGGCTCCCGTACCGGGCCGGAGCCGGCCCGTGAGCGGACCCGTCCTCGGCTTCCGCACGAAAACCGCCTGTGGGCGGGAACCCGTCACTAGGATCGAACCGTTGATCCGGTAGCAACGCACGACGGGGCCCCGCCCCATACGAATACCAATGGAGGACCCGTGGGAGTCAGCCTCAGCAAGGGCGGCAACGTCTCGCTGACCAAGGCCGCGCCTAACCTGACGGCGGTCATCGTCGGTCTGGGCTGGGACGCTCGCACCACCACCGGTGTCGACTTCGACCTCGACGCCAGCGCGATCCTGACCAACGACCAGGGCAAGGTCGCCAACGACTCGAACTTCGTGTTCTTCAACAACCTGAAGAGCCCGGACGGGTCGGTCGAGCACACCGGTGACAACACCACCGGCGAGGGCGAGGGCGACGACGAGGCCATCAAGGTCAACCTCGCCGGCGTCCCGGGCGACGTCGCCAAGATCGTCTTCCCGGTCTCGATCTACGAGGCCGAGACCCGCCAGCAGAGCTTCGGCCAGGTCCGCAACGCCTACATCCGCGTCGTGAACCAGGCCGACAACACCGAGCTCGCCCGCTACGACCTCTCCGAGGACGCCTCGACCGAGACCGCCATGGTCTTCGGCGAGCTGTACCGCAACGGCGCCGAGTGGAAGTTCCGCGCCATCGGCCAGGGCTACGCCTCGGGTCTGCGCGGCATCGCGCAGGACTTCGGCGTCAACGTCTGAGCCGAAACCCCAGAGCAGTTCGTCCGTCCGGCGCCGTGCACCCCTGTGTACGGCGCCGGACCGGCTTTGCCACCATGAGCGGGTGGCTCGGCCACCACCATCACGTCGTCCGGGGAGGACCACATCATGGGCGTCACACTCGCCAAGGGGGGCAACGTCTCGCTGTCCAAGGCCGCACCGAACCTCACCCGGGTTCTGGTCGGACTGGGATGGGACGCGCGCTCGACCACGGGGGCGGACTTCGACCTCGACGCCAGCGCACTGCTGTGCAACAGCGGCCGGGTGCTGGGGGACGAGTACTTCGTCTTCTACAACAACCTCAAGAGCCCCGAGGGCTCCGTCGAACACACTGGGGACAACCTCACCGGCGAGGGTGAAGGCGACGACGAGTCGATCATCATCGACCTCACGAAGGTCCCCGCCCAGGTCGACAAGATCGTCTTCCCGGTCTCGATCCACGAGGCGGACTCCCGCCGGCAGAGCTTCGGCCAGGTGAGCAACGCCTTCATCCGCGTGGTGAACATGGCCGACGACCAGGAACTCGCCCGCTACGACCTGACCGAGGACGCCTCCAGCGAGACCGCGATGATCTTCGGCGAGGTCTACCGGTACGGGGGTGAGTGGAAGTTCCGTGCGGTAGGACAGGGGTACGCGTCGGGGCTGCGGGGCATCGCTCTAGACTTCGGGGTCAACGTTTCGTAAAGCCGTACAAGACGATGGGGTGCCAGTGGTTCTCAAAACCTTCGGCTGGTCGTTCGCAGTCACTGCGCTCGGTCTGGTCGCAGCGGTGTTCTACGGGGGGTGGACCGCTTTTGGGATCGTGGCGATCCTGTCCGTCCTCGAAATCTCGCTGTCCTTCGACAACGCGGTGGTCAACGCCGGAATCCTGAAGAAGATGAACGCCTTCTGGCAGAAGATCTTCCTCACGGTCGGCGTTCTCATCGCCGTGTTCGGCATGCGGCTGGTCTTCCCCGTCGTCATCGTGGCGATCAGCGCCAAGATCGGGCCCATCGAGGCCGTCAATCTGGCGTTGACCGACAAGGAGATGTACGAGCAGCTGGTGACGGACGCCCATCCGTCCATCGCCGCCTTCGGCGGGATGTTCCTGCTGATGATCTTCCTCGACTTCATCTTCGAGGACCGCGACATCAAGTGGCTCGCCTGGCTGGAGCGCCCGCTCGCCAAGCTCGGCAAGATCGACATGCTGTCGGCGTGCATCGCGCTGATCGTCCTCGTGATCACCTCGATGACCTTCGCCGCCCACGCCCACCAGCACGGCGGCGTCCACGTCGACAAGGCGCAGACCGTCCTGGTCTCCGGCGTCCTCGGCCTGATCACCTACATGATCGTCGGCGGTCTCTCCGGCTACTTCGAGAACAAGCTCGAAGAAGAGGAAGAGGCCGAGCACGAGGCCGAGGAGGAGGCCAAGAAGACCGGCAAGCCCGTCTCGGCCGTCGCCATGGCCGGCAAGGCCGCGTTCTTCATGTTCCTCTACCTCGAGGTCCTCGACGCCTCCTTCTCCTTCGACGGAGTCATCGGCGCCTTCGCCATCACCAACGACATCGTGCTCATGGCCCTCGGCCTCGGCATCGGTGCCATGTACGTCCGCTCGCTCACGGTCTACCTGGTCCGCCAGGGCACCCTCGACGACTACGTCTACCTGGAGCACGGCGCGCACTACGCGATCGGCGCCCTCGCCGTGATCCTGCTCGTCACCATCCAGTACGAGATCAACGAGGTCATCACCGGCCTCGTCGGCGTCGTGCTCATCGCCTGGTCCTTCTGGTCCTCCGTGCGCCGCAACAAGCGGCTGGAGGCCGAGGGCGGAGAGAGCCCCGCGGAGGTCGGTGCCGGGGTGTGACCCGGCGCTGATTGCGGAACGCTTCCAGTAACGACGGGGCGGCCGCGCGGATCCACTGGACCGCGCGGCCGCCTCGCCGCATTCTCCGCTGCACGGACCGACCTGGGGGGTTGGAACATGGGGTTCTTCGACGGGATCAGGGGCGCTCGCGCCATGGGCTTCGACTCGGGCAACGCCTCGTCGAACGCCATCGAGCTCACCCGGCGGCAGCCGACGGTGTCGCTCACCAAACAGCAGGCCGTCCACGGCAACATGCGCGTGAACCTGTCCTGGCGGATGCGCACCTCCGACTTCGGGGGCCGCTCCGGCCAGAGCGGGCAGCTCTTCCGGCACCCGTTCAAACTCTTCAAACCCGACATGGTGCAGGCCCACACCCAGGGCATGGTCAACGTGGACCTGGACATGGGCTGCCTCTACGAGCTGACCGACGGCACCCGCGGCGCCGTCCAGCCGCTGGGCAACCTGCTCGGCGACCTCAACGACCCGCCCTACGTGAAGCTCAGCGGCGACGACCGCTTCGGCTCGGCCTCGGGGGAGACCCTCTACGTCAACCTCGACCACGCCGAAGAGATCAAACGGCTGCTGGTCTTCGTCTACATCTACGACCAGACCCCGGCCTTCGACCGGACCCACGCCCTGGTCACCCTCTACCCGACCGCCGGGCCCCGGATCGAGATCCCGCTGGACGAGCGGCACCCGCAGGCCCGCTCCTGCGCGGTGCTGTCCATGGAGAAGGTCAGGGGCGAGCTGATCGTGCGCCGCGAGGTGAAGTTCGTGTACGGGTTCCAGGCCGAGCTGGACCGGCTGTACGGCTGGGGGCTCCAGTGGGGTCGGGGCTACAAGAGCACCAAGGCCTGAGAGCAGGGTGCGGGGCGGGGGCCGGGAAGCCCCCGTCCCGTCAGCGGCGTCAGCGGCGTCGGCGGCGCCAGTGGCGTCTGCGGCCTCCCGGCCTCAGCGGCGGATGAACTGCGGACCCTGCACCGGCAGCCGGAACGACGGGTCCCCGCCCGGAGCCGGCACCGGCACCGGCGACACCGGCTGCGGGTACCCGTACGCGGGCTGGGCGGCCGGCGGGGCCTGCGTGACCGGGGTCTGCGCCGGCGGCCGCATCGCGGCGGTCCGGTCGTCCCCCGGAGCGCCGGCGCCGGCCGGGGCAGGCTCCGGCGCCGCTCCCGCCGCCTCGGCGGCGTTCTCGTCGACGGAGATCCCGTGGTCGGTGGCCAGTCCCACCAGGCCGTCGGAGTAGCCCTCGCCCAGGGCGCGGAACTTCCACCCCTCGCCCCGGCGGTACAGCTCCCCGCAGATCAGCGCCGTCTCGGCGCCGGTCTCCGGGCGGACGTCGAAGTGGGCCAGCGGCTCGGGAGCGCCGGCCGGCGTGGCGTCGTACAGCTGGATCCGCAGGTCACGGACCTGCTCGAACGGCACGTCCTCGGCGGAGGCCACCACCAGGACCCGGTCCACGGCCGACGGCACGGACCGCAGGTCCGCCTGGACCGCGTCGGTGACCCCGTCGCCCACCTGCTTCTTGCCCAGCCGCCACACGGACCCCGAAGGGTGCCGCGGCTGGTTGTAGAAGACGAAGTCCTCGTCCGAGCGCACGCGCCCGTCCGCCCCCACGAGCAGCGCGGAGGCGTCCACGTCCGGCACCTCCGGTCCGGTGGTCCAGCGCAGCACCGCCCGTACCGCCGTGGCGGTCACCGGGATGTTGGAGCCCTTCTGCATCGCGTGCGTCATGCCCGTCATCCTGCCCTCCCGGGGCCGACCGGGACAATGCGGCCCCCCGTAGGGCCTTGTACCGGACGCGAGAGCTGGGCATGGTGCAAGAGGGTTACCTGAACTTCATGTGCTTGAGGAACTCTTGACTCACGTTCGTACGTACTATTACCGGCCACGCCAGTTGGGCCGCCGAGGCAGTACGGGGGAAGCGCATGCGTCACTTCGGGCACATATCGCCCACTGTTCGCAAGGACCTCTTCCACCAGGAGCCGGCGGAGTTCGACCTGGCCTCCCCGGCCCGCACCCTCGCGGCCGCCCTCGGAGCCACCCTCTACAGCCCGGCCGTCCGCCCCAGGCTGGCCGACGACATCCGCAAGCAGGCCGGGCGGGGCGTCGTCTCCATGGTCCTCTGCCTGGAGGATTCCATCAGCGACGCCGAGGTCGTGGGCGGCGAGGAGAACCTCGTCCGGCAGTTCGCGGCCCTCGAGGCCGAAGGCCCCGGCCCCCACGGGCTGCCGCTCCTGTTCATCCGCGTGCGCACCCCCGAGCAGATACCCGACCTCGTCCGGCGGCTCGGGGCCTCGGCCCGGAACCTGGCCGGATTCGTACTACCGAAGTTCACCGAAAGCCGTGGCACGGCCTTCCTGGACGCCGTCGCGGACGCCGAGGCGGAGGCCGGACTGCCCCGCCTGTATGCCATGCCCGTCCTGGAGACCCCCGACCTCCTCCACCTGGAGACCCGCGCCCCGGCCCTCGCCGGCATCAAGCACACCGTCAACCGCTACCGCGAGCGGGTCCTCGCCCTGCGCCTGGGCGTCACCGACTTCTGCTCCGTGTACGGACTGCGCCGCACCCCCGACATGACCGCCTACGACGTCCAGATCGTCGCCGGCGTCATCGCCGACGTGGTCAACGTCCTCGGCCGCGCCGACGGCACCGGCTTCACCGTCACCGGCCCCGTCTGGGAGTACTTCCGCAGCCAGCAGCGCCTCTTCAAGCCGCAGCTGCGCCGCAGCCCCTTCCTGGAGGAGGGCGTGGAGGAGCTGCGCACCGCGCTGATCGAACACGACCTGGACGGCCTGCTGCGGGAGATCGAGCTCGACCGCGCCAACGGGCTGACCGGCAAGACCTGCATCCACCCGGGCCACGTCACGCCGGTGCACGCGCTGTCGGTGGTCTCCCACGAGGAGTTCAGCGACGCCCAGGACATCCTGCGCCCCGAGCGCGGCGGCGGCGGAGTGATGCGCTCCGCCTACACGAACAAGATGAACGAGGTGAAGCCCCACCGGGCCTGGGCCGAGCGCACCATGCTGCGCGCCGAGGTCTTCGGTGTGGCGAAGGAGGAGGTCGGCTTCGTCGACCTCCTGACGGCCGGGCTCCAGGTGTGAGCGGGCCGGCCATGACGAGGAAGGGCAAGACGATCGACACGGTGTGGTCGGGAACCTGGGTCGCCGAGCGGCTGGGCGTGGACCTGAGCGGAGCCGACGGGGGGCCCTCGCCCGAGCTGAGGGAACTGCTCGGGCTGGCCCTGCGGCGCAACCCGAAGCGGGCCCACCTGCTGGTCTCCCAGGTGCTGGGCAAGCACGTCCCGCAGTCGCCCGCCGCCGTCTACGCGGCCGGGCACGGGCTCGGCGTCCGGGTCCGCGAGCTGCTCGGCGACTCGGCCGCCGACGCGGTCGTCCTCGGCTACGCGGAGACCGCCACCGGGCTCGGCCACTGCGTCGCCGACGGCCTGGGCCCCGCCCCCTACCTGCACTCCACGCGCCGCCCGGTGCCCGGGCTGCGGCCGGCGGGCGGGTTCGAGGAGGCCCACTCGCACGCCACGTCCCACCTCCTGCTGCCCGAGGACCCCGCGCTGCTGGCGGGGGAGGGGCCGCTGGTCCTCGTCGACGACGAGTTCTCCACCGGCAACACCGTCCTGAACACCATCCGCGACCTGCACGCCCGCCACCCGCGCACGCACTACGTGGTCGTCGCCCTCGTGGACATGCGCTCCGCCGCCGACCGCGACCGGCTCACCGGCTTCGCCGCCGAGCTGGGCGCGCGGGTGGACCTGATCGCCCTGGCGTCCGGGACGGTCTCCCTCCCGGACGGGGTCCTGGAGAAGGGGCGGGCCCTGGTGGAGGAACACGACCCGGCACCGGGCACGGCCGCGGGCACCACGCCCCCGGCCGACCCTGCCGCCGCCGGCGCCCCGGAGGGCACGGCCCCGCGCGGCACGGCCTCGGAGGGCACGGTCCCGCACGGCGCGGCCCCGGACCCTGAGGTTCCGGTGGTCACCCGGGTGCCGCTCGGCTGGCCCGCCGGGCTGCCCGACGGCGGCCGCCACGGCTTCACCGCCGCCCACCGCGAGGAACTGGAGGCCGCCCTGCCCGCCATGGCCGCGCGGCTCGCCGACGCGCTCGGCGCGCGGCCCGGACGAGTCCTCGTACTCGGCAACGAGGAGCTGATGTACGCGCCGCTGCGCCTCGCGCGGGCCCTGGAGGAGTCCGGGACGGCCCGCGAGGTGCGGTTCTCCACCACCACCCGCTCGCCCGTCCTCGCCGTCGACGACCCCGGCTACGCCATCCGCACCCGGCTGGTCTTCCCCGCCCACGACGCCCCCGCCGACGGGCCCGGCGACCGCTACGCCTACAACGTCGCCGGCGCCGGCTTCGACACCGTCGTCGCCGTCGTCGACTCCGCCGGGGACACCCCCGAGCTGCACACCGGCCTGCTGGCCCGGCTCGCCCCGCACACCGGCCGGGTCGTCCTGGCCGTCGTCCCGTCCTACGTACCCGACGACCGGCAGGAGCCGACCGTGACCCAGCCCCCGCTGCCCGAACCGCTGCGGGGGCCGGCCTTCTCCTCGTACGCCCCCGAGGACGTCGGCTGGCTCCTGCAGGACCTCTCCGACGTGCGGCTGGAGGCCCCGACCGAGGAGCGCGAGGAGGCCATCCAGGCCGGCGGCGCCCACTACGCCGAGTCCCTGCCCGTCGAGTACCAGCCCTCACCGCGCTACCAGGAGCTCTACCGCGGCGCCCTGGAGGCCTCGGCCGCCCGGATCGCCCGCGCCGTCGGCACCGTCACCGAGACCGTGCTCGCCGAACGCTCCCCCTCGCCCGTACTGGTCTCCCTGGCCCGCGCCGGCACGCCCGTCGGCGTACTGATGCGCCGCTGGGCCCGCGCCCGGCACGGCCTGGACCTGCCGCACTACGCCGTCTCCATCGTCCGGGGACGCGGCATCGACGCCAACGCCCTGCGCTGGCTCGCCGCCCACCACGACCCCGCCGACGTCGTCTTCGTCGACGGCTGGACCGGCAAGGGCGCCATCACCCGCGAGCTGCGCGAGGCCCTGGAGGAGTTCCCCGGCTTCGACCCGGAGATCGTCGTCCTCGCCGACCCCGGCTCCTGCGTCAAGACCTACGGCACCCGCGAGGACTTCCTGATCCCCTCCGCCTGCCTCAACTCCACCGTTTCCGGACTCGTCTCGCGTACGGTGCTCAGGTCCGACCTGGTCGGCCCCCACGACTTCCACGGCGCGAAGTTCTACCGGGAGCTGGCCGGGGCCGATGTCTCCGCCGCCTTCGTCGACACCGTCGCCGACCGCTTCGACGAGGTCGCCGACGCCGTCGCCGCCGAGGTCAAGGAGCTCCTCGCCGCCGACCGCACCCCGACATGGGTGGGCTGGGCGGCGGTGGAACGGATCAGCGAGGAGTACGGCATCCACGACGTGAACCTCGTCAAGCCCGGCGTAGGCGAGACCACGCGCGTGCTGCTGCGCCGCGTGCCGTGGAAGATCCTGGCCCGGCGCGGGGCCGGCTCCGACCTGGACCACGTACGCCTGCTGGCCGCGCAGCGCGGGGTACCGGTCGAGGAGGCCGACGACCTCCCGTACACCTGTGTAGGACTCATCCACCCCCGCTTCACGCGCGGCGCCACGGGCGCCGACGGAAAGGCAGTGGCCTCCCAGTGACCCGCCAAGAGACCGTCCTCGTAGCCAGTGACCTCGACCGGACGCTCATCTACTCCTCGGCCGCCCTCGGCCTGACCGTGCCCGACCCGCAGGCCCCCCGGCTGCTGTGCGTCGAGGTGCACGAGGGCAGGCCGCTGTCCTTCATGACGGAGACGGCCGCGGCGCTGCTCGCCGCACTGGCCGCCGACCCGTCGGCGGTCTTCGTCCCCACCACCACCCGCACCCGCAAGCAGTACCAGCGCATCCGCTTCCCCGGCCCCCCGGCCCGGTACGCCATCTGCGCCAACGGCGGCCAGCTGCTGGTGGACGGCGTCCCCGACCGGGACTGGCGGCGCGCGGTCGCAGGACGCCTCGCGGCGGAGTGCGCCCCGCTGGAGGAGGTGCACCAGCACCTGGTCGCCGTCTCCGACCCCGTGTGGCTGCGCAAGACGCGCCTCGCCGAGGACCTCTTCGCGTACCTCGTCGTCGAACGGGCGCTGGTGCCCGACGAGTGGCTCAAGGCCCTCACCGAGTGGGCCGGGGCCCGGGGCTGGACGGTCTCCCTCCAGGGCCGCAAGATCTACGCCGTCCCGCGCCCGCTGACCAAGAGCGCCGCGATGCGCGAGGTCGTCCGCCGCACGGGAGCGGCCACCACCCTCGCCGCCGGCGACTCCCTGCTCGACGCCGACCTGCTGCTCGCGGCCGACCGGGCCTGGCGGCCGGGGCACGGCGAACTGGCCGACGCGGGCTGGACCGCCCCCACGGTGACCGCCCTGAGCGCGGCGGGCGTCCTGGCGGGCGAGGAGATCGTCCGCGAGTTCGTCCGGGCGGTCGGCACACCGGCCGCATGACCCCGGGCCGCCGCGGGCGGTTGGCACACTGACCGCATGACCAAGGGCAACAGCACCAAGATCACCGACGAGCTCTACCAGTACGTCCTGGCCCACAACCCCCCGCTGGACGAGATCCAGCGGGGGCTCGTGCGGACCACCTGGGAGAAGTTCCCCGAGTCGGCCGGCATGCAGTCCGCGGAGGAACAGGGCCCGCTGCTGGCCTTCCTGGTCCGGCTGACCGGCGCCCGCCACATCGTGGAGATCGGCACCTTCACCGGCTTCTCGGCCCTGTCCATGGCCCAGGCCCTCCCCGCCGACGGGCGCCTGATCGCCTGCGACGTCTCGCAGGAGTGGACGGCCTACGGCCGCGAGGCCTGGGCCGCGGCCGGCGTCGCGGACCGCATCGACCTGCGCATCGCCCCCGCGCTGGAGACGCTGCGCGCCATGCCCGAGGAGCCGCACATCGACATGGCGTACGTCGACGCGGACAAGGAGAACCAGATCCTCTACTGGGAGGAACTGGTGCCGAGGCTGCGGCCGGGCGGCCTGATCGTCACCGACAACACCCTGTACCACGGCACCGTTCTCGACGAGTCACCGCAGAGCCGCGGCGCGAGCGTCCGCGCGTTCAACGAGCACGCCAAGGCCGACACCCGCATGGACTCCGTCCTGCTGGCGATCTCGGACGGCCTGACCCTCTCGCGCAAGCGCTGAGCGCAAGTGCCGAGTGCCGAGTGCCCGGCGCCCGGCGCCCGCTCAGCCGCAGCCGCCCCCGCCGCAGCAGCCGCCCCCGGCGGCGGGCGCGGGCGCGGGGGCACTGCTGGTCCCGCCGACGGCGACGGCGGAGAGCAGCTTGACGGTGTCGGCGTGCCCCGCGGGGCAGTCGGCGGGCGCGGACGACTCGGCCATCGGCCGGCTGACCTCAAAGGTGTCGTCGCAGGTCCGGCAGCGGTATTCGTAACGAGGCATGCGCACAGGCTACGCAGTGGGGCGGCCCGACCGGAATCCCTCGCGGACCCGCGTCTCGCGCGCCGCCTGTTCGGGGTGGCGGGCGCGCCAGTACGGATTGTCGTGCGGCAGGGCGCTGCCCACCCGCCCGTACATCCCGAACCACATCAGCATCACGCCGACGACGAAGCTGAACAGCACGTTCGGGATGTGGAACGCCAGGAAGTTCAGGTCGGTGTCCAGCAGGGCGAGGTTGACGAACCCGCTCACGATGAAGGCGATCCCGAGCACGATGTTCAGGGTGGAGGCGAAGGTCCCGCCGATCACCATCCCGGCGAACAGCAGTGCGCCGATGAGGATCGACAGCACGCTCAGCGCGCCGTTCGTGTTCAGGGCCAGCACCGTGTCGCCGCCCGTGTCGAAGAAGCCGATCCGGTCGATCAGGCCCAGGATGCCGAAGGCCACCAGCAGCAGCCCGGTCAGGCCCGCGCCGATCCGGTACACCTTGCTGAGCTTGTGGTCGGCGGGGAGGTGCTCGTCCAGCCGGGCGTTGACCGGGTGCAGCATCCGCTCCAGCCGGCGCGGCCCCTGCCGTTCCGGCGGGGGACCGTACGGCTCGTGCGGCACGTACGGCGCGTAGTGCTCGTGCGGCTCGGTGCACCCGTACGCCGCGTGCGCCACGTACGGCTCGTGGGGTACCGGGGGAGCCGGCCGGCGCGTGCGGGGACGGTGGAACGTGTGGGCAGCCATGGCGCCCTCCTCAGTCCTCTGTTCCGTTCCAGCATCCGCCGCCGCCCCCGCCCAGGCCACCCCACCGCCCACAGCCCGCACCGCCCCGCCGCCCGCGGCCCCGCCCGCCCGCCCCTGCCCGTCCGCGCCCGCCTGCCTGCGCCCGCGCCTGCCCGACTGCGCGCCGCCCGCGCCTGCCCGACCGCGCGCCGCCCGCGCCTGCCCGACCGCGCGCCGCCCGCGCCTGCCCGACCGCGCGCCGCCTGCGCCCTGGCTACCCCGCCGCGGGCAGCCCGCACCTCCCCGCCCGACCGCGCGCCGCCTGCGCCTGCCCGACCGCGGCCGCGCCCGCCCGCCCGCCCGCCGCCTGCGCCTGCCCGACCGTGCGCCGCCCGCGCCCTGGCTACCCGCCCGCGCGCAGCCCGCACCTCCCCGCCCGCCCGCGCGCAGCCCGCGGCCTCGCTACCCGACCGCGCGCTCGCCGCGGATGTCCGATACCACCCGGGCCACCGCCGCCCGGACCTGCTCCAGTTCCTGGAGGAAGTGCCAGTAGTCCGGGTGCCGCCCCTCCAGCCCGGCCAGCGCCCGCTCCATCCGCGCCACCGACTCGTCCAGCGGCCGGGCGTGCCGCGGATCGGGCACGCTCCGGCCGGCCATCGCCAGCCGCTGCGCGTCCCGGATCGCGAAGCGGGTCCGCTCCACCTCGGCCTTCGGGTCCCGCGCCACCGCCTCCAGCCGCGTGAGCCGGTCCTGCGCGGCCGACACCGCCTCGTCGGTGGCGTCCAGCGCGGCCCGCACCGCCTCGACCAGTGCCGTTACGTCGGCCCAGCGCTGTTCCTCGCGCGCCCGGGCGGCCTCAGCCAGCCGGTCCTCCGCCTGCGCGACGTCCCGCACCGCCTGGTCGGGGACGTGCTGGAGGTCCTGCCAGCAGGCCGCGCTGAACCGGCGCCTCAGCTCGCTGAGCACCGGATCCACCCGGTCCGCCCGGTTGCGCAGCGCCTGCGCCCGGGTCCGCAGGCTCACCAGCCGCCGGTCGATCTCCGCGGCCCGCTCCGGCAGCCGCGCCGCCTCGGCCCGCACGGCCTCCGCGTCCCGCAGGATCCGGTCGGCACGCTGCACCGTCTCCTTCACCCCGTGCAGGGCCGCGCCCTGGTTCAGCTTCGTCAGCTCCGGCCCCAGCGCCGCCAGCCGCGCCGCGAGGTCGTCGGCCCGCATCCCCCCGGCCCGAGCCGCGTCCAGCGCGTCACTCGCCGCCAGCAGCGCGGCCCGCGCCCGCTCCCGCGCCGGCGCGACCCGCGCCAGCTGCGTCTCCGCCTTGTCCAGCAGCGGCTGCAGCCCCTGCGCGAACCGCTCCAGCTCCCCCTTGACCCGCACCAGCTCGTCCCGCGCCCGCGTCAGCTGCTGCCGCGCCTGCGCCGCAGCGGAGCCCTCCAGGTCGACGCGGTCCAGGTCGTGCGCGTCGACGGCCTCGATGTAGGCGTGGCTGACCTCGTCGATCCGCCGCCCGAGCGCGGCGAACCCCTCGGCGGCCTGCCGCGCCGCGGGAGACCCGTCCGCGGCGGCGATGGTCTCCATGGAGATCCGCAGATCCCGCTGCGCGGTGTCCAGCTCGTAGAACGCGGCCGCGGCGGCGTCCTTGGCCGCCTGCGCATCCGCCCGCCGACCCTCGTCCCGCCCGCCGAACCACCGCCGGGATGCCGTCGTCACAGTCCCACTCCCGTACCCCGTCCGCCCGTGCCCCGGTCCATTCTCCCCCAAGGGAACGAGATTGCGTGGGGGGTCCGCCCTGCATGTAGGCTGTCCACTCGTCCACGGGTGTGTAGCTCAGGGGTAGAGCGCTGCTCTTACAAAGCAGATGTCGGCGGTTCGAAACCGTCCACGCCCACCAGTGCGAGAGGCCCCCGACCGGTTGCGGTCGGGGGCCTCTTTGTGTGTCTGGGTTCGCGGTTCAGGCGTTGGGGCGCTTGCCGTGGTTGGCCTTCTTCTTCTTGCGGGCGCGCTTCTTGTTTCCTCGCTTGGCCATGTGTCGCTCCCTGGGGGCCGGAAGGGTCGGGCGTTCGTCAGTCTAGGTTCCGGGCCGGTTTCCCGCGCGGTGGGGCGGGGAACTGGAAGGTGTGGCAGGCGCGGCGGAGTGGGTCTGGGTCGTGGGGCTCGGCGTGGCCGGGCTCGGGCTGCTGACGGCTGCGGTGATGAGCCGGGCGCGGTTCGAGCGGGAGCGGGACGCCGAGCGGCAGAGGCTCCTCGCGGGGCTGGGCGGCGGGCCGCGGGACGAGGGCGAGCCGCGGCTGGTCGACGCCGGGGCGCACCGGGGGGCGCCGGCCGAGCTGGGGGACCGGCACGACGACTTCACCCCGATCCTGGTGGAGTACTACGCCTACGGGCTGACGCAGGCGCGCAGCAGCTTCGCGACCAGCCAGCTGTTCGCCGGGGTCGGTGCGGCCGTGCTGCTCTTCGGGGTCGGGCTTGCCGTGTGGAAGGCCGAGGACGCCGGGGACGCCTACCTCGGGGTGGTCACCAGCTCCGTCGGTCTTGTCGTCACCCTCGTCGGGCAGCTGTTCCACCGGCGCGCGGACCTGGCCCTGCGGCACATGGCCGCCCAGACGGCCGCCCTGCGCGAGGACCGGCGGGCCGCGGAGAGCACCCAGCAGGCGATGGGGCTCCTGGAGGACGTAGCCGACCCGGTGCTGCGCGCAAGGCTGCAGGCCGCGCTCATCATGAAGCTTTCCGGGGCCGAGCTGCCGCCGTCCGCGCCATAGTGGAGGTATGTGCCGCTCCATTAAGACCCTGCGCCCGCCCGCCATCCCCGAGAAGGCCACCGAGGAGGAGATCCGGGCGGCCGCGCTCCAGTACGTACGCAAGGTGTCCGGCTTCCGTGCTCCGGCCGCGCACAACCAGGAGGTGTTCGACGCCGCCGTGGACGCCGTCGCGGAGGCGACCGCCGCGCTGCTCGACGGGGTGCAGGTCCGGGGCCGGACGTCCGCCGCGGCGGTCTGACCGGCCGGCCGTCAGCGGGCGTGGGCCCAGCGGCGGCGCAGCAGCCAGACGCCGGTGCCGAGCGCGCCGGCCGCCAGGGTGCCGCCGAGGGCGATCCGGGCCGGGCTCATGGCGTCGATGCTGCCGCCGAGGCCGCCGCGGGCGGCGCCGGGGCTGATGGTGAGGGTCACCGTGACGCGGCGGCCGCTGCCGCCGCAGTCGAAGGTCACGGGGTAGGAGCCGGCGGCGGCGTCGCGGTAGACGGTTGCGGAGCCGGTGAAGCCGTACGCGCGGCTCGCCGGGGAGAGGGAGACGTCGCCGAAGGCGCGGGAGGACGCCCGCGCGGCCGAGCTGTCGCAGCCGTCGACGGTGAGGGTGACGCGGCTGCCGGGCGCGACGGTGCCCGGGGAGACCGTGGCGGAGGGGGCGGCTGAGGCGGGTGTGACGGTCGCGGCGATGAGTGCCGCGGCCGCGATCCCGGTCAGGCGGCGCCGGTTGCGCGTGCGCGTGGGGGACATGGAGGGGGCTCCTCGGGCTCGTCGAAACGGCGCGGCCAGGGCCGGACGTCGACGCGTTCGGTCGCGCCGTTCTCCGGACGCTAGAAGCCCGGGGGTGGGGCGGCGATCGGTGCCGGGTGAACGGGTGACCGGGCTGCTCCCTCCGGGGGACGTGAGGCGCCCCGCCGGTGTGTCACGCCGGCGCCGGGTCCGGGGAAGGGCGGCGCACGAGGTAGGCGGCCAGGGAGCCGCCCGCGAACAGGGCGACCGTGGAGACCGCGGTGCCGAGCCAGGCCGTACCGCCCAGCCACTGGGTGCCGAACCAGCCCAGCGACACGCTGTAGCTTGCCCAGCTCATGCCCGCCAGCACCGACCAGGGCAGGAACTCCGTCACCTTCCGCCGGGTCCGGCCCGCCCCCAGGGAGACCACCGAGCGGCCGGCCGGGGCGAAGCGGGCGAGGACCACCAGTGCGCCGCCGCCCCGCGCCAGGGCGGTGCCCAGGCGTTCCTGTGCCCGGGTCAGCCGGCGCGAGCGGGCGACGGCACGGTCCAGCCGGGCACCGCCGCGCCGGGCCAGCCGGTACGCCGCCATGTCACCCAGCACCGAGGCCGTCGCGGCGACCACCAGCAGCAGCCGGATGTCCGGGACCTCCGCCGACGGGCCGGTGGCCGCCGACGCGGCCGCGGCGGCGCTGATCACCAGCATTCCGCTCGGCAGCACCGGCAGGAACACGTCGAGCAGCACCGACACCGCCACCGCGGCGTAGATCCAGGGGCTCGCGGTCAACGACCCCAGAGTCTCAAGCAAAGCGGGACTCCCCCGTCCGAGGCGCCGCGTCGTCGCGGGGAGCGGCAGGGGCGGCTGACAGCCATACAGCGTACGCCCGCCACCGCTGCGGCGGCGGGCCGCCCTACTCCGCGGCGGTGAGTTCCCGGTCCAGCACCGTCACCAGTCGGGCCCCCGGGCGGCCCGACCGGGCCTGGTCCAGCCGCAGCCGGGCGCTCCGGCCCGCCAGCGCCAGCGTCATCAGCTGGTTGCCGAACCACGGGCCGCCCGTACGCCGCCAGGTCACCGGCGGCCGGCCCGTCCGGCCGTGCCGGGAGAAGCCGCGCCCCAGCCACCGGCCCAGCCGCGACCAGCCCAGCCGGAACCCCCACTTCACCGCCGTGTGGATGGAGTTGTGCACGGGGGAACAGGTCAGCTGGAACACCCTCGCGGTGCTGGGTATTCGGGGCTCGGCCACGTACGCGTGATGGACGTCCCCGGACAGTACGCACACCGTCGCGGGGGCCTTCGGGCCGGTGCCCACCTCCTCGATCAGGTCGCTCAGGGCGGCGAACGAGGCCGGGAACGCCGCCCAGTGCTCCAGATCGCTGCGCCGCCGCAGGTCCTCCCCGATCCGCGCCCACCGAGGCCCGCGCTCGCCCCGGCAGAGCGCGGCGTTCCACACCTCCGCGTCATGGATCAACGGCGGCATCAGCCACGGCAGGGAGGACCCGATCAGCAGGTGGTCGTAATCCCCGTGCCCCTCCAGGGCGTTCTCCCGGAGCCAGAGCTGCTCGGCCGGGTCGAGCATGGCCCGGCCGTCCTCGGCGAGCACCCGGGCCGCCCGGGTGTCCACCATCAGCAGCCGCGTCCGGCCGAAGTCCCGCCGGTAACTCCAGCGCGCCGAAGCCGGGTCGGCGTCCGCCCCGGCCGCGAAGGCGCGCAGCGCGTCGGTGCCGTCCGGGGTGGCGCGTACGGCAGCGTAGAGCGCGTCCGCCGCGAGTTCGGCGGGGGAGAGGTTGCCCAGGTGCTGGTACACCCAGTACGACATCAGCCCACTGAGCACCCGCTCCGGCCACCAGGCCGTCGCCCGCATCTCCGCCAGCCAGGACGCGCTGGTGTTCCAGTCGTCTATGACGTCGTGGTCGTCGAATACGTGCAGGCTGGGGACGGTGGAGAGGAGCCAGCGGATCTCGGGGTCGAGCCAGGATTCGTAGTACAGCCGGGTGTACTCCTCGTAGTCCGCGACCTGCGCGCCCGGTGCCTCCCGCAGGTCGCGGCGGGCGGCGAGCCACGCGCGGGTCTCCCGCGAGAGGTGGTCGGCGTAGACCTGGTCGCCGAGCAGCAGCAGGACGTCCGGACGGACCTCGGCTGGGTCGCGGGCCAGCCGCGCCGCGAGGGTGTCGAGGGCGTCGGCCCCGTGCGGTCCGCGGCGGTCGGCGGGCGGCGCCGCCTGCCGGCAGGAGCCGAAGGTGACGCGCAGTCCGGGCGAGGGCCGTCCGGGGCGGCCGCCGACGGCGGGCGTGGTGATGGTGCTCGGCGGGAAGCCGCCGCCGGTCTGCGGCCAGACGAGGACCCCGTCGAGCAGTACCTCGTACGCCGTGGCCGTGCCCGGTGTCAGGCCGGTGACCGGCACCAGCGCGTAGTGGTGGCCGGAGATCTGGAAGGTGCGGGCGCTGCCGCCGGATCCGTCGGCGCACCGCACCTCGGCGGTGCACGGGCGGTCCGCCTCGACCCATATCGTGGCGGAGTCGCCCGTGTCCCAGTCGACGTGTCGCAGCAGTGGTCCCAGTCGCAGCCCGGCCATCCAATTCCCCCTCCTCGGAAGCCCTTTCGATCACGGTACGGGGCGGAGTGGGGGCCGGCCTCCCCCTCGCGGGGGATAGGCAGGGTGAAAACTCGGCGTCAGCAGCCGTTCAGGACGTTCACCAGGGCGGTCTTCTCCCCGGAGTCCATCTTCAGGCCCCAGTACTGCTTCACCTGGACCCACATGCGGGCGTACGTACAGCGGTACGCGGTGCGCGGCGGCAGCCACTTGCCGGGGTCGAGGTCGCCCTTGGCCTGGTTGACGTTGTCCGTGACCGCGATGAGCTGGGGCCGCGTCAGGTCGTTGGCGAACTGCTGGCGCTGGGCGGTGGTCCAGGAGTTGGCGCCCGAGCGCCATGCCTCGGCGAGCGGCACCATGTGGTCGATGTCGATGTCGGAAGCGGCGGTCCAGGTGGCCCCGTCGTACTCCGAGTACCAGCTGCCGCTGACGGCGGCGCAGGAGGAGTCGGTCACGACGTTGACGCCGTCGCGCTTGAGGACCGTCTCGCGGGTGTTGCAGGTCCCGGAGACCGTGCTCCAGTGCGGGAACTGGGCGCGGCTGTAGCCGGTGAGGGAGCCCTCGGCGGCGGGGGTGACCGTGGCGAGGTAGGAGCGGGCCTCGGCGGCGCTGATGGGGGCGGGCGGGGAGGCCAGGGCGGCCGGGGCGTTCACCAGCGAGGTGAGGGAGGCGAGGGCGACGGCGGACGCGAGGACGCCGGCGCGCCCGATGCGACGCGCGTAGACGGAGGGCGTGCGGGTGGTTATGAGGGCCATGGAGGGCTCCCTGGTGCGGGGGGTGGTGGCCGTGCGGACCCCGGCGGGGCGCGGCCATGGTGGCGGCGCCAGATGTCGCTGGGACGGGCACCAGGTGACAGATTGCCGACATGGGCACGTCACATCAAGGCAATCAATGCCCCGGATTCAAAGGGAAGTTGAGATTCCGGCTCTCGGGGCGGAGGTGGACCGGCGGTGGAGCGGAGCTGGAGTGGGGCCAAGCTCACATAACGGACGCCTTCGTCCCGCGGGCGCCGTCACGTACCCTGGACGGAGCAGAAGGGGAGTAGCTCTTCGCCGGACCGTCGACATACTGCTGGGTCACCCAGCCGGCGCCCGGAGGCAGGCCGCGTCAGCGGTCGGCCAGCGAGACCTTCGGCCGCAGTGCCCTGTCCATGTGGTGCGGCGCGTGCGACGCATGCTGATGCGTGGCGCGTGACGTGTTCACGCCTCCCAGGGCGCCGCTGAGCCGAAGCGACCCCTGAAACACCCCAGGTCTCTCGGTCCCACGGCGTCCTGCCCGACCGACCGATCGAGGTTTTCACCCCGTGTTCAGCTTCACCGTCCTCGCGATCGCCTTCGGCGTCGTCTTCCTGGCCGAACTCCCCGACAAGACGGCCCTCGCCGGCCTGATGCTCGGCACCCGCTACCGAGCCTCCTACGTCTTCGCGGGCGTCGCCGCCGCCTTCGCCGTGCACGTCGCGCTCGCCATCGCCGCGGGCAGCGTGCTCACGCTCCTGCCGCACCGGCTTGTCCAGGCCGTCGTCGGCGTCCTCTTCCTCGCGGGCGCGGCCATGCTGCTCCTGAAGAAGAACGACGAGGACGAGGAGGTCAAGCCGCCCGCCGACCAGTCCTTCTGGAAGGTCTCGGGGGCCGGCTTCATGCTGATCCTCGTGGCCGAGTTCGGTGACCTCACCCAGATCATGACGGCGAACCTCGCGGCCCGGTACGACAACCCGCTCTCCGTCGGCCTCGGCGCGGTGCTGGCGCTCTGGGCGGTCGCCGGCATCGGCATCCTGGGCGGGCGGACGCTCATGAAGTACGTACCGCTGCGGCTGATCACGAAGGTCGCGGCGGCCGTCATGGCGGCACTGGCCGCGTTCTCGCTGTACGAGGCCATCGCGGGCTGACCCGGCCGGGTCCCGGCGGGGGCGGGGGCGGGGCGGCGGGCTGGCCGGCGCCGTCCGCGCCGTGCCAGGGGGGCGGGCGGTCCGCGTCAGGGGGCGGGCCCGCCGTTCCGCATCAGGTGGGCGGGTTACGGCGTCCCCTGCGAGGCCCCGGCCGGGACGAGCGCCGTGCGCCGGTCCTGAGGCAGAGGGTCTGTCTAGGCGGGCTGGGTGAGGGTGAGGCGGAGGGTGCCGTCGGCGGCGGGGGCGACGCGGACCGCGGTGAGGTCCGGGACGTGGGCCGTCGGGCCGTGCTCGGCGGCGCGGGGGCCTATGCCGATCACGCGCATGCCGGCCGCCAGGCCCGCCGCGATACCGGCGCCGGAGTCCTCGAAGACGACGCAGCCGGCCGGGTCCACGCCCAGCTCGGCGGCGCCCTTGAGGAAGCCCTCGGGGTCGGGCTTGCTGGCCCCGACGGACTCGGCGGTGACCCGCACCTGCGGCATCGGGAGAGCGGCGGCCGCCATCCGGGCCTCGGCCAGGGCGGCGTCGGCCGAGGTCACCAGCGCGTGGGGCAGGCCCGCGAGCGACGCCATGAACTCCGGGGCGCCCGCGACGGGGACCACGCCGTCGGTGTCGGCGGTCTCGCGCGCCAGCATCACCGCGTTCTCGGCGTGGTTCAGCTCCATCGGGCGCTCGGGCAGCAGGATCGCCATCGTGGCGTAGCCCTGGCGGCCGTGGACCACCTTCAGGGCCTCCTGCGGGTCCAGCCCGTGCTCCAGCGCCCACTCCCGCCAGCAGCGTTCTACCACCGCGTCGGAGTTGACGATGGTCCCGTCCATGTCCAGGAGCAGTGCCCGGGCGGTGAGGACGGTGGAGGACTCGGGGGTGGTGGTCGTGGTGGTGCTGGCCGGCATCGGCGGGGCTCCAGACGGGCGGCTAAAGAGAACAAGCGGTTCCGTCCACCGGTCAGGGATTGCGGACGGAACCACTTTGTTTCTTCACGATACAAAACCCGGCGGGGTGCGCGCCACCGTGGGGCGAGTGACCTATCCCTCCAGGGCGCGGCGGGTCGCCGGGCCGTAGACGCCGAACTCGTCGTCGTACACGTCGTGCTCCATCTGGAAGCTCGCCACCGCCCCCTCCACGCTGCGGCCGTACCGGCCGTCGACCCTGCCCCGGTACATGCCGCGCTCCGACAGCAGCCGCTGGAGCTTCTCCACCTCGGGCCCCGAGTCACCGCGGCGCAGCGTCGCGGCCTGTACGGGCTTCGCCGGGGCGGTGGGGCTCGGGGCGCGGCTCGTCCCCGCCGACGCGGAGGGGGAGGGCGAGGCCGAGCGGGACGCGCTGGGGGAGGCGGACGCGGACGCCGAGCGGGAGGCGCTTGCCGAGGGGGAGGGCGAGGCCGGTGCGGAGGAACTCGCCGTCGGGGCGGACGGCGCCTCCGACGGGCCGGCCGGGGCGGACTCGGTCACGGGCGACGACGGCTTGGGATCCACCAGTGCGGCGTCGTGCCCGTCGGACCCCGTGAACATCACCAGGGCCAGGGCCACCGCGCCGACGGCCACCGCCGCACCGGCCGCGGCCAGCAGCGGCAGCCGCCGGGAGCGCGGCGGCTGCCCGGCGCCGCCGCCGCGCCGGCGCGGCGGGACGGCCCGCAGCTGCACCGTCTGCTCCGTCGGCGGTACTGGTACGGGCGCGGGTGTTCCGAACGCCGGGGTGACGGGGTCTTCGGCCGGCGGTCCGGCCGGGACGGGCGCCAGTATGGCGGTCGGGGCCTCGTCACCGTCGGACGCGGGCAGACCGGCCGACCCCGGCGGGATGTCGGCTACGGGTGCCGGTCCGCCGGGCTGAGCCATCCACGGCCCTGCCGGGCCCTGCGGGGCGTCGGCTACGGGTGTCGCAGTGCCCGGCGGGGGCGTTGGCAGACCGGACTGGGGCGCCCAGGGCTCCGTCAGGGCCGTCTGGCTGTCGGCCGGGGCCGCGAAGGCGTCCGCGGGGGCTGCGGCCATGGGCGTCGGGCCGCCCGGCTGGGCCGCCCAGGACTCCGCCGAGGCCGCCATGCCGTGAGCCGGGGCCGCGAAGGCTCCTGTCGGGGCTGTCGGGGCTGTCGGGTTCTGCGGGGCATCGGCCAGGGGCGTCGGAGTGCCCGGCGGAGATGTCGGGACGCCCGGCTGGCCTGCCCAGGACTCGTCCGGCGCGGCGAAGGCTCCCGTCGGGCCCTGTGGGGCTTCGGTCGCAGGCCTCGGGCTGCCCGGCGGGGGTGTGGGGGCGGCGGGCTGGGGAGCCCAGAATTCCGGCGGGGGCGCCGTGCCGTCGGCCGGGGGCGAGGAGGCTCTCACCGGGGCCGCGAAGCTTTCCGCGGGGCCCGCCGGCGGAGCTGCCGACGGGCCGCCCGGGGTTACCGGGCCCGCCGGGCTGCTTGTGGCTGCTCCGGCCGGGGGCGCCGTGCCGTCGGCCGGCGCCGAGGAGGCTCCCACCGGGGCCGCGAAGCTTCCCGGGGGGCCAGCCGACGGGCCGCCCGGGGTCGCCGAACCCGCCGGGCTGCCTGGGGCGGCCCCCGCCGGGGTCGCCGGGCCCGCGAAGCTTCCCGTCGGGGTCGGTGGGGCCGCGAAGCTTCCCGTCGGGGTCGGTGGGGCCGCGAAGCTTCCCGGTGGGGACGTCGGGGGCTCCGCGTGGGCCGGGTTCGGGGGGAGGGTGGGGAAGGGGGTGGTGGGGGGTGCGTTCGGTGGGGTCAGGGCGCCCAGGACCGGTTGGGGTGGCGGGGGGCTCTGGTCGGGTTCCGGCATGGCCACGTACGGGCGGATGCGCAGAGGGTTGAATCCCACGCCCCGCCCACACTCGCAGCCGACGCCCACGGCGTCGCATTCCGGACAGCGCTCTGCGCTCACTGGGTACCCCTCCCTGGACACTGCCAGCGATTATGCAGACCCCTTTGGCCCCACCCAACCCTTCCGAGAGGCCATAACCGGACACACCGCTCAGGATGGAGATGTTGATCCTGCCTGAGGAGGTGCCGATGGCTCAGGACGTGACCGCGTCGGCCGTGGACCCGAAGCCCGCCGCCGAGCACGCCTCACGCGAGGTGCTCGTCTCGATCGGGGCGCTGCTGCTCGGCCTGCTGATCTCCGCACTCGACCAGACCATCGTCTCCACCGCCCTCCCCACGATCGTCAGCGACCTCGGCGGCATGGAGCACCTGTCCTGGGTGGTCACCGCGTACATGCTGGCGTCCACCGCCGCGACACCCCTGTGGGGCAAGCTCGGCGACCAGTACGGGCGCAAGAAGCTCTTCCAGGCCGCCATCGTCATCTTCCTCATCGGGTCCGCCCTCTGCGGCCTCGCCCAGAACATGCCCCAGCTCATCGGCTACCGGGCCCTGCAGGGCCTCGGCGGCGGCGGACTGATGGTGTTGTCGATGGCGATCGTCGGCGACATCGTCCCGCCCCGCGAACGCGGCAAGTACCAGGGGCTCTTCGGCGCCGTCTTCGGTGCGACCAGTGTGCTCGGGCCCCTGCTGGGCGGCCTGTTCGTGGACCACCTCTCCTGGCGCTGGGTCTTCTACATCAACCTCCCCATCGGTCTCGTCGCGCTCGTCGTCATCGCCGCCGCCCTGCACATCCCGGTCCGCTCCTCCCGGCACACCATCGACTACCTCGGCACCTTCCTCATCGCCTCCGTCGCCACCTGCCTCGTGCTCGTCGCGTCCCTCGGCGGCACCTGGGGCTGGGGCTCGACCCGGATCATCGGGCTGGCGGTCCTCGGGGCCGTCCTCCTCGTCGCCTTCCTCCTCGTCGAGCGGCGCGCCGCCGAACCCGTCCTGCCGCTGGGGCTGTTCCGGATCCGCACCTTCACCCTCTGCTCGGTGATCAGCTTCGTCATCGGCTTCGCCATGTTCGGCGCGATGGTCTACCTGCCGACCTTCCTCCAGGTCGTGCGGGGCGTCTCACCGACCATGTCGGGCGTCCACATGCTGCCGATGGTGTTCGGCCTGCTGATCGCCTCCACCCTCTCGGGGCAGATCGTCAGCCGCACGGGCCGCTGGAAGGTGTTCCCGATCGCCGGCACGGCCGTCACCGCCGTCGGCCTCCTGCTCCTGCACCAGCTGGAGCGCACCAGCTCCGACTGGGAGACGAGCGCCTACTTCTTCGTCTTCGGCGTGGGCCTCGGACTGGTCATGCAGGTGCTCGTCCTCGTCGTGCAGAACGCGGTCAGCTACGCCGACCTCGGGGTCGCCACCTCCGGTGCCACCTTCTTCCGCTCCATCGGCGCCTCCTTCGGCGTCGCCATCTTCGGCACGGTCTTCACCAACCGGCTGGGCGACAAGCTGGACGCCGCCCTCGCCGGAGTCCCGCTGCCGCCCACCGCGACGCCCGCCCGGCTGGAGGCCGATCCCCGGGCCATCGGCGCGCTCCCGCCCGCACTGCGCCCCAGGGTGCTGGACGCCTACTCCTCCGCGATCACCGACGTCTTCCTCTACGCGGTGCCCGTGGTCCTGGTCGCCTTCGTCATCTCCTGGTTCCTGAAGGAGGACAAGCTCCGCGCGTCCGTCACCGCGCCCGATGTGACGGAGACCCTCGCCTCCAACCCCGTGCACCGCTCCTCGCACGAGGAGGTGGCCCGCGCGCTGTCCCTGCTCGGCACTCGCGAAGGCCGCCGCCACGTCTACGAGAAGATCACCGCGAAGGCCGGCTACGACCTGCTGCCCGCCGCCAGCTGGCTGCTGCTGCGGATCAACAAGTACGGCTCCGTCGAACCGGCCGTACTGGCGGAGCGCACCGCCATCCCGCTCAAGATCGTCACGGACGCCGCCCGCCAGACCGAGGAGCGCGGATTGGCCACCCGGGACGGGCTCGGGCTCGTCCTCACCACCCGGGGCAGGGAGGTGGCGGGCAGGCTCGCGCAGGCGCGGCAGGAGTCCCTGGCCGAGCTGCTCGGCGACTGGTGGGGTCCCGACCGGCCCACCGACCTCATCAAGCTGGTCGAGGAACTCAACCGGGAGCTCTGCGGATCCGACGCCGAGGAGCCCTACGACGCCCTGCCCCGCCGGGACCACTCCGCTCGCTAGGACGCGGATGCCACGGGGTCGAGGGTCTTCTCGAACCAGTGCTGGGCGTACGGCCCGGAGTTGTACGCCGGTATCTCCCGGTACCCGTGGCGCGCGTACAGGGCGCGGGCCTCCACAAGGTCCGAACGGGTGTCCAGGCGCATCCGCGTGGCGCCCAGCCCGCGGGCGGCCTCCTCCAGCGCGGCCAGCAGGGCCGCCCCGCCGCCGGTGCCGCGGGCGCGCTGGTCCACGTACACCCTGGTCAGCTCGGCGGTGGCGGGGTCGAGCAGGCGTATGCCGCCGCACGCGAGCGGCCGCCCGTCGAGCCGGCCGACCACGAACTGCCCCGTCGGCGGCAGGAGCTCGTCGGCCGGGAAGTCCAGCATCCCCTGGTCGATCTCGGCCTCGGTGACGGACCGTTTCCAGTACCGCCCGGCGACCTCCGCGTAGTAGGCCCGCCGCAGCACCGTCGCGTCCGGGGTGGTGAAGGGCTCGGCCACCACCTCCCACCTGCTGTTCCCTGGGGGCGTGGCACCTGTCGTCATGATCGTGTTTCTGTCCATGGCGTCATTGTCCGACGCCTCCCTGATGGCCCGCGTGGAATATCCACAGGCACGGGCCGATGATGAGGAAAGACGTAAATCGCACAAACGGAGGGTGTGAACCGTCATGTCGGAGCATCCGGACTGTGCCCTGATCCGCCGCGGCTACGAGGCCTTCGGCAAGGGCGACATGGAGACCCTGGGCACGCTGATGACGGCCGACGTCATCCACCACGTGCCCGGCAACAGCATGCTCTCGGGGCACCACAAGGGCCGGGAGGCCGTCCTCGATCTCTACCGCCGCTTCGGGGAGGAGACCAACGGCACCTTCCGGGTCCGCCTGGAGAACGTCATGGTGGACGGCCGCGGCCACGCGATGTCCGTGCACGTCGCCCAGGGCGACCGCGGCGACCGGGGCATCGAGATCCACGAAGGGCTCTTCTTCACCATCGTCGGAGGCAAGATCACCGACATCGACCAGTGCACCCAGGACATCGACGAGAGCGACGCCTTCTGGGCCTGAGACGGCCTGAGACGGCCTGAGACGGCCGGAGGGCGGCCCGAGGCGGCCTGAGAAGACGAAGGGGGCCCGGGGCGAAGCGCCCCGGGCCCCCTCCGCGCACCTCGCACCGACCGGAGGCGTCAGGCCTTCTTCGGCGCCGCCTGCTGTACGACCTCGAACGACCACACCTGCGACCCGGAAGCCGCCGGCTTCGGCCGCTCACCGCCGGCGCCGCCCGCGCCGCCGCCCTGGTGCGCCGCCTTCATCGGACCCTCCATCCACGCCTGGAAGTCCTCCTCGGACCGCCACCGGGTGTACACGAGGTACTGGTCCGTACCCTCGATCGGCCGCAGCAGCTCGAACCACTCGAACCCGTCCGAACCCTCCACGGCGCCCGCCCGCGAGGCGAACCGCCGCTCCAGCAGCTCCCGCTGCTCGTCCGGGACGGTCAGCACGTTGATCTTCACGATGCTCGGCACGTGGCACCTCTCAGGAAACACAGGCCGGGCACTGCACCTAGCCTTGATCACGTACGTGCAGTCTCCTCTATCCGCCAGTCAAAGCGTCGTGAGGACGACTCCCGGGCGCCCCCGATGGCGCAGCGCCGGATCACGCATGCGTCGATGTTCACGGTCTTCACGATGCTCATGCCCGCCATCCCCGGGATCCCGCCCGGGATATCGTCGTCCCGGTAAGGGAACGGGGCACGACGCGCGGCAGCCAGGCGGAGCGACACCGGCGGTCGACAGGGCGGAGGGCGGCGGGGCGTGGCTGATGCGGTGGAGCGCGGTGGTGCCGGGGGGCATGCCGGGGTCATAGGCGGTGGCGGCCGGCTCGGGGCGGTGCGGATCCTGCTGTGGGCGCTCGCCGCGGTCCTCGGCGTCCGACAGGCGGCCGCGGTGCTGCGCGTGCCGCCCGGCGAGTGGCTCAGCGGCCTCGACCTCCCCGGAAGCCTGCCCGGACCGCTCTACGGCGCCGGGCAGTTCACCGGAACCCCCTTCGCCGGCCTCGTCCTCAAACCGCTCGCCGGCCTCGCCGCCCCTTCCCTGGAGGTGGCCTGGACCTGCGTGACGCTGCTCCTCGTCGCCGGCGTCGGCCTCGTCGCCGCTCGGGCCCTCCCCGACCCCGTGCCCCGCCGCACCGCGCTGCTCGCCGCGCCCGCGCTGGTCGCGCTGATGATGGCCTCCCTCCCCGTCCGCGAGGCCGCCTCCCCCGGGCAGACCGCCGTGCTGCCCGTCCTACTGGTGCTCCTCGCCGTGTTCCGGGTCCCCGGCGGCCGCCCCGCCGGCTTCCTCGCCGGCCTCGCCGCCGCCCTCCAGCCCGCGCTGCTGCTCTTCACCCCGCTGCTCTGGCTCACCGGCCGCCGCCCGGCCGCCCGGGCCGCCGCCGTGACCTTCGCCGGAGCCACCGTGCTGTCCTGGGCCTCGCTGCCGCGCGACTCGTGGACGTACTGGGTCGAGTACCTCGCCGGCACCGGCCTCGGCGCCGCCCCCGACGCCCTCGCCAACCAGTCCCTGCACGGCGCCCTCCTGCGCCTCGGCCTCAGCGGCCCCGGCGAGATCGCCCTCGCCCTCGCGCTCGCCGCCGCCGTCGCGTGGACCGGCCTGCGCCGCGCCGTCCGCTACGCCCGCGACGGCCAGCTGCTCCTCGCCGTCGCCGTCACCGGCTGCGTCGCCGTCGCCGTGTCCCCGGCCGGCTGGCGCCACCAGCTGCTGTGGGTGCTCCTCGCCGTGGCCGGCAAGGTGGGCACGCGCGCCGCCGACCGCCGGGTGTGGCCCGTCGCCGTCGTGCTGGCCATGAGCCTGCCGAGCGCCGTACTGCTGCCCAACCTGGCCGCGCTGGCCCCCGTACGCGACAACGTGCTGCTCCTCGCGGCCCTCGCGGCGGCCTGCGCCGTGCCGTTCCTGCCGCGCTCCTCCCCGTACTGGCGCCGGCCCGTACCCACCGCCTACGCCGAGCCGGCCGACGCGCGCTGGTCCCGGATCCCGCTGCTGCCGTTCTGGCGGCGGGTGCGCTCGCGCCCCAACCTGCTGCTGGAACTGCTGCTGATACGGGTCGGCTACTCGATCTACTCGCACATCCGCGCCGCGGCCCCCACCAGCCGTTCCCTCGCCGAGGGCAACGGCGGCCAGATCCTCGGGATCGAGCGGACGCTCGGCATCGACATCGAACGCGCCGTCAACCGTGCGGTGGTGGACACGCCCTGGCTGGAGGCCTTCTTCAACTTCTACTACACCTCCTTCCACTTCGTCGTCCCGCTCACCATCCTCGCCGTCCTGTACTGGCGCCGCCCCGCCGACTACCGCTGGGCGCGCGCCTCCCTCGGGCTGGCCACCGTCCTGGCGCTGGCGGGCTTCTGGCTGTACCCGCTCGCGCCGCCGCGCCTGATGCCGGGCCTCGGCTTCGTCGACACCGTGCACGGGGTCCAGGACCTGGCCAACCCCTCCTACGGGGCGATGACCGCGATCTCCAACCAGTACGCGGCGATGCCCTCGCTGCACTTCGGCTGGTCCCTGTGGTGCGGGACCGTGATCGTGGTCCTCGCGCCCAGGGGGTGGCAGAAGCTGCTCGGCGCCCTCCACCCGCTGATCACGGTCTGCGCGATCGTCGCCACCGCCAACCACTGGGTGCTGGACGCGGTCGGCGGTGCGGCCGTCGTCTCCGTCGGCTTCGGGCTGGTCCACGTGCTGTCCGGACCGCGCGGGCTGAAGGCGGCCGTCCCCGGCCAGCGCCGGACCACCGAGGACGCGGACGAGGCCGCTGACGCCCTGGATCCCGTACGCACCCCCGCGCGCTCGGGACGCCGGTAGCGCGGGCCCGGCCGTAACGCGGGCCGGCCGTAACGCGGGCCGGCCGTAACGCGGGGCGGCCGTAGCGCGGGCCCGCCCCCGAGCGTCCGCCCCGGCCGCCGGGGTTCCTACGCCCGTCCCCGGCGCAGCAGCGCGCGCAGCGGGCCGGGGCTCTCGTACCCGACCCGGCGGGCGACCGCGGCGAGCGGCAGCGCGGTGGTGCGCAGCAGGTGCTCGGCCTGCTCGACCCGCAGGTCCTGGACCAGGCGGATCGGGGAACGGCCCAGGGTGCGGGCCATGGTGCGCTGGAGGGTGCGCTCGCTGACGCCGAGGTCGCGCGCCGCGTCGGCGATGGACAGGGGCTCCTCGATGCGGGCGCGCACCCACCGTTCGAAGGCGGCGACCAGCGGCTCGTGCCGGGCCATGGCGCCGGTGATCATGTACGCGGCCTGCGAGGCCCGGTCGTCGACCACCAGGTAGTGCCGCACCAGGTCCGCCAGGGCCGGGCTGCGCCCGGCGACGAGGGAGAGCGCGAGGTCGAGGTGGCTGAAGGCGGCGCCGGCCGTGGTGACCCCGTCCGAGGTGGTCACCATCCGGGTCTCCTCCAGCGTCACCCGCCGGTAGCGCTCGCGGAACACCGGGGCGAGCCACCAGCTCGTCGTGGCCCGGAGCCCGTCCAGGACTCCGGACTCGGCGAGCAGGAAGGTGCCGGTGCAGGAGGAGGCGAGCGGGGTGCGCCGCTCGCGGGCCTCGGCCAGGATCCGGCGGGCCGTGCGCTGCCCGGGTGCGGCGACGGCCTCCAGCAGCGCGGAGGGGCGGCGTTCCACCAGGGCGGGCAGGACGAGGAGCCCGGCGTCCTCCGCCTCGCGGGCGGGCTCGGTGTCGATGCGGTGGCCCAGCCCGCTGCGGACGTGCCGGCGCACGCCGACCGTGCGGATGTCGAAGGCGGGCGGGGCGGCTCCGGGGAGCTCGCGGCGCAGGGCGTTGGCGGTGTGCAGCACGTCCAGGACGGCCGAGATCCCGGAGTCGAAGACCCCGTCGAGGGCCAGTACGGCGACTTTCACCGGCCCAGGGTAGCTCCGGGACCCGGGCCGCCGGGGTGTCGGAATCGATCCGCAAGCTGCCGGATCCGACACTCCCGGGCGGGTGGCGCCCCGCCTGGGGTCGATGGCATGACCACGTATCGCACCACCGCCCCCGAGGGCCTGCGCAGCCGTACCCACACCTGGGAGCCGAGGCCCGCGGCCACGCCGGAGATCCTGGGCATGAGCGGCCTGGAGATCCTCCGGGCGGCGCTGAAGGGCACCCTGCCGGCCGCCTCGATGATGAGCACCCTGGGCTTCCGGCTCACCGAGGTCGAGGAGGGCTCCGTCGTCTTCGAGGGGGACCCCGGCGACCACCTGCTGAACCCGATGGGCACGGTCCACGGCGGTTTCCTGGCGACCCTGCTGGACTCGGCGCTCGGTTCGGCCGTGATGACCCGGCTGCCGGCGGGCACCGCCTACACCACCGTCCAGCTGGGGGTCCACATGATCCGCCCGGTCCTGGCGGACACCCCCGCCCTGCGCTGCGAGGGCACGGCCCTGCACGTCGGCCGTACCACCGCGACCGCCGAGGCCCGGGTCGTCGGCACGCACGACGGCAAGCTCTACGCCCACGGGACGACGACCTGCGCGGTCCTGCGACCCGCCTGACGGAGGGGCACGCGACCTGGAGGGGGCGGGCATTGGCCGAAGGAACGCCGGGGCATGGTGTCCCCGGCGCCCCTTCGGTGGATCGTCGCGTCCTGTCAGGATCGGCCAGGTCGCGGGATTCCGCCACTCGGGCGAACACCGCACCGGCGGACGGCGTAGCGGTGTACCGGCGGACGGCGCGGCGGCACACCGGCGGACGGCAGGGGCCGGGGCGTGGGTGTGGCGGCCCCTGCCGCACCGGTTCACGGGCGGGCTCGCGCCGGCCCGCGGTTCGTGGGTCCGTCAGCCGGCGCTGACCCGGAGCTCCTTGATGCCGTTGAGCCAGGCCGCGCGGAGCCGCCGGGGTCCGTCCGAGGCGGCGCGCAGGTCGGGCAGGGCGTCGGCCAGGGCGTTGAAGATCAGGTCGATCTCCAGGATCGCCAGGGACTTGCCGAGGCAGAAGTGCGGGCCCCCGCCGCCGAAGCCGAGGTGGGGGTTCGGGTCGCGGGTGATGTCGAAGGCGTCCGGGTCCTCGAAGACCTCGGGGTCGTGGTTGGCGGAGGAGTAGAAGAGCCCCACCCGGTCGCCGGCCTTGATCTTCTGGCCGCCGAGTTCGGTGTCCCGGGTGGCGGTCCGCTGGAAGGACACCACGGGCGTGGCCCAGCGCACGATCTCCTCGGCGGCGGTCGACGGCCGGGTCGCCTTGTACAGCTCCCACTGCTCGGGGTGGGTGAGGAAGGCGTGCATGCCGTGGCTGATGGCGTTGCGGGTGGTCTCGTTGCCCGCGACCGCCAGCAGCAGCACGAAGAGGCCGAACTCGTCGGAGCGCAGGTTGCCCTCGCCCTCCGCCGCCACCAGCTGCGTGACGATGTCCTTGGCCGGGCACTCCTTGCGCTCGGCGGCGAGGTTCATCGCGTAGCCGATGAGTTCCACGGCCGCGTTGGAGCCGGCCTCCTCGGTGATCGCGTACTCGGGGTCGTCGTACGCGATCATTTTGTTCGACCAGTCGAAGATGCGGGAGCGGTCCTCCTGCGGTACGCCGATGAGTTCGGCGATCGCCTGGAGCGGGAGTTCGCACGCCACCTGCGTGACGAAGTCGAACGAGCCGTCCGCGGAGGCCTCCCGGGCCTCCTCCACGATCTTCCGGGCTCGGTCGCGCAGCGCCTGCTCCAGGCCGCGGATCGCGCGCGGGGTGAAGCCGCGCTGCACGATCTGGCGTACGCGGGTGTGCTCCGGCGGATCCATGTTCAGCATGATCAGGCGCTGGGCATCTATCTGTTCGCGCTGGATGTGCTCGTTGAAGCGGATGATCGCCGTGTTGGTGGTGGAGGAGAACAGCTCCGGGTGCGTGGAGACGTACTTGACGTCCGCGTGCCGGGTGACGGCCCAGTAGCCCTCGTCGTCGAATCCGGTGACGCCCCGCCGCTGCGGGCACCACCACACGGGCGCGGTCTGCCGCAGCTGAGCGAACTCCGGGAAGGGGACGCGGTCCTGGAGGATGTCGGGGTCGGTGGCGTCGAAGCCTTCGGGCAGCGCGGGACAGGGCATCGGGCGACTCCAAGGTCTGACAAGGGTCTGACGGCCCATCAGATGTTGGCTTGAAGGTAGTAACGAGTTCTAGAAGTCACAAGGGCTCCCGCGTCAACTGTTGCGTGTGGAATCCGTGGAAGCCGCGTGCAAGACCCTTGCGTGCCGGGCGCCGAGGTCATAAGACTGCGGGGGAGAAGTAGAACGCGTACTAGTTCGCGCGGGGCAGTCGCCGGACGGCCCGCCACGCCGGCGCTGTGCAGAGTGTGCAGGAGAGGACGAGCTCATGGCCGCGGAACCCGTCATCGTCGAAGCCGTACGCACCCCCATCGGGAAACGCGGGGGAGCCCTGGCCAACCTCCATCCCGCCTACCTCCTCGGCGAGACCTACCGCGAACTCCTGGCCCGAACCGGAATCCAGCCCGACTGCGTCGAGCAGATCGTCGGCGGCACCGTCACCCACGCCGGCGAACAGTCCATGAACCCCGCCCGCAACGCCTGGCTCGCCATGGGACTCCCGTACGAGACCGCCGCGACCACCGTCGACTGCCAGTGCGGCAGCTCCCAGCAGGCCAACCACATGGTCGCCAACATGGTCTCCGGCGGCGTCATCGACATCGGCATCGCCTGCGGGGTCGAGGCCATGAGCCGCGTCCCGCTCGGATCCGGCTCCAAGCACGGCCCTGGCAAGCCCTTCCCGGACGAGTGGAACGTCGACCTCCCCAACCAGTTCGAGGCCGCCGAGCGGATCGCCCGGCACCGGGGCCTGACCCGCGAGGACGTCGACCGGCTCGGCGTGCTCTCGCAGGAGCGGGCCGCCACCGCCTGGGCCGAGGAGCGCTTCAAGCGCGAGACCTTCGCCGTCCAGGTGCCGACGACGGAGGAGGAGCAGGCCGCGGGGCAGGGCATGTGGCGGCTGGTCGACCGGGACGAGGGGCTGCGCGACACCAGCATGGAGGGCCTGGCCCGGCTGAAGCCGGTCATGCCGACGGCCGTGCACACCGCCGGGAACTCCTCCCAGATATCCGACGGCGCCGCCGCCGTGATGTGGGCCTCGCGCAAGATGGCCCGCGCGCTCAAGCTCAGGCCGCGCGCCCGGATCGTCGCCCAGGCGCTGGTGGGCTCCGACCCGCACTTCCACCTGGACGGCCCGATCGACGCCACCCGGGCCGTGCTGGGCAAGGCCGGGATGTCCCTCAAGGACATCGACCTCGTCGAGATCAACGAGGCCTTCGCCTCCGTCGTCCTCAGCTGGGCGCAGGTCTTCGGCCAGGACCTGGAGAAGGTCAACGTGAACGGCGGCGGCATCGCCCTCGGCCACCCCGTCGGCGCCACCGGCGCCCGGCTGATCACCACCGCGCTGCACGAGCTGGAGCGGCGCGACAAGGAATTCGCGCTGATCACCATGTGCGCGGGCGGCGCGCTGGCGACCGGCACGATCATCCAGCGCCTGTGAGCACCGCTCCGGGCGCCCGCTGAACCCCCTGGGATGGGATGGGCGGAAGGCCCCGGTGGCCGGCCTGGGGAGGCCGGCCACCGGGGCCTTCACACGTCTGCTGCTGTGGTGCCCGCCGGTCTAGTACCAGTGGTTGGCCTGCCAGAAGTTCCAGGCCGCGACGGGGCTGCCGTAGCGCTCGTTCATGTAGTCCAGGCCCCACTTGATCTGGGTGGCCGGGTTGGTCTTCCAGTCCGAGCCCGCGGAGGACATCTTCGACGCGGGCAGCGCCTGGACCAGGCCGTAGGCGCCGGAGGAGGAGTTCGTGGCGGTGTAGTCCCAGCCGCTCTCGTGCGTGACGATCTTGTCGAAGGCGGCGAACTGGGCCGGGTCCTTGATCATCTGCTGGGCGATCGCCTTGGCGCCCGTCGGAGCCGCCTGCGCCGGAACGGCGGCGAGCACGGAACCCGCGACACCCAGGGCGAGCACGGAACCGGCCAGAGCCTTCTTCGAAGCGGCGATGCGGCGGATGACAGCGTTGGACACGGAGGAACCTTCCGACGGGAACAAGGACGGCCGCCGCATGCCGAAGACATGCGTGAACCACTCACACAGGTGGGAGGGGCTCTGCCGGCGGGGGGCTCGCGCCCCGGCCGCCTCGGCGACATCACCCAGTTAGCCAGGCCCCAGACGCCGTGGCAAAGCCGCCACCTACTAGCCGCCCTCGCACACCGGGACCCGCGCCCCGGCCCGAAACGCGGGCGGGAGCGGGCCGGGCGGGCTACTAACCCGGGCCGGATGTGACCTGGGTCCTGTGGGCCGCCTCACCGGCAGACCGCCCGGATGTCACCCCACGTAACCGGTCAGACCCTGTGTGGTGGGTGTCCCGCGTCACTTCCAGCCCCCGAATCGAAGGAAACGGGCGCGTCGAACGCGGCTTTCCGAGTCGCCCTGCGCAGCGCCCTCAGCAGCGTGCCGCCGAGGGTGAGCGTGAGGACGACCGTCAGCGCGGCCCGCCCCAGGTCCCAGCCCACCGAGGTCGCCAGGCAGTACGCGGCGAAGCGCGCCAGGTTCTGCGGCACCGGGTCACCGGGGTGGAAGGAGATCCCCTGCCCCATGCCCTGCAGGAGCACCCAGCCCTGCAGGTTCATGACCGTGCCGTACGCGAAGGAGCCCAGGAACCCGTACGCGGCGAGCATCGCCAGCTCGGCCCGCCCCCGGATCCGCTCCGGCCCCGGCAGCAGCCCGGCACCCAGCGAGAACCAGCCCAGGGCCAGCATCTGGAACGGCATCCACGGCCCGACCCCGCCCGTGAGCAGCGCGGACGCGAACATCGTGACGGAGCCGAGGACGAAGCCGAAGCCGGGGCCGAGGACACGGCCGCTGAGCACCATCAGGAAGAACATGGGCTCCAGGCCGGCCGTGCCCGCGCCCAGCGGCCGCAGCGCCGCCCCCACCGCGGCGAGCACCCCGAGCATGGCGACGGCCTTGGAGTCCATGCCGTTGTCGGCGATGGTCGCGATGACCACGGCGACGAGGAGGGGGAGCAGCGCGGCGAACAGCCACGGGGCGTCCTGGGAGTGGGCCAGGCCGGACTGGCGGTCGGCGAGCAGGGGCCAGCCGAAGGCGGCGATGCCGATGAGGGTGACCAGGACCAGGGCCGCGGCGGCTCGGGGGCCGACGCGGACGGGGCGGGGCGGCGCGGGGGGCTTCGTCACGGGGGGCTTCGTCACGGGGCGGTCTCCAGGGCGGCGGCGACCTGGGACACCGTGAGCCAGTGGCCCGGCGCCAGGACCTTCGCCACCTGGGGCGCGAAGGCGGGCGAGGAGACGACGACCTCGGCCGTCGGACCGTCCGCGACGATCTCCCCGCCCGCCAGGACGACCACCCGGTGGGCCAGCTCGGCGGCCAGCTCCACGTCGTGCGTCGCCAGGACGATGGCGTGGCCCTCGGCGGCGAGTCCGCGCAGGGTCGCCACCAGGCGGGCCTTGGCCGCGTAGTCCAGACCGCGGGTCGGCTCGTCGAGGAGGAGCAGGGCCGGGCGGGCCGTCAGCACCAGGGCCAGGGCCAGGGTCAGGCGCTGCCCCTCGGACAGGTCCCGGGGGTGGGTGTCGTCCGGCACCCCGGGCAGCAGGTCGCCGACCAGGGCCCGGCAGGTCCCGGGGGCCGCCCCGGCGTCGGCGTCGGCCGCGGCGCACTCGGCGGCGACGGTGTCAGCGTAGAGGAGGTCGCGCGGCTCCTGCGGCACCAGGCCGACCCGGCGGACCATCTCCGGGGGCGGGGTGCGGTGCGGGGTGCGGCCGCCGACGGTCACCTGGCCGGTGGAGGGGGCCAGGGTGCCGGTGAGTGCGGCGAGGAGGGTGGACTTGCCGGCGCCGTTGCGGCCCATGAGGGCGACGGTCTCGCCGGGGGCCACCTGGAGGGTGACGTCGTGCAGGACCTCGGTGCGGGCGCGGCGCACGCCGAGGTTCCTCGCGGAGGCGGCGGTACGGCAGGCCTCCGCCGGGGTGGCGGGGCCGGCGTCCGCGCCCGGCTCCGGACGGCGTCCGGCCAGTCGGCGGAGCCGGGCGAGGAGGCCGCCGGTGGCGCTGCCCGCCGGTGCCGGGGCCGCGGGGGCCGCTGCGCGGGGCTGGTCCCCTACCCGCCCTTCGCCCGTTCCCCGGGCTGCGCCCGGACCCCTCCTGGGGGCTCCGCCCCCAGACCCCCGCGCCTCAAACGCCGGCGAGGCTGGAATTTCGCTGCGCGAAATCCAGCCCGCGCGGCGCTTGAGCGCACCGGGCGCGGAGCCCCGGTTGTTCAGCCCCGCCGGCGTTTGAGGCGCGGGGTCAGGGGCGGAGCCCCTGGGAACGGTGGAAGGGCGGGTAGGGGACCCGTCCCGCGCAGCGGCAGTTCCGCAGAGCGGGGCCGGGACGGTCGCCCCCGGCAGGGCCGGCAGGGCCGGCAGGGACGGGACGAGGGACAGGCGGGACCTGAGCGGAGCGGCCTGGCGGCGGGCGTCGCGGATCGAGAGGGGCAGCGGGGTCCAGCCCGCGAGGCGGCCCAGGGAGACCACGGGGGGGTGGACCGGGGAGACGGCCATGATCTCGGCCGGGGTCCCCAGGCGCGGGGGCTCGCCCGGGGACGGGAGGAGCAGGACGCGGTCGGCGTACTGGACCACCCGCTCCAGACGGTGCTCCGCCATCAGCACCGTCGTGCCCAGGTCGTGCACCAGCCGCTGGAGCACCGCCAGTACCTCCTCCGCCGCCGCCGGGTCCAGCGCGGAGGTCGGCTCGTCCAGGACGAGCACCTTCGGGTGCGTCGTCAGGACCGAACCGATCGCCACCCGCTGCTGCTGGCCCCCCGAGAGCGTCGCGATCGGGCGGTCGCGGAGTTCGTTCAGGCCGAGCAGGTCGAGGGTCTCCTCCACCCGGCGCCGCATCACCGCGGGCGGCAGGCCCAGGGACTCCATCCCGTACGCCAGCTCGTCCTCCACCACGTCCGTCACGAAGTGGGACACGGGATCCTGCCCGACCGTGCCCACCACGTCCGCCAGCTCGCGCGGCATGTGCGTACGCGTGTCCCGGCCCGCGACCGTCACCCGCCCGCGCAGCGTCCCGCCCGTGAAGTGCGGGACCAGCCCCGACACCGCCCCCAGCAGGGTCGACTTGCCGACCCCCGACGGGCCGACGAGGAGCGTCAGCTCCCCTTCCGGGAGGGTGAAGTCCGCGTCGCGGAGGGACGGCCGCGCGGCACCGTCGTAGGTCACCGACACCTGCTCGAAGCGGATCAACGGGAGGACTCCTCGGAAGGTACGGGGGCCACGAAGGCCGGGAGCAGGCCGATCAGGACCGCCGCCGCGGGCCACAGCGGCAGTGCGGGCGCGACCAGCGGGACCACGCCCGGCCGCAGCCCCTCCGGATCCACCGAGGCCGCGTGGACCAGCAGCGCCGCGACCGCCGCGCCCGAACCGGCGACCAGCCAGGCCCGCACCCCCCACCGGTCCGGCCGGTACCGGGTGCGGAGGCTGCGCCGGCCGCCGAGGCGCAGCCCCGCGAGGGCCAGCACGAGGCCGATGCCGAGCACGGGCAGCCCGTACGCGGCACCCTCCGCCGCGAGCAGCCCGTACGTGCCGGCGCACATGCCGAGCAGCCCGCCCAGGGTGAGGGCGTTCGTGGTGCGCCGCACGGCCGGCGGGACCTGCGCGGTACGCCCGTAGCCGCGCGCGTCCATCGACGCGGCGACCGCGACGGAACGTTCCAGGGCGCCCTCCAGCACCGGCAGCCCGATCTGGAGGACGGCCTTCACCCCGCCCGTGGGGCGCCCGCGGAGCCGGCGGGCGGTCCGCAGCCGGGCCACGTCCGCGACCATGTTCGGCGCGAACGTCATGGCCACGACGACGGCCACGCCCGCCTCGTAGAGCGCGGCGGGGAGCGACTTCAGCAGCCGCGCCGGATTGGCCAGCGCGTTCGCCGCGCCCACGCAGATCAGCAGGGTCGCCAGCTTCGCGCCGTCGTAGAGGGCGAAGACCAGCTGCTCGGCGGTGACCCGGCCGCCGAACCGGATGCCCTGCGCCCAAGAGGGCAGCGGGACCTCCGGGAGGGTGAACAGGGTGTGCGTGCCGGGGATGGGCGAGCCCAGCAGCATCGAGAAGACCAGCCGCAGCCCGATGACGAACAGGCCGAGCCTGACGAACGCCCCGTAGGAACGCGCCCACGGCGCCTGCGTCCGGCGCGCCGCCACCACGTACCCGGCGACGCCGACGATCAGCCCGAGCAGCAGCGGGTTGGTGGTCCGGGACGCGGCGGTGGCAAGCCCCAGGGCCCACAGCCACCAGGCCCCCGCGTGCAGAGCGTTCCCGCGCCGTGCCTCGGGGGCCCGCCAACGCCTCCGGCGGTCGTACGCCGGCCCGTGCGGGGTACCCGGCCGCCCGGCGGCACCGCGCCCGGCCGGGGATATGGGGGCACGTGCCGCGCCGTGCGTGCCCGCGCCGAGGGTGGGGCGCGGCGTCATCGCCTGCGGCGGCGGGACTGCCAGACGGCGGCGGCGCCCAGGGCGAGGACCGCCGCGACGCCCAGGAACAGGCCGGCCGAGGGGCCGCTGCCCGGGGAGTCCGAGCCGGCGTCCGCGGCTGCCGAAGCCGAAGCCGAAGCCGAAGCGGAAGCAGCGGCCGAGGCCGCTGCCGAAGCGGAAGGCTTCGGCTGTGCCGCGTCCTCGATCGGCTCGCCGCAGCCCGTCTTCGGATAGCCGGAGATCCCGCACAGCAGCGCCGCGCCGTTGTAGCGCAGCGGCTTCGCCACCTCCGCCAGGGCCTCGGCCGCCGTCGCCGCGGGGGCCAACTGCGCACAGGCCGTACGCGGGCTGCCCTGCGGCGGGGCCTCGCCGGCGGGAGCGTCCTCGGGCACGCCGAAGTCGACGACGAGCGCCACCCGCTTCTTCCCCTCCGCCGGAGCGGTGCCGCCGCAGACCGCCTCGAAGTCGGCGGTGGCGCGCGGCCGGGCCGCCTCGGCGGCGGCGTCCTTGCTCACGGAGAAGCGGAACCCGAGCACGGCGCCGTCCGCGGGGCGGGCCGTCGAAGGGCCCTGGGTGGCGTACGCCCAACTGCCGCCCGCACCGTCCCAGAACGACCAGTAGCGGTAGCCGGCCGCCAGGGCGGGGGACGCCGCGAACAGGGCCAGTACGAGGCCCAGCACGGCCAGGACGCCGGTCAGCGCGCCGGCCGTGCGGCGGGCCCGGGTGCGGGTGCGGCGGCGGATCACTGCTGCTTCTTCCTGCGGCCGCTCAGCAGGATGCCGATGCCCATGCCGGCCGCGGCGCCCGCGCCGACGATCCACCAGATGTTCTGGTTGCCGGAGCCCGGCTTCTCCTCGCCCTCCACCTTCTGCGGTTCGGCGTCGGGCGCGACCGGGGCCGGGCCCGTGGCGTTCAGCGCCGCCACCAGGTCGACGCCGCCGAAGGCCTTCGGGTCGGTGCCCGTCGCGTGGGCGGTCAGGACCAGGGTGGCCAGTGCGGCCGGGTTGCGGTTGGCCCACGCGGTGGAGTTCTTCTGCAGCCACTCCAGGGCGCCCGCCGCCGCCTGCCGGTGCCCGGCCGCGGCCAGGGCGATCACGGCGTCGGCGGTGTTGCCTGTGTCGGCCGTGGGCTGGTCGGAGCCCGGGGTGACGGCCGTCAGGTGGCCGTCCTTCTTCAACGCCTCGGCCAGGTAGCCGGCCGCGCCCTGGGCCGCTCCCGCCGGGTCGGCCGGGCCGGCCGGGCAGGCCAGGGCGGCGGCCGGGGTGTCCGTGGCGGCCGGCTCGACGACGATGCCCTTGCCCAGGGCGGCCAGCGCGGCGGCGGCCGTGGCGTCGGCGTTCGCGGCGAGCTTGCCGTCGGCCGGCTGGTACCCGAAGGCGCCCCGGTCGGCGGCCGGCTCGGCGGAGCAGCCGAGCTGGAAGGAGAGCAGGCCGTCGTACGCGGACTTGCCCGCCTTCGACTTCACCTCGGCGGGCTTCTCGCCGGCCGTGGCGAGCGCGCTGATCACGAGGGAGGTGGAGCTGCCCTCGCTGGGCGAGCCGGGCACGTACGCCCAGCCGCCGTCGTCGTTCTGTACGGACTTCAGCCAGTCCGTCGCCTTCTTGACCTGCGCGTCCTTGCCGCCGAGGGCCTTCATGGCCTGCACGGCGACCGCCGTCGCGTTGGTGTCGTACATCGTCTTGTCGTCGCAGGCCGCGCCGGCGTCCGCGCGGAACGAGGCGAAGCCGCCGCCCGCGCACTGCTGGCCGGTGAGCCAGTCCACGGCCTGCGCGGCGGGCTTCAGGCCCACCGTGCGCTGCGCGAGCAGCGCGAGGGACTGGCGCCACACCCCGTCGTACGTCGGGTCGGCCTTGCCGAACAGGCCCGACGGGACGACCGGCGGCGCGGAGGGCGACGGCGTGTCGGCGAGGGCGGCGGGGGCGGCGCCCACGCAGAGCACGGCGGAGGCGGCGAGCGCGGCTGCGCTGCGGCGGACGTTCATGGCGGGGCGGGTGCCTCTCGTACGGGGGGCGGGAGACAGGCACGCGCAGGCACCGGGCTCCGGCTCCGTTTACCTCGACGGTGCCGGCCGCCGGAGGCCCCGGCGGCACGAGCCGCGCACCTCCGGCACGGGGCATTCCGGCTGCCGTCCCGCGTTGTGCGGGCCGGGTCACGGCTGCGGGTCAGCGCCGGATTCGCACCGGCTTCCCCCCATACGGATGTGTGGACGACGGGCTCACTCTACCGGCCCGTAGCTCCCGGGCCCCGGGGCCCGGGGGCCCGTACGGTCGGCCCTGGCCGATACCCGCCGCCGGGCTACAGCGCCCGGTAGGCCACCGGCTCCGTCCCGGAGACGGCCTCCGCCCGGCCCTGCTTCACCAGCCGCCGCAGATGCGCCTCCGCTTCGGAGACGGCGATGTTCCGGGAGCCGTACGGGATCTGCTCCCAGGGCCGGTTCCACTCCATCCGCTCCGCGAGCTCCCAGGGGGTCAGGGGCTCGGCCAGCAGCCGCCACAGCCCGGTCAGCCGCTCCTCGTGGTGCTCCAGCAGCTCCCGGACGCGGGCGGGCGCGTCGGTGAAGGCGTGCTGGTGGGCCGGGAGCACCTCGGCGGGCGCCAGGCGGCCGACGCGTTCGAGGGAGTCGAGGTAGTCGCCGAGCGGGTCGGTGACGCGGGTGTCCTCCGGCGCCTCGTACAGGCCGATGTGCGGGGAGATCCCGGGCAGGAGGTGGTCACCGGAGAAGAGCCGGCCGTTGCCCGGGAGGCCGGCGGGGTGCCGCTCCTCCAGGTGCAGGCAGACGTGGCCGGGGGTGTGCCCGGGGGTCCAGATCGCGCGGAGCCGGCGCCCGGCGAGGGGCAGCAGCTCGCCGGGGACGATCTCCCGGTCGGGCACGGCGGCACTGAGCCCGGGCAGGGTGCGCACGCGGCCGCTCGCCCGCGCCGCGCGGAGCGGGGCGACGTGCTCCTCGGGCGCCCCGGCGGCGGCCAGCTTCCCGCTCATGTAGTCGAACCAGACGCCCGGCTCGGAGGAGCGGGTCCGCAGCACGACCTCGGTGTCGGCGGCGTGCATCGCGATCCACGCGCCCGACGCCTCCCGCACCCGCCCGGACAGGCCGTGGTGGTCCGGGTGGTGGTGGGTGATGACCACCCCGTGCACGTCGGCGACGGCGATCCCGAGCGCGCCGAGCCCGGCGGTCAGGGTGTCCCAGGAGGCGGGGTCGTCCCAGCCGGTGTCGATCAGGACGGGCCCGGCATCGGTGTCGAGGACGTGGACGAGGGTGTGGCCGAGGGGGTTGTCGGGGATCGGGACCTGGATGGCGTGGACACCGCCGCCGTGGTCGGTGACCTGTGGCATGACCTCTGGCATGGGTGCTCCCTGGGTGGTGGTTCGCCGGTTCGAGCCCGCTCTGACGAGAACGCGTTTCAGTAGTAGCCCAAGTCGACCGTTTCCCAAAAGCCCTGACCGTTCATCGGATCATCCGGAGCCCTGTGCCGACCGTGGACTCCTGGAACTAGAACTGGTATCAGTTCTGCGACATCGGTGAGATCGTGCGCAGCCCCTGGAGGCATCGGACATGACCGAGCTCGTGGAACACGGCCAACTGTTCATCGGCGGGGAATGGACCGATCCGCTGGGCACCGGCACCATCCGGATCGTCTCCCCCCACACCGAGCAGGTCATCGGCAGCGTCCCCCACGCCTCCGAGGCGGACGTGGACCGGGCCGTCGCCGTCGCCCGCAGGGCCTTCGACGAGGGGCCCTGGCCCCGCCTGTCCCTGGAGGAGCGGATCGCCGTCGTCTCCCGCATCAAGGACGCCATCGCCGTCCGGCACGAGGAGATCGCCCGCTCCATCAGCTCCCAGAACGGCTCCCCGTACTCCTGGAGCGTCCTCGCCCAGGCGCTCGGCGCGATGATGGTCTACGACTCCGCCATCAAGGTCGCCGCCGCCTACCCGTACGAGGAGCGCCGCCAGGGCGCGCTCGGCCCGATCCTCGTACGCCGCGAACCGGTCGGGGTCGTCGCCGCCGTCATCCCGTGGAACGTCCCCCAGTTCGTGGCCGCCGCGAAGCTCGCGCCCGCGCTGCTCACCGGCTCCTCGGTGGTCCTCAAGCCCTCGCCCGAGGCCCCGCTGGACTCCTTCATCCTGGCGGACATCGCACGGGAGGCCGGGCTGCCCGAGGGGGTGCTGTCCATCCTGCCCGCCGACCGGGAGGTCAGCGAGTACCTGGTGGGGCACCCCGGCGTCGACAAGGTCGCCTTCACCGGCTCCGTCGCCGCCGGCAAGCGGGTCATGGAGGTCGCCGCCCGCAACCTGACCCGGGTCACCCTCGAACTCGGCGGCAAGTCCGCCGCCGTGATCCTCCCGGACGCGGACCTGGCGGCCACCGTGGCGGGCATCGTCCCCGCCGCCTGGATGAACAACGGCCAGGCGTGCGTGGCGCAGACCCGGATCCTCGCCCCGCGCAGCCGCTACGAGGAGGTCGCCGAGGCCCTCGCGGCAGCCGCCGGCGCCCTCGTGGTCGGCGACCCGCTGGACCCGGCGACGCAGCTCGGGCCGCTGGTCGCCGAGCGGCAGCAGCGGCGTTCGCTGGACTACATCCGGATCGGCCAGGAGGAGGGCGCGAAGGTCCTGGCGGGCGGCGGTCGCCCGGCGGGCCTGGAGCGGGGCTGGTACGTGGAACCCACCCTCTTCGGCGACGTCGACAACTCGATGCGGATCGCCCGCGAGGAGATCTTCGGCCCGGTCGTGTGCCTGATCCCGTACGGGGACGAGGCGGAGGCCGTACGGGTGGCCAACGACTCGGAGTTCGGCCTGAGCGGCAGCGTCTGGACGGCCGACGTGGAGCACGGCATCGACTTCGCCCGGCGCGTGCGCACCGGCACCTTCAACGTGAACACCTTCAGCCTGGACATGCTGGGGCCGTTCGGCGGCTACAAGAACAGCGGCGTGGGGCGGGAGTTCGGCCCGGAGGGACTGGGCGAGTACCTGGAGCACAAGATGATCCACCTCCCGGCGGGTGCGTGATGGGGGACCGAGGGGACCGCTGGCAGGTCGAGGTCGACCGGGGGGTCTGCATCGGCTCGGGCATGTGCGTGACCCACGCCCCCGACGCCTTCACCCTCGACTCGGCCCGCCAGGCCCACCCCCGGTCGGCGGAGACGACCGCCAACGAACCCACCCTGACGGCCGCCGAGGGCTGCCCGGTGGAGGCCATCCTCATCACCCTGTCGGGCACGGGGGAGGCGGTGTTCCCGCCGGAGGAGTGAGGGGGGCGGGGCGGGGGGTGGGGGCGGTGTCCCCTGGGGCGGTCTCATCGATGGTTGGGGGCTTCCCGTCAGTCCCATCGTCCTTCCGGTTCGGGCCGCCCTGTCAAGGGCGCTCCTTCGTCGCGTCACTTCGTGATCGCCTTCGGCGACCCTTGACAGGCCGTCCCGAACCGGAAAGCCGAAAGACTGCCGGGAAACCCCCAAAGAAACGGGACGGATGATCCTTGGAGGGGCGGGTTTCTCAGCGATGAGGCGAGGGGCCGGGCGCCGGCCCACCCGACATACGGCTCCCTCTGTCCGTGATTCTGGGCCAGGGACGCGGCAACCCGCACGAGAAGACGACCAGAGCAGCCCAGGAAGCCCCCAGGCGCGACAGATCGCTACGCGCTCCTCCCGTCTCAGCGTCCGACGACCGCCCTGGGCTGATACCCGCACCGGAGGACGAACAGGCCAGCCAGGGAGCGGGTGAGCGCGTCAGATCGCTACGCGCTCCTCGGATCTCAGCGTCCGGCGGCCGTCTTGGGCTGGTCGTCGTCGGGCAGGAGACCATTCGGTGAGACTGCGGATGCGAGACTGCGGGCCTGTCCATCAAGGGAGTTGTGATGCAGGTAGCAGTGGTCACCTTCGACGGGTTCAACGAGCTCGACAGCTTCATTGCCTCGGCTTTGATCAGCAAGGCCGGGCTCAAGGCCTACATCACGACGCCCACCCCCGTGGTGACCTCGATGAACGGTGTCGAGGTGACCGGCCAGCGGTCGATGGACTTCGTGACCGAGGCGGATGTCGTACTCATCGGCAGCGGTGTGAAGACGCGCGACGTGGTCGCCGACGACCGGTTGCTCTCCATGCTGCCGCTCGACCCCTCTCGGCAGCTGATCGGTTCGCAGTGTTCCGGTGCGCTGGTCCTCGCGAAGCTCGGGCTGCTGGGTGACATGCCGGCCTGCACGGACATGACGAGCCGCCCGTTCGTCGAGGCCGAGGGCGTGACCGTGCTGGACGCGCCCTTCCACGCCGAGGGGAACATCGCCACCGCAGGCGGCTGCCTCGCGTCCCAGTACCTGGCCACGTGGGTCATCACCCGCACCCTCGGTGAGGAGGTCGCGCGCGCCGTCATCGACTACGCCGGCCCGGTCGGTGAGAAGCTCGAAACCGTCGAGCGTTCCCTCCGTGCCGTCCGCGCCGGTGAGGCCGCGATGACCTCCTGAGTACGGATATCAGCCCAAGGCGGTCGTCGGACGCCATGCCGGCAGGAGCGCGTAGCGATCTCTCTCGCGCCCATCCACTGCTTGGGCTGCCCTGGTCGTCCTCTGGTGCGGGTATCGCCCATAGGCGGTCGTCGGACGCTGAGACGTGAGGAGCGCGTAGCGATCTGTCGCGTCAGTCGGCTCCCTGGGCTGCCCCGTTCGTCCTCCCGTGCGGGTATCAGCCCAAGGCGGTCGTCGGACGCTGAGACGTGAGGAGCGCGTAGCGATCTGTCGCGTCTGGGGGCTTGCCAGGTCGCCCGCAGCAACCTTTGGTGCGGGTTGTCGCGCCCCTGGTCCCGGATCGCGGATGTGGGGGCCCGGATGCCCGGCGGGCCGGCGCCCGGCCCCTCGCCTGGTCCCTGAGGCGGCCGCCCCTCCAAGGATCGTCCGTCCCGTTTCTTCGGGGGTTTCCCGGCAGTCTTTCGGCTTTCCGGTTCGGGCCGGTCGGTCAAGGGTGGCCGAAGGCCATCGCGTAGCGACGCGACCGAAGGGAGCGCCCTTGAGGGACCGGCCCGAACCGGAAGGACGATGGGACTGACGGGAAGCCCCCAACCATCGATGAGACCGCCCCGGGGGACACCGCCCACCGCCCCCCCGCCGAAATCAGGCCTTTCCGGGCCGCGTCCCCGCCCGCGTCTCGGCCCCCGTCAGGTCGATCAGGCGGCACACCGTTTCGATGTCGATTTTCACCTGGGCGATGGACGCCCTGCCCGAGAGCCAGGTGATCAGGGCCGAGTGCCAGGTGTGCTCGATGACCCGGACCGCCGAGAGCTGTTCCGCCGTCGGCGGGGCGTCGAGGCCCATGGCGTCCAGGATGATCGCCGTCGTCAGCCGCGAGACCGTGTCCACCTCGGGGGAGACGCTGCGGTCCGCGAAGGTCAGGGCGCGGACCATGGCGTCCGCGAGGTGCGGCTCGCGCTGGAGGGCGCGGAAGGCGCGCATCAGGGTCTCCGCGACGCGGGCCGCCGGCTCCTCGCCCGCCGGGGGGCGCTTGCGCAGGGTCGTGTGCATGTGCTGGAGCTGGTCCTGCATGGTGGCGACCAGCAGGTGCACCTTGGACGGGAAGTAGCGGTACAGGGTGCCCAGCGCGACGTTCGACGACTCGGCGACCTCCCGCATCTGCACGGCGTCGAAGCCGCCCCGGCTGGCCAGCTGCGCGCTCGCGTGCAGGATCCGACGACGGCGCGCCTCCTGGCGCTCCGTCAGGGGAGGCGTCACGGTCTTCGCATCCGCTGTCATGTGTCCCGTTCCTGGCGTTCCGTTTCCTGGTGTTACGTGTCGTACGCGTCGTTGCGGCGGCTGATTCCGGGATGGTCCGGGGGTCAGCATGTCAGGCGTCCGAGTCGTGGCGCGAATCACCTGCTCCGCCTCTTACGGTGTGGTTTCCGGCCGGTAGATTCAATGGTCTTCAGAGGATCAACTCTGAAACTTGTTCTACATTATCCGAGCGGTTACGCTCCGGCGAAAGTGCAGGGAGAAGGGGGCCGAGAGTGTCCGCAGAGGCCATGGTGGCGAGCCCTTTCGCGGGTTCCGCCACCGACGGCGACCGCCCGTTGCGCATCGCGCTCCTCACCTATAAGGGGAACCCGTTCTGCGGTGGCCAGGGCGTCTACGTCCGCCACCTCTCGCGGGAGCTGGTGAAGCTCGGGCACTCCGTCGAGGTCATCGGCGCGCAGCCCTACCCGGTGCTGGACACCGGCGCCACGCTCACCGAGCTGCCGAGCCTGGACCTGTACCGCAGCCCCGACCCGTTCCGCACCCCGAAGCGCGACGAGTACCGGGACTGGATCGACGCCCTGGAAGTCGCGACGATGTGGACGGGCGGCTTCCCCGAGCCGCTGACGTTCTCGCTGCGCGCCCGGCGCCACCTGCGGGCCCGCGCGGGCGAGTTCGACGTCATCCACGACAACCAGACCCTCGGCTACGGCCTGTTGGGCGACCTCGGCGCGCCCCTGGTGACCACCATCCACCACCCCATCACCGTCGACCGGGGGCTCGACCTCGCCGCCGCGAAGGACCGCAAGAAGCGGGCCTCCGTGCGGCGCTGGTACGCGTTCACGCGCATGCAGGGCCGGGTGGCCCGCCGGCTGCCCTCCGTGCTGACCGTCTCCGGCTCCTCGCAGCAGGAGATCGCCGAGCACCTTGGGGTGCGCGACGACCGCATCCACGTCGTGCACATCGGCGCGGACACCGACCTCTGGTCGCCGGACCCGTCCGTCGCCGAGGTTCCCGGGCGGATCGTGACGACCTCCAGCGCCGACGTCCCGCTCAAGGGGCTCGTCCACCTCGTCGAGGCCCTCGCCAAGCTCCGTACCGAGCGCCCCGACGCCCACCTCGTCGTCGTCGGCAAGCGCGCCGAGAGCGGGCCGGTCGCCCGCGCGATCGAGTCGTACGGGCTCCAGGACGCGGTGCGGTTCGTCAAGGGCATCACCGACGCGGAGCTCGTGGACCTCGTGCGCAGCGCCCAGGTCTCCTGCGTGCCCTCCCTGTACGAGGGCTTCTCGCTCCCGGCGGCCGAGGCCATGGCCACCGGCACCCCGCTGGTCGCCACCACCGGCGGGGCCATCCCCGAGGTGTCCGGCCCCGACGGGGAGACCTGCCTGGCCGTGCCGCCCGGTGACGCGGGGGCGCTGGCCGGTGCGCTGGGCAGGCTGCTGGGCGACGCGGAGCTGCGTGCCCGTCTGGGGGCCGCCGGCCGGGAGCGGGTGCTGACCCGGTTCACCTGGGCCAAGGCGGCCGAGGGCACCGCCGCGCACTACAGAGCCGCCATCGCGCGGGCCGCCGCCGCCCGGACGCGGTGAGCGGCGCGCCCCAGGGCCCCGCGCGCAGCATCCGCGATATCCGTAGCCCCGTAACACCCGTAGCACCCGCGTGACCCGTATGACCCGCACCACCCTTCACCCCCGTGACCGCGAAGGCAGGACCCCGTGCTGACCGTCGATTTCTCCCGGTTCCCGCTCGCCGCAGGCGACCGTGTGCTCGATCTGGGCTGCGGCGCAGGCCGGCACGCCTTCGAGTGCTACCGGCGCGGCGCCCAGGTCGTCGCCGTCGACCGCAACGGCGAGGAGATCCGCGAGGTCGCCAAGTGGTTCGCCGCCATGAAGGAGGCCGGTGAGGCGCCGGCCGGCGCCACCGCCACCGCCATGGAGGGCGACGCGCTGGCGCTGCCCTTCCCGGACGAGTCCTTCGACGTCGTCATCATCTCCGAGGTGATGGAGCACATCCCGGACGACAAGGGCGTCCTCGCCGAGATGGTGCGCGTGCTCAAGCCCGGCGGCCGGATAGCGGTCACCGTCCCGCGCTACGGCCCGGAGAAGATCTGCTGGGCGCTGTCCGACGCCTACCACGAGGTCGAGGGCGGCCACATCCGCATCTACAAGGCGGACGAGCTCCTCGCCAAGATGGAGGCCGCGGGCCTCAAGCCCTACGGCACCCACCACGCGCACGGCCTGCACTCCCCGTACTGGTGGCTCAAGTGCGCCTTCGGCGTCGACAACGACAAGGCGCTGCCGGTCAAGGCGTACCACAAGCTCCTGGTCTGGGACATCATGAAGAAGCCCCTCGCGACCCGGCTCGCCGAGCAGGCCCTCAACCCGGTGATCGGCAAGAGCTTCGTGGCGTACGCGACCAAGCCCCACCTGCCCGTCGGCGCGGCCGGCTCCGCCCAGTGAGCTCGCCGGAGCGCACCGTACCCGAGCACCTCGTCCTGGACGGCGTGCTGACCGCCGAGGAGGCGGCGCGGACCGTCGCGGGGATCCTGGCGGTGCAGCGCGCGGACGGGGCCATACCGTGGTTCCGGGGCCACCACCTCGACCCGTGGGACCACACCGAGGCCGCGATGGCCCTGGACACGGCGGGCGAGCACGAGGCGGCCGAGCGGGCCTACGCGTGGCTGGCCCGGCACCAGAACCAGGACGGCTCCTGGTACGCGGCGTACGCGGACCGGCCCGACGGGGTGGACACGGCCGTCCCGCAGGACGCGGGCCTGGAGACGAACTTCGTCGCCTACATAGCCGTCGGCGTCTGGCACCACTACCTGGCCACCGGCGACGACACCTTCCTGGACCGGATGTGGCCGGTGGTCGTCGCGGCCGTCGAGTTCGTCCTCGCGCTCCAGCAGCCGGGCGGCGAGATCGGCTGGAAGCGGGAGGCGGACGGCACGCCCGTCACGGACGCCCTGCTGACCGGCTCCTCCTCGATCCACCAGGCGCTGCGCTGCGCGCTGGCCATCGCGGACCACCGCGGCGACCCGCAGCCGGACTGGGAACTGGCGACGGGTGCGCTCGCGCACGCGATACGCCGGCACCCGGAGCGGTTCCTGGACAAGGACCGCTACTCGATGGACTGGTACTACCCGGTGCTGGGCGGGGCGCTGTCCGGGCCGGAGGCGAAGGCGCGCATCGACGGGCGCTGGGACGAGTTCGTCGTCCCGGACCTGGGGGTGCGCTGCGTGCTGCCGAACCCGTGGGTGACGGGCGGGGAGTCCTGCGAGCTGGCGCTGACCCTGTGGGTGATGGGGGAGTCGGACCGGGCGCTGGAGGTGCTGCGCTCGATCGGGCACCTGCGCGCCGAGAACGGCATGTACTGGACGGGTTACGTCTTCGAGGACCGGGCGGTGTGGCCGGTGGAGCAGACGGCCTGGACGGCGGGTTCGCTGCTGCTCGCGGTGGCGGCGCTGGGCGGGGACGAGGCCACCGGTGAGGTCTTCGGCGGGCTGGCCCTGCCGGCGGGCCTGGAGCCGGACTGCTGCCGTTGAGCTGCCGCTCCTGAACCGGGGGCGGGCCGGAGTCGCCGGGCCGCAGCCGCGGGGCCGGAGTCGCCGGGGCCGGGGTCCGGGGCCGGGGTCACGGCGCCGGCCGTGCCGCGGGCTGCGGGGACCCCCGAACGGGTCCCCCCGGTGGTGGGGCCCGGTGCACGGGGCGAGGCTGCGGGGGACACCTCAGTCCCCGGAGGCAACCGTGGCCGTACCCGCAACCGTCCGTATCCGTCGAGCCCTCACGGCGGTGGTGCTGTCCACCGCGCTGCTGGCCGGTGCCACCGCGTGCGGCAACGGTGGCGACCGGGGGCAGCGGGAGGAGATCTCCTCGGCGGCCGCCGCCGAGCTGGCGGTCCTGGCCGTGGCGGAGCCGGACGCGGCGGCGGCCGACGAGCTGGCCGCCGCGACGCCCTCGCCGACGACTTCGGCGGAGAAGCAGAAGTTCGCCAAGACGCGGTTCGTGGCCAACGCGGGGCTCGCGGCCGGGGCGACGTACCAGTGGATCGTGAAGCCGTACCGCGAGGGCAAGTTCAAGAAGGGCGCCAAGGGGCGTACGTTCGCGCTGATCAAGGCGGGTCTGGCGGGTGCCTTCGCGTACAACCGGCTGAAGGCCGCCGCGGAGAACGCCAAGGGCGACCCGCTGCTGTCGAAGGCGATGGGCCCGCTGACGGCGGGCATCGAGTCCCTCAAGGGGCTGGCCACCAAGCTCCGCAAGGGCGAGGCGGGCGACGCCGACATCGACGCCTTCAACAACGTCATCAACGGCGTCAAGGAAGCCGGGAAGAGCGCGGGCGCCACGGTCACCGACACGGTGCCGAGCACCTCGCAGCTGACCGGCTGATCCGCCCGCCTGTTTGAATGGCCGGTGTGATCGAGTTCCTGTTCCTCGCCCTCGCGGCCGCCGGCCTGGGCTGGCTGCTGCGCCGCAAGCACCGGCGGCGGGTGGCGGCCGGCAGCCCCGCCGGGATCCCGGGCATGGCCCGGACCCCGGCGGGCGGTGGCCGCTGGCGCTCCGGACGGCTGTACGCGGACGGGGGCGCCGCCCGCTGGCAGCCCGGCCGGGGCCCGGCCGTGTCCCTGGCGGGCGCCCGGGCCACCGCCGTACGGGCGCCCTCCGTGCGGGAGGGCCTCTTCATCAACCCGGGCTCGCGGATCGTGGCCTGCGACCTGGAGGGCGGCGGGACGATGGAGATCGCCGTGATGCCGCTGGACCTGCGCGAGCTCCTCGAAGCCGTGCCGGAGGCGACGGGCCGGCCGGAGCCGCCCCAGCGGCCCGAGCCGACCGGCTAGACCGGGTCGGGCATGGGGAACCAGTCGGTCCAGCTGCCGTCGTGGTGACGGGTCTTCACGAAGCGCCAGCCGTCGTTGCCCTCGACGGAGAGGCTGAACTGCCAGGGGTCGCCGCCGCTGAAGCGGTCGATGACGACGATGCTGCTCCTGGCGGTGCCGCCCATGGACGACCAGTGGGTCCAGTCGCCGTCGGAGTCGGTCCAGCGCGTCCACACGGCGTTGTCCGTGCCCACCAGGAACTGCTGCTTCCCGCCGTCGGGCAGCTTGTGCTTGGTCACCCCGTACTGGCAGACGTAGACGGCGCCGCCGCCGGCCTTGCAGTGGTCGGCCGCGTCGGCCGGAGCGGTGGCCAGGGCCAGGCCCGCGACGGTGGCGGCGGCGAGGACGCCCGCCTTGATCCGGTTGGTGATGATGGCTGTTCCCCTTTGTGGAGCTGTGTACCGGTGGTCGGGCACCATGCTCCGGGGCGGCGCAAACGCTTCGCTAACGTACGGCTGCTCAGCCGCCCAGCTCCGCCAGCACCCGCAGGGTGTGCGGGTCCGGGGCCGTGACCAGCAGGTCCGTGACGGGGCCCTTGCGCCACAGCTCCAGCCGCTCCGCGATCCGCTCGCGCGGCCCGACGAGGGAGATCTCGTCCGCGAACGCGTCCGGGACGGCGAGTACCGCCTCCTGCCTGCGCCCGGCCAGGAACAGTTCCTGGACGCGCCGGGCCTCGGCCTCGTAGCCCATGCGGCCCATCAGGTCGGCGTGGAAGTTGCGGGCCGCGTGGCCCATGCCGCCGATGTAGAAGCCGAGCATCGCCTTGACCGGGAGCAGCCCCTCGGCGACGTCGTCGCAGACCTGGGCGCGGGCCATCGGGGCGATCATGAACCCGTCGGGGAGGCCGGTCAGCGAGGCCTGGTAGACGTCGGTGCGGGTGGGTGACCAGTAGAGGGGGAGCCAGCCGTCCGCGATGCGGGTGGTCTGGGCGATGTTCTTGGGGCCCTCCGCGCCGAGCAGCAGCGGGAGGTCCGCGCGCAGCGGGTGGGTGATGGGCTTGAGGGGTTTGCCGGTGCCGGTGCCGTCCCCGCCGCGGTAGGGGTGGCTGTGGAAGCGGCCGTCGAGGGTGACGGGGGCCTCGCGGCGCAGCACCTGGCGTACGACGTCCACGTACTCGCGGGTCGCGGTGAGCGGGCTCGCGGGGAAGGGGCGCCCGTACCAGCCCTCCACCACCTGGGGTCCGGACAGGCCGAGGCCCAGCATCATCCGGCCGCCGGAGAGGTGGTCGAGGGTGAGGGCGTGCATGGCGGTGGCGGTCGGGGTGCGGGCGGCCATCTGGGCGATGGCGGTGCCGAGCCGGATGCGGGAGGTGTGCGCGGCGATCCAGGTGAGCGGGGTGAAGGCGTCGGAGCCCCAGGCCTCGGCGGTCCACACCGAGTGGTAGCCGAGGCGTTCGGCTTCGGTGGCGAGGTCGAGGTGGGCGGGGCTGGGCCCGCGGCCCCAGTAGCCGAGTGCGAGTCCGAGGCGCATGTACGGTCCTCTCCGCAAGCCGGATCTGACGGCGCGTCAGCTGACGTCAGGCGACTGTAGGGCACGCGCGCCCCGCCGGGAAGTGCGGCGGCCCCCCGCCCGGGTCGGGGCGGGGGGCCGTGGGCCGTGGTGCGGGGCCGGGTCAGCCGCGCTGGATGCCGGA